>DATFQO010000049.1:0-69562 GCA_035264245.1 Solirubrobacterales bacterium
AGAGGAAGGTTTCCAGCAGCGGCGCACCGAGGGTCTGCTTCTTGATCTTCATGAAGCGGTTGACCTCGCGGCGCCAGAGGGTCGCGAAGCGGATCTGGGCGGCGCTCACGGGGCGACCTCGGGCTCGAGCTCGATGTGCGAGCGGGAGAGCTCTTTGCGGCCGACCAGGGCTAGGTAGGCGTCCTCGAGGTTCGGCACGTCGAAGCGCGCGGCGAGCTCGTCGCTGGTCCCCTCGGCGACGATCTGCCCCTCGGCGATGAAGGCGATCCGGTCGCAGAGCTGCTCGGCCTCCTCCAGGTAGTGCGTGGTGAGGAGGATCGTCGTCCCCTCCTGGTTGATTTTCTGGACGTAGTGCCAGAGCTCCAAGCGCAGCTCGACGTCGACGCCGGCGGTCGGCTCGTCGAGGATCAGCAGCCGCGGCCGGTGCATCACCGCCCGGGCGAGGATCAGCCGCCGTTTCATCCCGCCGGAGAGGGTGCGGGTGCGTTCGTCGCGCTTCTCGGTCAGGGAGAAGACCTCGAGCAGCTCCTTGGTCCGCTCGCGCCGCTCGCGTCGCGGCATCCCGAAGTAGCCGGCGTGGTAGTCGAGCGTCTCCTCGACGGTCAGGAACCAGTCGATGTTCGCCTCCTGCGGGGCGAGGCCGACCGCCTGGCGCGCCTCGGCGTAGTTGTCGATCGCGTCGTGGCCGAAGATCGCGATCGAGCCGCCGGTCGGCTGCGCGAGGCCGGTCGTGCAGTGGATCAGGGTCGACTTGCCGGCGCCGTTTGGCCCGAGCAGGCCGAAGAGCTCGCCCTCCTCGACCGCGAGCGATACGCCGCGCAGCGCCTCCACCCCGGTCGGGTAGCGCTTCTCCAGGTCGGTGATGTCGAGTGCCTTCATGCGGCAGACGACTCTAGCCACCCGCGGCGCTCGTCCTATGCAGCTGCGTCAGAGGCGACTAGCGCCGCTTGCCTTTCCCCCCTATTTTGCCACCGCACTGGGCCTTGACAACTGGGTTGAAGTGGTGCTTGCGACCGTTCTGGCCCTTGATGTTGACCTTGGCTCGATGTTTGCTTTTGCAGATATTGGTGCTGTTGACGATCAAGCCCTTCTTTCCGCCCTGCATCTCCAGGACGAACTTGCTGACCGGAGCATCGGGCGGCGACTCGAAGGTGTTGCGGATACCGCCGTCGATGGAGTCGATCCGGCCGACGAGATTGATGTCGACTTTCTTCGAGCCAAGAGCCGCTACCAGGTCCGGCTGGTGCGAATGTGGCCCTGTTCGAGGAAGGCCGAGTGGGGCAGGGTGACCTGTGCGCGGCCGATGTTGGAATCGCCCTCACGTGCGGTTAGAACAGCTTTCAGGCGCGGCGTATCGGTCCCCTCGGTGCCGCCTAGGAGCTTCAGCGAGAGCTTCGGCTTGAAGCCGAGGTCGGCGCAGTCGGCCGCCTGGCAAGGAACTTTGGGATGGTTGTCCTAGCGGGCGGCGCGACAGGCGGGTTCTCCCTGCAACCTGCAGTTCGCTATCGATTCGCCGACGAGTTTCTGCGTGGTCGCAAAGCCCCACCGAGCACCGTCAAACGAAGCCTTCCCACCTTGAGTACGCATGAGGGAGTAGTGCGGCCAATTTTAACGCGTGTAATTAGGCACACGTGTATAGACCAGCGCGTACCGAAAGGTGCGACACTGCAACTCTTGTGGCGCCGGCTCACGTTCGCCTCGAGATCCAAGAGGACGCAGCATCTGAGGGATGGGTTGATTTTGCTTAGGCTAGATTCAGGATTAGAACTTCTTAGCGAGGTCCCATGACCCGCGCGGGCACCGAGCCTCTATCTCTACTTGCGGCGCCGCTCCATCTCCACATGCTCAAAGCCTTGCAGCAGGGTCCGCTGGAGCCGCTCGATCTACATCGCGCTGTCGGCTCCCCGCCACAGAGCACGATGCGCGTCTATTCGCGCAGGCTAGAAAAGCTGGGGCTCCTCGAGCGACGGCGGCGGAGCGAGCTCCAAGCCGCAACGCAGTACCGCAGTACACCGGCAGGGGAGTCCCTCCTGGGCGTCGCGGCGTATCTGCAGGAGTGGCTCGGGGAGGCCCCGGACGGACCAATCATGCTCGGCAGCATCGCAGCGAAGAGCGCGACCAAGGCGCTGATCGGCGGCTGGTCGTCCAACATCGTGCGAGCCGTGGCAGCCCGGCCATTGTCGCTGACCGACTTGAACAAGCTGATCCTCAGGATCAGCTACCCCTCTCTCGAGCGCAAGCTGATCGCGATGCGGATCGCAAAAATGGTCGAGCCGCAACCCGGCGACAGTCGAGGCACTCCATATAGAGCGACCGAATGGCTACACCGCGCAGTCGTACCCCTTACGGCTGCGGCCGCGTGGGAGTTGAAATACATCCAGCTGCCCGCTGCGGCGATTAGCCGTACGGATATAGAGGCAGTTTTCCTTCTCGCGGTCCCGTTGATGTCGCTGGACTCCCAGGTCACCGGCCGGTTCCGCTTTTCCGTAGAGCTTCGAGGTGGGACCACTCCCACCCACGCGGGCGTTCTCGTCCACGTGGAGAAGGGGAGGGTCGTCTCCTGCTCCACCAGCCTGGAAGGAGAAGCCCAAACCTCAATCTCAGGCTCTCCCATGGATTGGATGCGGCAGATGAACGGGGGTCCCCGCGGTCAACTCGAGATCAGCGGTAACCGCTCCGTTGCGCAAAGGCTGCTGGATGCTCTTCGGGCAACGCCGAAATCCCTTGTGCTCGAGATGGGATAAGTCTCAGAGCCGGGACCCTCGATACAGGGACCAAGCCAACCACCCCCCTTCCCGGTGCTGCGTAGGCTGGTCCCATGCCCGCCCCCCTGCTTGCCGTCGATGCGCCCTCGATGCTGTTCCGCGCCTTCTACGCGCTGCCGAGCAAGATCGTCGGGCCGGACGGACGGCCGGTGAACGCGCTGCTGGGGACGGCGAACCTGATCCTGCGCGAGGTCGAAGTGCACCGGCCGCGGGCGGTCGTGCTCTGCTTCGGCCCCGACGCGGCCGCCTACCGGACCGCGCTCTATCCCGCCTACCACGCCGAGCGCGAGGCGGCGATGCCCGACGAGCTGCCGCACCAGTTCGCCGACGCGCGCGAGTTCTTCGAAGCCTTCGGTTGGACGGTCGCGGTCGCCGACGACCTCGAGGCCGACGACCTGCTCGGCAGCTACGCGAAGCTCGAGGCCGAGGCCGGAGGCCGGGCGCTGTTGCTGACCGGCGACCGCGACATGTACCAGTGCGCGGGGAAGGACGTGACGGTCCTCTACGTCCGCACCGGTGGCGGCAAAGGCGCCGAAGAGGTCGGGCCGGCGGAGGTGCGCGAGCGCTATGGGATCGATCCCGAGCTGGTGCCGGACTTCATCGCCCTGCGCGGAGATCCCTCCGACGGGCTGCCGGGCGCCAAGGGCGTCGGGCCGAAGACCGCGGCGGAGCTGCTGAAGGCGCACGGCTCGCTGGAGGCGATCCTCGACGGCGCGATCCGCGAGCGGCGACCGGCGCTGCGCGCGGCGCTGATCGAAGGACGCGAGGACCTGCTCAAGTTCAAGGACATCGCGACGCTGCGCGATGCCGGGGTGAAGCGGCCAAAGGACCGGGCGACCGACTGGGCCGGCGCCGCCGAGGCGGCGCGGGCGCGGGGGATGAAAAAACTTGCGGAGCGACTGGAGGCGAACGCCTCCTGATGCTGGGCGACTTTGTCAACCAGTGGTTTGCAAAATCGCCCTGCTCAGACCCCAGGCGCTGACGATCGCCCAGACTCCCTCGAGCAGGACGAAGCCCCACTGCGCCGCGGCGATCGCGAGCATGGCGAGGATCGCTGAGCCGGCGAGGTTGAGTGCCAGGTAGAGGCGCGAGTCGGGCCGCATCCGGTCGAACTGGACCGCCGCAAAGGCGGCGAGGATCAGCAGCGCGCCGACGATCTGGGTCAGCTGGTCCATCGCGCGAGCCTATTGAGGTGTCGACTTCGTCTCCCTGGAGAGGACAAAGTCGACACGGCCGGGTACCTTCGCCCGATGGATCCCGCCCCCCTTCCCCTCTTCGACCACGGCCAGCTGCGCAAGCGCTGGCGCTACGTCGGCCTCTTCGCCGAGGAGCTGATGCTCTGCGCGGCGCGGGCCGAGGTCGGGCCGCTGACCCAGTCCTTCTGGGTGCTTCTGGACCGGCAGACCGGCCAGCAGTGGCACCACACCGCGCTGGTCCCCGGCAGCAAGGAGGTGACGCTGGATGGACCGCGGCTGGAAATCGACGGGCCGAGCCTGCGAGCCAGCCTGCGGATCGGCGAGTGCGAGGCGATCGAGACGACCTGCCCGAGCGGCCGCTCCCTGGCCTGGACCCGCAAGCGGGTGGGGATGGCGATCGAGGGGACGGTCGAGGTGCCGGGACGGCGCTGGCAGGTCTCGGGGCGCGGCGTCGACGACGAGTCCGCCGGCCACCACAAGCGCGAGACCAGCTGGCGCTGGTCGGCGGGTGTCGGGGCCGCCGCCGATGGCCGGCCCGTCGCCTGGAACCTGGTCGAGGGGATCAACGATCCGCCGAGTGGCAGCGAGCGGGCGATCTGGATCGATGGCGCGCCAAGCGAGCCGCCGCCCTCTCGATTCGACCGGCCCGATGAGATCGCCCTTGGTGACGGCGGGTCCCTGCAGTTCAGCGGCGAGTCCGAACATACCCACGACGACAACTACCTCTTGATCCGCTCCCGCTACCGCCACCGCTTCGGCAGCTTCAGTGGCGCGCTCGGGGGTATCGAGCTGGCCCAGGGCCTCGGGGTGATGGAGGAGCACGATGCCCGCTGGTAGCGGCAAGCGCCGCAAGCTGACCCGGGTCCAGGTTGCCTGGCTGCGCCGCTCCGCCCGCAAGCGGGAGCGCTTCGTCGCCGAGTTCGAGTTCCCCAGCTACCTCTGGGACCGGGTGCGCAAACGTCTGCCGAAGCTGACGCCGGAGGAGATCGAGCTGGTCGAGCGCGGCCTGCGCCAGTGGTTCGTCTGCTGCGCCTGGCAGTGGAACACCCTGCTCGGGATGCCGTCCCGGGCGGTGGACGAGGCGTGGCATGAGTTCATCCTCGACACCCGCACCTACACCTCCTTCTGCCACGCGGCCTTCGGCCGCTACCTGCACCACACGCCGGACGAGGCGATGGGGACGCCGATGGGCGACGCACTGGCGGAGACCGTCCGCGCCTGGGACCGCTCGGACATGGGGCGGCTGGAGGATTCGATCCTCTGGGACCTCGACGAACGGCTCGGGCTGGAGCAGCCGCTGGGGATCGACGGCCTCCATCTCGCCGCCGTGCGCTCCCACACCAGCGGCCTCACCGTCCCGACCGGGGCCTACGCCGGGTACGTCGGTGGCTGCTTCGTCAGCCCGAGCGGGGGTGGCGAATCGGGCGGTTGCGGCGGCGGCGGAGGCTGCTCGGGTGGGGGCGGCTGCTCCGGCGGTGGGGGTGGTTGCGGAGGAGGGGGCGGCAGCTAGAACGCAACCGACTTTCGCCCCACCCCGCTGTGCCAGGAGTCGGATGCGCCGCTCAGACCCGGTGCTCGGGGTTCGGGAAGTCGAAGTCGCAGCCCGCTTCCCACTCCTTCGGCTGATTGCCGTGGGCGGGGATGCCGCCGGCGTCCTTGAGGATGCGCGCCAGGTGCATCATGTTCCAGGCGGCGAAGGTGGTGTTGCGGTTGGTGAAGTCGTTGTCGGGGCCGCCTGAGCCCTCGTCCAGGTAGGAGGGGCCGGGACCGGCCTCGCCGATCCAGCCCGAGTCGGCCTGCGGCGGGATCGTGTAGCCGAGGTGCTGCAGCGAGTAGAGGACGTTCATCGCGCAGTGCTTGATCCCGTCCTCGTTGCCGGTGACGATGCAGCCGCCGACGCGCCCGTAGTAGGCCCACTGGCCGCGGTCGTTGAGCAGGCTCGAGTTGCCGTACAGGCGCTCGATCACGTGGGTCGCGACCGAGGACTTCTCCCCCAGCCAGATCGGCATCCCGAGGACGAGGATGTCCGCCGCCATCACCTGCTCGTAGATCACCGGCCACTCGTCGCGCTCCCAGCCGTGTTCGGTCATGTCGGGCCAGACGCCGATCGCGATCTCGTGGTCGATCGCCCGGATCGAGTCGACCTCGACCCCGTTGGCGCGCATCACCGCGATCGACTTGTCCATCAGCCCCTCGGTGTTCGAGGTCTCGGGGCTGCGTTTCAGCGTGCAGTTGATGAACAGCGCCTTGAGGTCGGAGTAGTCGGTCATGGGTTCCTTTCGTGTCACCAGGTGTCAACGAAGCGGTGGGCGCCTGGCGGTCGGGCGCTGCCGGCGGCGATCAGGGTGGCGGCGATCAGGCCGCGGGTCGCGGCCGGGTCGACAACGTCGTCAAGCTCGAACAGCGCCGCCGCGTTCAGCGCCTTCGCATTCTCTTCGGCCTGTGCGGTGAGGTCGCGGACCCGCTGCTCGCGCTCGGCCTCGTCGGCGATCGCCTCGAGCTCCTTGCGCAGCGCCAGGCGCACCGCCCCCTCCAGCCCCATCGGCCCGAGGTGGGCGCTCGGCCAGGCGACCGTCAGCAGCGGCTCGTGCAGGCTGCCCCCGACCATCGCCTGGGCGCCGAGGCCGTAGCCGCGCCGCAGCACCACCGCGATCAGCGGCACCCGCAGGGCCGCCCCGGCGACCAGCAGGCGCGAGGCGTGGCGGACGAGGCCGGTCGCCTCGGCCTCGGTCCCGACCATGTAGCCGGGGGTGTCGACGAGGGAGAGGACCGGCAGCCCGAAGGCGTCGCAGAGCTGCAGCAGGCGCGCCGCCTTGTCGCTGGCGTCGCTGGTCAGGCCGCCGGCGGTGTGGCGGGTGTCGTTGGCGATGATCCCCAGCGGCCGTCCCTCGATCCGCGCCAGCGCGGTCACCATCTCCGGCGCGAAGCGCTCGCGCAGGAAGGTGACGCTGCCCTCGTCGCAGAGGGTCTCGACGATCGGCCGCGGGTCGTAGGCGCGGCGCTTGCGCTCCGGGATCGCCTCGCGCAGCCGCGCCTGGTCGGGTTCGGCGCCGGGCTCGGTCGCTCCCTGGAAGTAGGCGAGCAGTTTCTTCGTCACCGCCGTCGCCTCGGCCTCGTCGGCGACGGCGACGTCGACGACCCCGTTAGGCGCCTGCATCTCGATCGGCCCCACAGCGTCGGGATGAACCTCGCCGAGGCCGCCGCCGGCGATCATCGCCGGGCCGCCCATCCCCAGCGAGCTCTGCTCGGTGGCGACGATCAGGTCGGCGCAGCCGGCCAGCACCGCGTTGCCGGCGAAACAGCGCCCGTGGACTATCGCGATCCGCGGCACCAGCCCGGAGAGCTTCGCCCAGAGCGCGAAGGCGCGGGTGTCGAGGGCGGAGACGACCGGGTAATCGGTGTCGCCGGGCCGCCCTCCCCCGCCCTCGGCGTAGAAGACGACGGGGAGGCGCATCCGCTCGATCAGCCCGAAGAGGCGGTCCTTCTTGCGGTGGCCGAGGGCGCCCTGGGTGCCGGCGAGGACGGTGTAGTCATAGGAAAGGACCGCGCAGGCGGCGCGCTCGGGCGCGAAGAGGTCGCCGTTGACGCGGGCGGTGCCGCCGATCAGTCCGTCGGCGGGCGTGCGGGCGATCAGGTCGTCGAGCTCACGGCGGCCGCGCTGGGCGGCGATCGCGAAGCGGCCGTACTCGACGAAGCTGCCCGGGTCGACGAGGTCGGCGAGGTTCTCACGCGCGGTGCGCCCGCCGGCGCCGTGTCGCTTCTCGACTGCGTCGGGCCGCGCCGCGTCCTCGGTCAGCGCCCGCCGCTCGAGCAGCTCCGCCAGGTCATCTCGCTCCCCCTCGGGCACGCGATGACTCTACGGGCTAGCCGCGGATCGCCTTGCCGACGATGTGCTTGAGGCGGGTTTTGTCCCGCTTGCTGAGGCTGTCCGGCCGGCCCTTCGACTTCTTCAGCAGGTTCCAGAACTCGGTCTGCTCGCTCTGGGTCAGGTTCTGCTCGATCCGGTCCCTGCCTTTCTTCAACAGCCAGAGGGAGACCACCCAGACTTTCGCCCACGGCACCCGCTTCCAGAGGTGGGGTGCGGCTTTGCGTGCGATCCAGAACGGCATGGGACGGGAGTCTCGCTATTCGACGACTTCGACGCTGCCGTGCATCGTCGGGTGGATTTCACAGAAGTAGGTGAAGGTGCCCGCTTCCTTGAAGGTCTCCGAGCCGATCTTGCCTTTCTCGATCGTTCCGGTGTCGAAGCTGCCGTCGTCGGCGGTCGCGGTGTGCGGGGCGGTGTCCTGGTTCTGCCAGATCACCTTGCCGCCGACCCCGACCACGACCGGATCCGGCTGGTAGGTGAATTCGACGATGTCGACTTTTTCGGACTTCGAGGCCTCCCCGCTGGGGGCGGGTTCGCTTTCCGTCGATTCGGTTTCTTCGGTGGTCGTTTCTTCGCTCGCCGGCGGGGTGGTTTCCGCTTCTGAAGAGCTGGAATCGGAGCCGCCGCCACCGCATGCGGCAAGGCCGAGGGAGAGTGCGACCAGGGCAGCGATGAGCAGCGGCTTCAATTCCATGAGCATCCGGTTACCCGCCAGGGCGAAGTCGAATCAGTCATTTGCTGTGCAGGGCCCTAATACGCTGCCGCTGTGGTCACCGGATCACGAGGACGATGGCTCGCGGTCGCGGTCTGGCTGCTGATCGGCGCTGCCGGGCTGATCGCCCACGCCCACATCGACGACGTCACCGCCGCCGGGCAGAGCAGCTTCCTGCCGGCCGATTCGGAATCGACGCGGGCGCTCGACGCGCTCCAGCACGCCTCCTCCGGCCGGGAAGACGTCCCGGTCGTGATCGTCTTCGAACGCCGCGGCGGGCTCGAGGGGGCGGACCTGAAGGCGATCGGCCGGATCGGCGACGGCCTCGGCAAGCTCGGGCTGTCCGGCGCGACGCCGATCGCCGATCCCTTCTCCGGCGAATACCGCAACCAGCTGACCAGGGTGGCGCGGCTGGCGAACGGGATCGGCCCAGTCTCGCGCGACGGCGAAGCGGCGCTGCTGGTGCTGGCGCTCGACGCCGAGGATCGCGGCGCGGTGGTTGAAGGTGTCGAGCAGATCCGCCGCTACCTGCGAGCGCACGATCGGCCGGGGCTCCATGCCTACGTAACCGGGCCGGGCGGGATCGCCGCCGACCTCGAGGCGATCGCCGCCGACGCCGGCCGCACCCTGCTCGTGGCCACCCTCGGACTCGTCCTCCTGCTGCTGCTCGTCGTCTACCGGGCGCCGCTGCTGGCCCTGCTGCCGCTGCTGGTCGTCGGCCTCGCCTACCTGGTCGCGATCGGGATCGCCTACCTGCTGATCGAGGCCGGCTGGATCACCGTCAACAGCGAGGGGACGATGCTCCTCCTGGTCCTCGTCTTCGGCGCTGGCACGGACTACTCGCTGCTGCTCGTGCACCGGTATCGCGAAGAGCAGGATCTCGCGCTCGCAGTCCGCGAGACCCGCCCCGCAATCCTTGCCAGTGGCGGCACCGTAATCGCCGCGATGCTGGTCCTCCTCTTCGCCGACCTGGAGTCGACTCACTGGCTCGGCCCGGTGCTGGCAATCGGCATCGCGGTGATGCTCGCCGCGGCCTTCACCCTGCTGCCGGCGCTGCTGGCGATTCTCGGGGACCGGGCCTTCTGGCCCGCCTCTTTGCCGAAACCGCAGGAGACGTCGAATATCGACGTCTCTCGCGGTCTCGGCGGCTGGGAGCGGGTGGCGGGGTTGGTTCGCAGACGCTCGGGGCGAATCGTCGTCTCCGTGCTGGCCCTGCTGGCGGTTCTTGCGCTCGGCAACCTGACGCGCCATGACACGCTCGGGTTCGGGCAGGGGGTGACGCGGCCGACCAACTCCAGCCGCGGGACCGAAGCGCTGGAACGGCACTTCCCCGCCGGCCTCGGCGCGCCGCTGACCGCGGTCGTCGGGGCCGAGGCGGCCCCGAGGGTGGCGCGGGAGATGGAACGGCTCGACGCGGTGCAACTGGTGCTGCCCGCTCCGGCGCCGGGCGACGCGGCAGAGGCGGTGATCCTCCTCGTCCTCCGCGACGACCCCTACGGTCGCGACGCCGAAGGCGCGGTTGAAGAGATCCGCGAACGCCTCCACGCCATCGCCCCGAGCGGGCTGCTCGGCGGCGTCCCGGTCGAGAACCTCGACGTCGAGGAAGCCAACGCGCGGGACACGAAGCTGATCGTGCCGCTGGTGCTGCTCGTCGTCGGCCTGATCCTGATCGCGGTCCTGCGGGCGCTGGTCGCCCCTGCCTACCTGATCGCGACCGTGGTTGCCTCCTTCGCCGCCACGCTCGGCCTCGCCACCTTCGCCTTCACCGAGGTCTTCCAGACCGAAGGCCTCGCCTTCAACCTCGAGCTGATGGCCTTCATCTTCCTCGTCGCCCTCGGGGTCGACTACAACATCTTCCTGATGACCCGGGCCCGCGAGGAGGCGGCCGCGCGGGGCACCCGCGAGGGAACGCTCACCGCCCTGGTCGGCACCGGCGGCGTCGTCACCGGCGCCGGCCTGATCCTCGCCGGCACCTTCGCCACCCTGACCCTGCTGCCGCTCGAGGAGCTGGTCCAGATCGGCGCCACCGTCGCCGTCGGCGTCCTCCTCGACACCTTCCTCGTCCGCGCCCTGCTGATCCCAGCGATCACCTACCGGCTCGGCGAGCGCGCCTGGTGGCCCGGCCGGGCCGACGACCCCGGCTAGGCGAAGCGGGCGCGGTGGGCGCCGCCCGCGCCTTAAAAGCCCGGACTGCGCTTCATCTTCTTGCGCTCGTGAGGGTGGGCGCCGCCCTTCTTCTCCAGCGTCTCGCAGGCTTCCTTGATGTCGTCGGCGAGACGGTCGACCTGAGCGCGGCTCAGCGTCTCCTTGACCAGCGCGCGCATGATCTTCACGTCTTCGGCTTCCGGCGGCATCGTGTAGGCGGGGAGCATCCAGCCGCGCTCGGCCGAGAGCTGCCAGGAGACGTCGAACTCGTCGTAGTCGTGCCCGTCGGTGAGCCTGAAGGCGACCAGCGGCAGCTGCTCTTTGTCAGCGCCGATCAGCTCGAAGTTGCCGTTCGCCTCCAGCTTCCCCGCCAGCGCTTTCGCGTTCTGGTTCATCGCCTCCATCACGTGGGTGTAGCCCTCGTGCCCGAGCCGGACGAAGTTGTAGTACTGGGCGAGCACCATCGAAGCGCCGGTGGAGAAGTTGAGCGTGAAGGTCGCGTCGGTCTTGCCGAGGTAATTCTCGTAGAAAACGAGGTCCTCTGCCAGGTCGGATTTCTCGCGGAAGACGAGCCAGCCGATCCCCGGGTAGACGAGCCCGAACTTGTGGCCGGAGACGTTGATCGAGCGCACCTGCTCGAGCCGGAAGTCCCACTCGGAATGCGGGTAGAGGAAGGGCCAGACGAAGCCGCCGCTGGCGGCGTCGACGTGGAGCGGCACGTCGAGCCCCTGGGTCTCCTTGATCCGCAGCAGCAGGTCGTTGATCCCGGGGATGTCGTCGGCGTGGCCGGTGAAGGTGGTGCCGAGGACGGCGGCGACGCCGATCGTGTTCTCGTCGACGTGGGGCTCGACGTCCTCGGGCCCGATCACGAACTTGTCCTCCCGCAGGCGGACGATCCGCGGTTCGACGTCGAAGTAGCGGCAGAACTTTTCCCAGACGACGTGGACGTCGCCGCCGAAGACGAGGTTCGGCTTGTCGACGGGCTTCCCGGCCGCTTCCCGGCGCTGCTTCCACTTCCACTTCAGCGAGAGCGCCCCGAGCATGATCGCCTCCGAGGAGCCCTGGGTGCGACAGCCGGTCGTCTCCCCGGGAGCGTGGTAGAGGTCGGCCAGCATGCGGATGCAGCGCTGCTCGATCTCGGCCGTGATCGGGTACTCGGCGTGGTCGATGAAGTTGCGGTGCAGGTTCTCGCTGACGATCCGCTGCGCCTCGGGCTCCATCCAGGTGGTGACGAAGGTGGCGAGGTTGCGCCAGGGATCCCCCTCCAGCACCAGTTCCTCGTCGACCAGCCGCATCGCGTCGAGCGCCGGCATCCCGGTGGCGGGGAAGTCCTTGGCGGGCGCGTCTTCGGTCAGGAAGCGGTTGCCGTAGAGCCTCGCGGCGTCCTCGGGGTTCTGGGACTGGTTCATCGTCGGAAGCTCCTTCTCGGGGTCGAGGCGAGACTAACCGCCCCGGGTCTGGGCCGTGTACGCATAGGGTGAACGCATCGAGGTCCGGCTCACCCACATCGGCGGTCCCACGGTGCTGATCGAGTTCGGCGGCTGGCGGCTGCTGACCGACCCGACCTTCGATCCGGCCGGTGGCAAGTGCCGCTTCGGCTGGGGCACGGGCTCGACCAAGCTGACCGAGCCCTCGATCGCCGCCGGGGAGCTGGGGCCGATCGACGCGGTCCTGCTCAGCCACGACCATCACGACGACAACCTCGACGCCGCCGGCCGGGCGCTGCTGCCGCGGGCCGGGACGGTGCTGACGACCGAGGCCGGCGCGCGGCGCCTCGGCGGCAACGCCCGCGGGCTCGCGCCGTGGGGAACCGCCGAGCTCACGGCCGAGGGCAAACCGCGGATCGAGGTCACCGCCACCCCCTGCCGTCACGGCCCGCCGCTGAGCAAGCCGCTGGTCGGCGATGTCGTCGGCTTCGCGCTGCGCTGGGAGGGACAGGAGCACGGCGCGTTCTGGATCTCCGGTGACACCGTCCTCTACGACGGCGTCCGCGAGGTCGCCGACCGCCTCGAGGTCGGCACCGCGCTCGTCCACCTCGGCGGAGTCCGCTTCCCGGTCACCGGCCCGCTCCGCTACACGATGACCGCCGCCGAGGCGGTCGAGCTGCTCAGCTCGTTGCAGCCGCGGACGGCGATCCCGATCCACTACGAGGGCTGGCGCCACTTCCGCCAGGGCCGGGAGCAGGTCGAGGCCGAGTTCGCCGCGGCACCGGCCGAGTTCGGCGAGCGTGTCCGCTGGCTGCCGCTCGGAGCAGGGACCACGGTCACCGTCTAGCGCAACGGATCGCTGATCTTCATCCGAGCCGGAGGGGCATCGCGCTATGTTGACCCGGCTGCATAAGAATTTCTTCCTAAAGAGAGGGCCGGGCCGATGGAGATGACGAGTGAGATGGGGCCGATCGATTACCTGCTCGTCGAGTGGCCCGGGCGGCAGCCGAACGGCGAGGTGGCGCCCTACTTGGTCGACCTCGTCGACCGCGGCCTGGTCAGGATCCTCGACCTGAGCTTCATCGCCAAGGACGAGGACGGGACCGTCGTCGGCCTCGAGCTGTCCGACCTCGGTGATGGCGCCGCGGAGCTCTCGGTCTTCGAGGGCGCCTCCTCGGGCCTGCTCTCAGACGAAGATGTCAACGAGGCCGCCGGGGCGATGGAGCCCGGGACCTCGGCCGCCCTGCTCGTCTTCGAAAACACCTGGGCCGGGCCCTTCGCCGCCGCGGTCCGCCGCTCCGGTGGGCAGCTCGTCGCCAGCGGCCGCATCCCCGTTCAAGCCGTCCTCGCCGCGCTCGACGAGGCCGAGGCAAACGCCTAAGAGAGGAATCACCCATGCCAGGACTACTTCGAGGCGTCGCCCGCACCGCGGTCATCGCCGGCACCGCCACCTCCGTCAGCAACCGCGTCTCCAAACGGCAGGGCGAGCGCTGGTCGCAGCAGGAAGAACAGCAGCAGGCCGTCGCGCCGCCGCCGCCCGCTCCAGCAGCGCCGGCCGCGAGTTCGCCAATCGAGCAACTGAAGGAACTGGGCGAGCTGAAAGCCCAGGGCATCCTCACCGAGGACGAGTTCGCGGCGCAGAAGGCGAAGATCCTCGGCTCTTAATAGGAGAGCGAGTAGAAGACGTGAGCGACGCCGGGGGCCTCGACCACCCGCGTCTGCTCCAGCTTCACGCTCGGCGGGATCCCGTCGAGCAGGCGGGTCCCGCCGCCCAGGACCACCGGCACCTGGTTGACCAGCAGCTCGTCGAGCAGGCCGGCGCGGATCGTCTCCTGGATCGTTTCGCCGCCGCCGCCGATCGAGACATGGCCGCCGCCGGCAGCCTCGCGGGCCTGGGCGACGGCGCTCTCGATCCCGTCGGTGACGAAGTGGAAGGTCGTCTTGCCGAGGGTCACCGGCTCGCGCTCGTGGTGGGTGAGGACGAAGACGGGGACGCCGAACGGCGGCTCGTCCCCCCACCAGCCGTTCCACAACGGCTCGGTCCACGGACCGCGGACGGGGCCGAACATGTTGCGGCCCATGACGATGGCGTTGCTGTCGGCCGAGGCCTCGCGCACGACCTCGTCGCTGATCCCCCCTTCGCCGCCCTCGCGCCCGTGGATTTCCTGGAAGAAGCGCGTCTTGAAGGCCCAATCGTGCAGCGCCTCGGCGCCTTCGCCTAATCCGTGCTCCTCGCTCTGGTTGGGCCCGGCGAGGAAGCCGTCGGCGGAGACGGAGATCTGGCACTTGACCTTGCCCACGGCCCCACCGTTGCGCCCGGCGAACGTGTCTGAGCTTTTCCCCCGTATGTGACGGGAAAGCTCAGACACCCCTAGGGCAGGCCCTTGACGCGGAAACTATCGGCGCTATCCTGTTGGAGGACTAACTACAGAAAGTGGACTTGGTTATGACTTATCGGCTGATACCGCTCGACGAGGCAATCGTCTTCCCGACCGTGACCGCGACCCTGCCGATCGACGTCGGTGACGAGGAGCGCGTCTTCCTGATGCCGCGCCGCGACGGCGAGTTCGGCCGCGTCGGCGTCGTCGCCGAGGTGATCGAGACCGGCCTTGGCCGCCGCGGCCGTCCGGTCGCCACCGTCGTCGGCCTGCACCGCGGGCTGATCGCCGGCGGCGCCGAGCCCGGCGAGGACGAGACGCTGCGGGTCGAGGTGCAGGAGATCCGCGACGGCCATCCCGACGACGAGCACACGCGTGAGCTGTCGACCGAATACCGCGCCGTGGTCGAGGAGATTCTCGAGCACCGCGGCGACGACGGCCGCATCGCCGCCTTCCTGCGCTCGATCGACGAGCCGGGCGCGCTGGCCGACACCTCGGGCCTCTCCCCCGACATCCCCAACGAGGGCAAGCTGCGCCTGCTGGAGGCGATCGACGTAACCGCCCGCCTCGAGCTGGCGGTCGAGCTGCAGCGCGAGCGGCTGACCGAGCTGCAGGTGCGCAGCAGGATCCGCGACGACGTCGAGTCTGGCGCGCAGAAACAGCAGCGCGACTACTTCCTGCGCAAACAGATGGAGTCGATCCGCAAGGAGCTGGGCGAGGACGAGGCCGACCTGATTTCCCAGTACGAGCTCGAGATCGCCGAGGCCGGGATGCCGGAGGCGGTCGCCGAGCAGGCCGGGAAGGAGCTGCGGCGGCTCGAGCGCCAGGGCGAGCAGTCGCCGGAGAGCAGCATGATCCGCAGCTACCTCGACTGGCTGATCGCCGTGCCCTGGAGCAAACGCTCCGAGGAGCGGCTCGACCCGGCCCACACCCGCGAGGTGCTGGACACCGACCACGCCGGCCTCGACGACGTGAAGAAGCGGATCACCGAGTTCATCGCCGTGCGCAAGCTGCGCTCCGAGCGCGAGATCGAGGACGACAGCCGTGCCAACGGCGCGATCCTGACCCTGGTCGGCCCTCCCGGCACCGGCAAGACCTCGATCGGCGAGTCGATCGCGGGCGCCCTCGGGCGCGAGTTCGTCCGCATCAGCCTCGGCGGCATCCGCGACGAGGCCGAGATCCGCGGCCACCGCCGCACCTACATCGGCGCGATGCCGGGGCGGATCGTCCGCGCCCTGCGCGACGCCGGGACGATGAACCCGGTGATCCTCCTCGACGAGGTCGACAAGGTCGGCGCCGACTGGCGCGGTGACCCGTCGGCGGCCCTGCTCGAGGTGCTCGACCCGGCCCAGAACGACACCTTCCGCGACCACTACCTCGACGTCGAGGTCGACCTCTCCGAGGTCGTCTTCATCGCCACCGCCAACCTGGTCGACACGATCCCGGCGCCGTTGCTGGACCGGATGGAGATCATCGCCTTCGACGGCTATACGACCGAGGAGAAGCTGGCGATCGCCCGCGGCTACCTGCTGCCGCGGCAGCTGAAGCGGAACGGGCTGCGGCCGGAGGAGGTCGAGGTCTCCGACACGGTGCTGCGCGCGGTGATCTCCGAGTACACCCGCGAGGCGGGCGTGCGGCGGCTGGAGCGCGAGATCGGCAAGCTGATCCGCTCGGCGGCGACGAAGATCGCGGCCGGCGAGGCCGAGGGCACGGTCGTCCTCGGCGGCGAGGCGCTGCGCGAGGCGCTGGGCCGGCAGAAGTTCTTCCAGGAGTCGGTCGAGCGGACCGCGATCCCGGGCGTCTCCACCGGCCTGGCGGTGACCGGGGCCGGCGGCGACATCCTCTTCATCGAGGCGACCGCGATGGACGGCGACAAGGGCCTGGTCCTGACCGGCCAGCTGGGCGACGTGATGAAGGAGTCGGCGCGGATCGCCCTCTCCTACGTAAGGGCGCACCGCGAGGAGCTCGGGATCGGGCCGGACGCGTTCCAGCGCGAGTTCCACGTCCACGTGCCCGCGGGGGCGATCCCCAAGGACGGCCCCAGCGCCGGCACGGCGATGACGACGGCGCTGGTCAGCCTGCTGACCGGGCGGCCGGTGAAGCACACGGTCGGGATGACCGGCGAGGTCACCCTGCAGGGCCGGGTGCTGCCGATCGGCGGCCTCAAGCAGAAGGTGCTGGCTGCCCACGCCGCCGGGCTGACCGAGGTGATCCTGCCCGAGCGCAACCGCGGCGACCTCGACGAGGTCCCCGAGGAGGTGCGCGAGCAGATGTGCTTCCACCCGGTGATGAGCATCGACGAGGTCCTGACGCTGGCGCTGGAGCCGGCGGAGAAGGGGCACGAGGCAGCGGTGGCGTAGGAATCGAGATGACCCCCCGCTGCCGCAATTGCAATCCGGTCCCGACCGAGCTCCGCGCCGCCGCCGGGATCCTCGAGCGCCGCTGGACGATGGCGACGATCTACGCCTGCTCCAGCGGCGCCGCCCGCTTCAACGAGTTCCGCCAGTCCCTCCCCGGCGTCTCCCCGACGACCCTCTCCGAGCGGCTCGAGCAGCTGGAGGCGGCGGGAATCGTCGAGCGCCACCTCGTCCCCGGCCGTCCCCCCCACACCGAGTACGTGCTCACCGCGCGAGGCGAGCGCGTGGCTCGAGCCGTGGCCGGCCTGCTCCAGCACTAACGCCCCGCCGAGACCGCAAAAACTGTCCTTGAGAGACCGTCTTTGCGGTCTCGCGCTCAGCTGAGGCGAGGTGGAAGGTCGGTAGGCGCGGGGGCTGCGGGGCGCTGGCGGTGGATCTCCACCAGGCGGAAGTAGAGGACCGAGGCGATCAGGGCGGCGACCGGCGCCGCGGCCGTCTGGGCGAGGACGGTGAAGACGAGGTGGACGACACGGCGGCGCTCGATCACGATCACCGGCGCGACCACCGCCCACGCCGCCAGCAGGTAGACGCCGGGCACGACGAGGAGGAAGAGACCGCCGGCGACGCCGAGCGCGGTCAGGAAGCTGGCGCCGAGCAGCGGCCAGAAGACCGATCATGGAAGCTCTGACGATCGACGTGCTCGCCCGCACTCCAATCCGCGTCGGCGCGCTATCACCCCAACCGCAACTGGTTTGCATTTCGCGACCGAGGTCCACCGGGGGCTTACATCCTGTCGCTGCCGAGACGCAAAAACGGTCCTCCAAGAACCGTTTTTGCGGTCTCGCGAATTTGTGCTTGCGCCGGGTAGATTCACCCGATGCTCTACTTCAGCCATCCGGCCTGCTTGGAGCACGATCCGCGGCAGGGGCTGCCCGGCCACCCTGAGTCGCCGCAGCGGTTGCGGGCGATCGAGGCGGCGCTGGAGGAGCGCGGCTGGCTCGGCTGGGAGCGGCGCGAGGCACCTGCCGCGACCGAGGCGGAGCTGGAGCTCGTCCATCCACCCGGGCACGTCGAGCGGATCCACGACCTCTGCCGCTCCGGCGGCGGCGCGATCGACGCCGACACCTCCGCCGGCGGGGCTTCCTGGGAGGCGGCGCTGCGCTCGGCCGGGGCGGCCTGCGAGATGACCCGCTCGCTGCTCCGCCGCGAGGCCGAGGTCGGCTTCGCGGCTGGCCGCCCGCCCGGCCACCATGCCGAACCCGAGCGGGCGATGGGCTTCTGCCTCTTCGACAACGTCGCCGTCGCCGCCGCGCTGGCGATCGCCGAGTTCGGCCTCGAGCGGGTGTTCATCCTCGACTGGGACGTCCACCACGGCAACGGCACCGCCGAGATCTTCCGCGAGCGCGCCGACGTCCTCTTCGCCAGCATCCACCAGGGCGGGATCTTCCCCGGCAGCGGCGCCCGCGAGGACACCGGCTCCGGCGCGGGCGAGGGCTTCACGATCAACCGGCCGGTTGCGGCGGGCAGTGGCGAGGACGTCTGGCTGACGCTGCTCGCGGAGGAGCTGCTGCCCGCGGCCGCCCGGTTCGAGCCGCAGCTGGTACTGATCTCGGCCGGGTTCGACGCCCACCGCGACGACCCGCTCGCGGAGTGCCGGCTGGAGACCGCGTCCTTCGCCCGCATGGCCGACCTCGTCCGCGCCGCCGCGGCGGACTGGGGCGCGCCAGTCGGCGCCGTGCTCGAGGGCGGTTACGCTCTCGACGCGCTGGCCGGGTCTGTGGTGGCTACGATGGCCGCGCTCGGGGGCGGAGAGCGCTGATGGCGGCGCTGCGCGAGGTGGCGATCGAGGCCGCTCCCCTGGAGCGCTTCCGCCCGCTGGTCGGCGACCGTTTCGCGGCGATCGAAGCCGCCGCGGAGGCGGCCCGCGAGAGCTTCGACGGGCGGCGGATCTGGCACGTCAACTCGACCTCACAGGGGGGCGGGGTGGCCGAGATGCTGCGAGCCCTGCTGCCCTACGCGAGCGGCGCCGGAGTCGACGTCCGCTGGGTTGTCCTCGACGGGGACGACCGCTTCTTCGAGCTGACCAAGCGCATCCACAACCGCCTGCACGGAGACGAGGGCGACGGTGGGAAACTCGACCGTGCGGCGCGGCAGGCGTACGCCGACGCCTCCGCCCAGTCCGCCGAGCGGCTGAGCGCGATGGTCGAGCCCGGCGACGTGATCTACCTCCACGACCCGCAGCCTGCGGGTTTGGTGCCGGCGATGAAGGAGGCGGGCCTGACCGTCGTCTGGCGCTGCCACATCGGCGTCGACGAGCCGAACGATGTCGCCCGCGAGGCCTGGGACTTCCTGCGCCCCTACGTCGAGCCGGCCGACGCCTACGTCTTCTCCCGCCGCGCCTACCTCTGGGAGGGGCTGGACCAGAGCAAGGCCTGGATCATGCCGCCGGTGATCGACCCCTTCTCGGCCAAGAACGAGGACCTGGACGACGAGCGGATCGCGGCGGTTCTGGCCACGGTCGAGAAGCGGGCGACGATCCTGCAGGAGGAACCGGTGCCGGCCGGGGCGACTGTCGTGACCCAGGTCTCCCGCTGGGACCGCCTCAAGGACCACGAGGGCCTGCTCCAGACCCTCGCGCGGCACCTCGACGACCCCTCGCTCCACCTCTGCCTCGTCGGCCCCGAGACCGAGGGCGTCCACGACGACCCGGAGGGCGCCGCCGTCTACGAGCGGGTCGCGGCCCGCTGGCGCGACCTCGAGGATGAGCGCCGCCGCCGCGCCCACCTCTTCAGCCTGCCGATGGACGACCTGACTCAGAACGCCGCGATGGTCAACGCGCTGCAGCGCCGCAGTGACCTGATCGTCCAGAAGAGCCTCGCCGAGGGCTTCGGGTTGACCGTGGCGGAGGCGATGTGGAAGTCCAAGCCGGTGGTCGCCAGCCGCGTCGGCGGCATCCAGGACCAGGTGATCGACGGGCAGACCGGGGTCCTGATCGACGACCCCCGCGACCTGCCGGCCTTCGCCGCGGCGATCTGCGCTCTCGCCGCCGACCCGAGCCGAGCCGCCGAGCTCGGCGCCGCCGGACGCGAGCACGTGCGCGACAGCTACCTCGCGATCGACCGCCTGCGCGAATACGTCGAGCTGCTCGGCGCCCTCGTCTCCGACTAGCCGCGCCCTCTAAGGAGCGACGGGTTGTGGGACGGTCCGCCGCTGGACGACGTCGCCGCCGCCGTTGAAGCGCCGCCAGGTCATCGCCAGGGTTCCGCCGGGCCCCCAGACGAGCGCGGGGTCGCTTGCCGCACGACCGGCGACCGAGAGGTTCTGGGTGGTGCCGAGGGTGCCGTTGCCGAGCAGGTCGCGTCGCTGGGCGATGAAGTTGGCGCCGTCGAACCGGCTCCAGAGAATCGTGGCCAAGCCCCCCGGGGAGATCGCGACCTGGGGATCGGCGGCATCGCGGCCCACCGCCGAGAGGTCGACTACCGACGCGCCGACCACGCCGGCCGAATCGAGGCGGCGCGCCTGGACGACGAAGCTGCTGCCGTCGAAGCGGTCCCAGACCACGGTGGCGACGCCGTTGGAGCCGACGGCGACGTGGGGCTCGGCGGCATTCCGCCCCGTCGCCGAGAGGTTGTTCACGCCCCCGGCAAGCGCCCCGGCGGCGGTCAGCCGCCGCTCCTGGACGATCCAGTTGGCGCCGTTGAACCTGTTCCAGACGACGGTCGGCACGCCGCCGGGACCGATCCCGAGCTGCGGCTGGAGCCCGCTCTCGCCGCTGGCGGAGAGGTTCAGGATCGTGGCCCTGGGCGCCCCTCCCACGGCGATCTGCCGCCCCTGGACGATCCCGTCGTAACCGTCGTAGCGGCTCCAGACCACCGTCGCGGTGCCGTCGCCGGCGACCGCCACCTGAGGTTCGACGGCGTCCTGGCCCGTCGCGGAGAGAATGTGAGCAGAGCTCTCCACCGCCCCGGTGGCGAAGATCTGGCGCTCCTGGACGTAGTAGTGGGCGCCGTCGAACCGCTTCCAGACCACCGTCGCGGTGCCGTCGGCGGCGACCGCCACCTGCGGGGCCGCCGCGTCCTGCCCCGTGCCCGAGAGGGTCTTGGTGCTTTCCTCCGGCGTCCCCGCAGCCGTGATCCGCCGCGCCTGAACGACGAAGTTGGCGCCGTCGGAGCGGACCCAGGTGACGACCGCCAGGCCCCCCGCGGTCACGGCGACCTGGGGCGCGAGCGCATCCTGTCCCGAGGTGGAGAGCTGGCGGATCGTGCCGAGCGTGCCGTTGGGAGCGATCCTGCGGGTGAAGACCGTGAAGGCGCCGCCGCTGCCGCGGGCGCTCCAGACGACGGTCGAGGTGCCGTCACGGGCGACGCCGACGTCGGGCCCGCTCGCCATCTCGGCCGCGGGCGACAGGTCGGCGGCCTGCGCCGCTTCGCCGCTGGTGGCGGCCGGGGCCTTCACTTTGGTCAGCGCCGGCAGGGACAGCGGCCGGGGGACGAAGAGGCCGCTCTGGACCGCCTTGCGGAACTGCTGCTGTGCCGGTGCCGAGCTCTCGATCGGCCAGTCCTCCCGTGATCCGTTCTTCAGCAGGTTCCAGTTGAACCAGAGATAGGCCTTGATCTCCGGGTGGTGCGGCAGGTAGGTGGTCAGCATTTCCCGGATCCAGTCGGTCTTGTTGCCGCCGTACTCGGTCGAGGCGTTCTCGACGATGATCAGTGGCTTGGTCGGCGCGACCGCCCTGATGATCTTCAGCGTCGGCGTGATCGTCTGCTCGGGGGTGATCCACTTGTCCGGCTGGGCGGGCATCCGGCCCCAGTTGTAGGAGTCGAGCCCGGTCCAGTCGACGTAGGCGTCGCCTGGGTAGTACTTGGTCGGATTGGATTCGGGGTCGAACCAGACGCTGTTGGCGACCCAGGTCCAGGTGACGTTGGTCGCTCCCTGGCCGACGACCAGGTCGTGGAAGCGGCGCCAGGCGGCGACGAAGTCGGGGCTGCGGCCCCAGGCGAACCAGGCGCCGTTCATCTCCCACCAGGGGGCGAAGAGGAACGGGTATCCCCACGCCTTCGCTTCCTGCGCCCACCTCTTGATCGCCGCGTCCTGGCTGCCGTTGGCGATGTCGGCGAGCTTCATTTCCTTGCCCAGCCCCATCGTCACCAGCGGGATCGCGCCGCGGGCGCGGGTCGCCTCCACCTCGTACTTGTCGAAGCTGGTCCACGACTGCCCCTGGTTGACGATCGCGGCCTTCTTGCCGGCGTGGCGCTCGAAGAGGTCCCAGGCCTGGAGGTTGTTGGGGGCGTTGCCGGTCTGGCCGTAGGTCTCGCCGCTGATCGTGGCGCCGAAGTACATCGACGCGCTCGCGCCGGACGGCGCGAACAGCAGCAACGCCAGCGCGCACAGGCACGCGGCGATCGCCTTGGCAAGTCCTCCCGAGGCCACGAGGTTCCCCTACCCGCGGAGCTTCTTCTTCAGCCGCAGGCTGAGGTCGCGGCTGTTCGGCAGCCCGCCGCGCGGGACGAAGGTGACGGTCAGCCTCAGGCGCACGCTGCCGCCGCGGCTGAGGGCCTGGCGGGCCGGACGTTTGGGAGCGACCCGCAGGGTCACCTTGCCGGCCGCCTCGACCTGACGTTGCCGGGGCACGGCGCCGTCGAGGGCGAGCATCCCCGGCCCAGGCACCGCGATCACCAGCTTGGCGGTCCCGTGGGCGCGGTCGAGACGGATGGCGCTGATCTGGAACGAGTTGTCAGGGGCGACGGCGGTCGCGGCAGGCGGGGTGCCCACCCCGTCCCCATCGGACCGCGGCTCGGGATCCGGATCCGTCGTCGGCGGTGGTGGCGGAGGAGGTGGTGGCGGAGGAGGTGGCGGAGGAGGTGGTGGCGGAGGAGGTGGTGGCGGAGGAGGCTGAACGCTGTTCGCCTGCACGACCGCGCCGCGCCCGGCTGAGCGCCGCCAGACCATCGCCAGGGTCCCGTCCCCGCCGCGGGCGAGGCTCGGATCACCGGCGCTGCGGCCCGCCGCCGAGAGCGTGACGGTGGCGGCGAGGGCGCCCGCGCCGTCGAGGTCGCGCCGCTGCACGACCCAGTTGGCGCCGTCGAAGCGGCTCCAGAGCACGGTCGCGCCGCCGCCGGGCCCAGCCCCGACATGCGGGTCGCCGGCGTCGCGGCCGGCGGCCGAGAGCTGGACCGGTGCCGCGAGCGGGTTGCCGGCGGCGTCGAGCCGCCGCGCCTGGACGACGAAGTTGGCGCCGTCGTAGCGGTCCCAGACAACCGTCGCGGTGCCGTCGGCGCCGACCGCGAGTTGGGGCTCGGCGGCGCTGCGGGTGGTGGCGGAGAGGTTGAGGACGCCTCCCGCGGGCGCGGCGCCGGAGGTGAGCCGCTGGCCCTGGACGATCCAGTTGGCGCCGTCGAAGCGGTTCCAGACGACCGTCGCCCCGCCACCGGGGCCGATCCCCACCTGCGGTTGAATCGCGCTCTCGCCGGTCGCCGAGAGGTTGGTCGTGGTCGCGGCCGGGGTCCCGGAGGGTTCGACCCGCCGCGCCTGGACGATCGAGTCGGAGCCGTCGAGGCGACTCCAGGCCACCGTCGCGGTGCCGTCGTCGGCGACCGCGACGGCCGGTTCGACCGCGTCCTGGCCGGATTCCGAGAGCCGCTGCGAGGATCCTTCGGAGGTCCCGTCGGTGGCGATGCGCCGCACCTGCGCGAGGTAGTGGAAGCCGTCGAAGCGCTTCCACACCACGGTCGCCTCGCCGTCGGGGGCGACGTCGACCCGCGGCGCCAGCGCGTTCTGCCCGGAGCCCGAGAGCGTCCGCGTCGCCGCCTCGACCGCACCATCGGCGGCAATCCGCCGCTCCTGGATGCGGAAGTTGGCGCCATCCCAGCCGATCCAGACGGCGACCGCGGTCCCGTCGGGGGCCACCGCGACTTGCGGCGCCAGCGCGTCGCCGCCCGGCGTTGAGAGCTGCTGGGCCGCCCGGCGCGACCCGTCGGCCTTTATCTGCCGCGCGAAGACGGCGAACTCGCCGGCACTGCGCGCGCTCCAGACGACGGTCGCGGTCCCGTCGTCGCCGGCGTCGACGTCGGGACCGGCGGCCATTTCCGCCGCAGGGGCCAGGTCCGCAGCTTGCGCCGGGTCCGCGCTCCCGCCGCTCGGCGGCGGCACTTTGGTCAGCGCCGGCAGCGAGACCGGCCCGGGTACGAAGAGGCTGCTCTGAATCCCCTTGCGGAACTCCTGCTGGGCCGGCGCCGAGCTCTCGATCGGCCAGTCGGCGCGTTTATCGCCCTTCTCGAAGTTCCAGTTGAACCAGAGGAAGGCGCCGATCTCCGGGTGGTGCGGGAGGTAGGTGGTCAGCATCTCCCGGGTCCAGTCGGTCTTGTTGCCGCCGTACTCGCTCGAGGCGGTCTCGACGATCGCCAATGGCTTCGTCGGCGCCACTTCCCTGATGATGTCCAGGGTCGGGGTGATCGTCTGCTCGGGATTGATCCACTTGTCCGGCTGGGCGGGGTTGCGGCCCCAGTTGTAGGTGTCGAGGCCGGTCCAGTCGACGTAGGCGTCGCCCGGGTAGTAGGGCGAGGGGTTCGAGGCCGGGTCGTACCAGATGCTGTTCACGACCCAGGTCCAGGTGACGTTGGTCGCGCCCTGACCGACGACGAGGTCGTGGAAGCGACGCCAGGCTGCGATGAAGTCGGGGCTCCGCCCCCAGGCGTACCAGCCGCCGTTCATCTCCCACCAGGGCGCGAAGAGGAACGGGTGCCCGAAGGCTTTCGCTTCCTGCGCCCATTTTTTGATCGCCGCGTCCTGTTTGCCGGCGGCGACGTCGGCAAGGGTGATGCCTTCGCCAAGGCCCATCGTCACCAGCGGGATCGCGCCGCGGGCGGCGGTCGCGTCGACCTCCAGCTGGTCGAACGTCGCCCATTTCTGCCCCTGGTTGAGGATCGCGACCTTCCGGCCGGCGTGACGCTCGAACAGGTCCCAGGCTTCGAGGCTGCGCGGGGCGTTGCCGGTCTTGCCGTACGTTTCGGCGCTGATCGTCGCGCCAAAGTACATTGCCGCGCCAGCAGGCGCGGCAGCCAACGTCGACGCGATCAGCGCGAGCGCGCACAAGCACACGATCGCCGACTTGGCAAGACCCCCCTGGACCATTGTTCGATGCTGGCGAAGCTCGGGCTGTTAGTCAAGCGGCGGGGGTAGGGGGAACCGGCGGTTCAGTCCCCTTCCCGGGGAGCGACTGAGGCTTCTGGGCCTGGGGCGGCAGACTGGGTGCCGCCCCCTGAGGAGGGTTTTCGGACGCCCCTTTCGGTGGCGGAGCCGGCGGTTCTGAATCCGGCGGAGAGGACGGTTCCGCCGGAGCCGCATCGGGAGCCACCTCCTTTTCCTTGTCCTTTTCCTTGGCCCCGCCTTCGTCCGGCGGCGGCTTGTTCTCGGCTGCGGTTTCCTGTCCGCCCGCGGCGGGCTGCGACGGTTGCTTTTCCTGACCGTGGCCCCCAGCGTTCTCGGCTGGCGCGCCCTGCGCCTGGGGGACGGCGGGGCCCTCAGCAGGTTGATGGCCGTGCCCCCTGGCCTGCGACTGGCCATGAGCGGCCTGGTCGCTGCTGCTGCCGACACCGGTCTCGCCCTTCCCCGACCCGACCGCCGGCTTCTCCCCCGTCTTCGCCCCGCCGGCAACGTTGCCGGCGCCCGCGCCGGGCTCGGAGGAGCTTCCCTTTTCGTGCGACGGGTGGCTCGCCCCCGGGGCCGCCGGGCCAGACTTGCCGCTGCTCTCGCCCGGCAGGCCGAGGTGGATGACGCCGCCGCGGTCGGCGGCGGTGACCCCTACCGCGGCGACGACCGCGACCGTCGCCAGCCCTTTAGCCGCCGCCGAGGCGCCGATCGTTTTCGCCGCGCCGCCCCCGAGCGCCGTCGCCAGGCCACCGCCGGAGGCGGCCTGCGAGCCGCCGCCCAGCAGTCCCTGCAACATGCCCGCCGCCGCCACCCCGGAGAGGGGCGCCAGCGCCGCCAGGTCCTGCCGACGGCCCTTGAGTTCGTCTCCGAAAGCGCGGCAGCTGGCGCAGGAGCGCAGATGGGCGCGCACGTCGCGGCGACGGGTAACCCGTCCGTCGCCGTCGGACAGCGCCCGGGTCACCGCATCGCAACCCATCTCACGCCCCTCCTCCATCTGCCGCAGGCTTTTCCGCGCCTCGTAGAGGGTCTGCCGGGCAACCGCGCCGCTGGTCTCCAGCGCGGCGCCGATCTCCTCGAAGTCCAAGCCGGAAAGCTCGCGCAGCACCAGCACCTCGCGCTGGCGCTCCGGCAGCTCGCGCAGGTCGACGAGCAGGCGCCGCAGGCGTTCCCGCGTCGCCGCGTCCTCGGCCAGGCCGTACCCCGGAGCGATCTGCTCGACGTCGAGCTCGCGCGTCTCCCGCCGCCGCCGCAGCAGGTCGATCGACTCGTTGTGGGCGATCCGGTAGAGCCAGGGCTTCAGCTCGATCTTGCGCTCCTCCCCCGGCAACGCCCGCAGCACCTTGATCATCGTGTTCTGCAGGGCGTCCTGAGCGTCCTCCGGATTGCCGACGATCGCCAGGCAGAAGCGGTAGAGGCTCTGGTGGTAGCGGCGGAAGATCGCCGCGAAGGCCCGCTCGTCGCCGCCAACGGCACGGCGGGTCAAGCGCTCGTCGGAGAGCATGCGGCTGAAACCCGCCGGGGCAGCTGCTTCGCTCATTAGACGATCTTCCCATTGCGGGCCATCCGATCAAGGGTAGAGGCGTGCCAACTTTCGATGAAACGGATCCTCCCGCGCGGTTGTCAGTGCCTTGTTGGGAATGGCCTGACAGATTGGAGACGCGTCCGTTTGTTAAAGAAATCAGTCCAATGGCGGGGTATCTCGCCGGGGGAGACAGGAGGGTCTACATGATTGGAGCGCTGATCGGGCTGCTCATCATCGTCGCGATCGTGCTGGTGCTGCTCAACGTCGCGGTCGCCGGAGGAGTCCTGGGCCTGATCGCGCTGATCCTCCTGATCCTCCTCCTCCTGGGCCGGATCTGAGCCTCATCACCGGAAAAATCTGCCTGGCTTATCGCCAGGCGAGGAGGGTACGGTGGAGGCGATGAAACTCGTCCTCGGTCCGCTGCTGCGCTACGTCTCCGACACCGAGGCGACGGTCTGGGTCGAGACCAGCGAGGCCTGCGAGGTCGAGATCCTCGGCCGCACGGAGCACACCTTCCGGGTCGAGGGGCACCACTACGCCCTCGTCTCCATCGACGACCTCGAGCCGGGCACGCGCTACGAGTACGAGGTCAAGCTCGACAGCGAAGTCCACTGGCCCGAGCCTGATTCCGACCTGCCGCCGAGCGCGATCCGCACGATCGACGCCGACCGCGACCTCGACATCTGCTTCGGCTCCTGCCGCGTCGCCGTCCCCCACGAGGCGCCCTTCACCGAACCGAAAGACGAGACCGAAATC
Source organism: Solirubrobacterales bacterium (assembly GCA_035264245.1). Classification (GTDB taxonomy): domain Bacteria; phylum Actinomycetota; class Thermoleophilia; order Solirubrobacterales; family 70-9; genus VAYN01. The sequence goes on from DATFQO010000049.1 coordinate 27,275, forward strand.
GGCCACGAGGTCGACGCCCTCTGGGTGCTGGCGAAACAGATGTGCGAGGGCGAGCGCGACGACTGGCCCGAGCAGCTGTTCCTGCTCGGCGACCAGGTCTACGTCGACGAGGGCTCACCGAAGACGCGGAAGAAGATCAAGGACCGGCGCGGCACCGACACGCCCCCGTTCGACGAGGTGACCGACTTCGAGGAGTACACCTGGCTCTACCGCGAGAGCTGGGAGGAGCCGCTGATCCGCTGGCTCTTCTCCTGCGTCTCGGTCTCGATGCTGTGGGACGACCACGACATGAGCGACGACTGGAACATCTCCCGCGGCTGGCTGCTGGAGATGCAGCAGAAGTCCTGGTGGCACCGGCGCGTGGTCGGCTGCGTCGCCAGCTACTGGATCTACCAGCACATCGGCAACCTCTCCCCGCGCGAGCTGGCCGAGAACGAGGTCTACCAGCGGATGCGCGGCAACCAGAAAGGCGAGGAAGAGCTGTTCGCCTGGGCGCACCGGATCCAGGCGATGGGCGACGGGACGCGCTGGAGCTTCTGCCGCGACTTCGGCCGCACCCGGGCGGTCTTCATCGACGCCCGCGCGGCGCGGGTGCTCGAGGACGGGCGGCGGGCGATCGTCGACGACGAGGAGTGGGAATGGATCGTCGAGCACGCGAGCGGCGACTTCGACCACCTGCTGATCTGCACGACGATCCCGTGGCTCCTCTCCCCCGCCTTCGAGCGGATCGAGGCCTGGAACGAGCACGTCTGCGACGGCGCCTGGGGGCAGCCGGCAGCCTGGGCGAGCGAGAAGCTGCGGCGCGAAGTCGACTTCGACCACTGGCCCGCCTTCGGCGAGTCCTTCGCCAAGCTGCGCGACCTCCTGCACGAGGTCGCCAGCGGCGAGCGCGGCAAGGTGCCGGCCTCGGTCGTCGTCCTCTCCGGCGACGTCCACCACGCCTACCTCAGCGAGGTCGCCTTTCCGAAGCCGGCCGACGGAGACGGCGCCGACCGCGCTCCCGTCTACCAGGCGGTCTGCTCCCCCTACCGCAACCCGCTCGACGAAAAAGAGCGGCGGGTGGTGCGCACCGGCTTCGGCAAACCGCTGACCGTCGTCGCGCGGCTGCTGGCCAAGGCGGCCGGGGCGCCGGACCCGGGCATCCGCTGGCGCACCCTGGAGGGACCCTGCTTCGACAACCAGGTCGCGACCCTCGAAATCGACGGCCGCCAGGCCCTGATGCGCCTCGACAAGACCGTGCCCGGCGAAGACGGCAAGGACGCGCTCGAGGAAAGCTTCTCCCGCCGCCTCGCCTGAGCGTCGGGGTTCCAGTACCGAGTATCGGGTAGAGAGAGCTCGTCCCTGGGAACGAGGAGCGGAGAGCTTGTGAGCAAGGTGCGGTGTAGGTCGATGTCGGGCGCTGCGGTGCTTGCGCTACTGGCGGTCTTGATGCTCGCGCCGACGGCCCAGGCCGACTTCGCGACCCTCTACGGCGGCGACGTCGCCTGCGCCGCGCAGCCGGCCAACGGCGACGTCCGCCTCTGCGGCGGCGAGACGACCACCTGGGACGGGAAAACGCAGATCGACCTCAACGTCGTCCTGCCGCCGCCGCCGAGCGCGGGTGACGACGGGCCGTACCCCCTGATCGGCGTCTTCCACGGCTGGGGTGGCCACAAGATCGGGCTCGAAGACGCCCGCGTCCAGGACTGGGCGGAGGCCGGCTACGCGGTGTTCAGCATCAGCGATCGCGGCTGGGGCGAATCGTGCGGCGGTCAGGACCCCGACCGGCTGACCGAACCCGAAGCCTGCGCCGCCGGATACAACCATCTGCTCGACACGCGCTACGAGGTCCGCGACGCCCAGTACCTGATCTCGGTCCTCGCCGACGAAGAGGTCGCCGAGCCGAAGAAGATCGGCGCCACCGGCGTCTCCTACGGCGGCGGCATGTCGCTGGCGCTGGCGGCATTGCGCAACCGCACGATGCTGCCCGACGGCTCGCTGGTCCCCTGGAAAAGCCCCGCCGGCACGGCGATGGAACTCGCCGCCGCGGTCCCGCAATGGCCCTGGAGCGACCTCGCCTACTCGCTGATGCCGAATGGCGGCACCCTCGACTACGCCACCGACTCCCCCTACCGCGGCACCGACGGCAACGCCCCGATCGGGGTCGAGAAGTCCTCATACGTGAGCGGCCTCTACGGCCTCGGCCTCGCCAGCAGCAACTACGCCCCGCCAGGGACCGACCCCGACGCCGACCTGACCACCTGGTACGGGCTGATCAACGCCGGCGAGCCCTACGACTCCAACCCGCTGGCGAACTCGATCATCGACGAGATCACCGCCCACCACTCCTCCTATTACATCGACCACTCGCAGGCGCCGGCGCCGCTGCTGATCCAGAGCGGCTGGAACGACGACCTCTTCCCGGTTGACGAGGGGGTGCGCTTCTACAACCGCACCCGGGCGCAGTATCCGGGTGACCCGATCTCCCTCTTCCTGATGGACGACGGCCACGCCCGCAGCCAGAACAAGCCGGCCGACGAGGCACTCTTCCTGCAGCGCGAGAACGCTTGGTTCGACCACTACCTGAAGGGGGCGGGGACGACGCCAAGCTCCAGCGCCGAGGCGCTGACCACCACCTGCGGCGGCCCCTCCGAAGGCCCGTTCGAGGCCGGGGACTGGCAGAGCCTCTCACCCGGCGAGATCCGCTTCGGCGGCGAGGCGGCTCAGACCGTCCTCCCGGCGGCGGGGGATCCCTCGATCGGCGCCGCCTTCGATCCGATCGCCGGCAGCGGCGCCTGCGCCACCGCTTCGGGCACCGACCAGGCCGGCGCCGCGAACTACCGTCTCTCCGTCCCGGCGCCCGGCTTCACCCTGCTCGGCTCGCCGACGGTGATCGCCGACCTGGGGACCGCCAACGCTGACTCGGCCCTCGCCGCCCGCCTGCTCGACGTCGGTCCCGACGGCAAAGAGCGCCTCGTCGCCCGCGGCCTGCTGCGTCCCGGCAGCGGCGGCGCGGACATCGTCTTCCAGCTCCACCCGCAGGGCTACCGCTTCACCGGCGGCGACACGGTGAAGCTCGAGCTGCTGCCCTCCGACCCGCCCTACTCGCGGCCGTCGAACATGCAGGCGCCGATCACGGTCTCCAACCTCGAGCTGCGCCTGCCGGTGCGCGAGCAACCGGGGGATCTCGGCGGCCTGGTGCAGACCCCGACGGCGCCCGGGCGTGCCGCCGAGCCTTCGCGGGATGGCACCGCCGCTGCCGCACCCATGGGAATCGCGGGCCTCGTCGGGCGGCTGCGCGCAACGCGCAAGGCGGTACGGGCGCCGATTCAATGTGCCGGCGGCAACTGCAGCGGCAAGCTGTCCCTGAAGCTCGGCCGGCGGACGCTGACCGCCGGCCCCTACGCAACGCCAGTCGGCCGCTCCCGCCTCACCCTCCCGCTGACCAAATCCGGCCGCCGGGCGCTAGCCAACAAGCGCCGCGCCGGCAAACGAGGTCTGCGAGTCAAGCTCCACCTGGAAGACGCCGGCCGCCACGCCCCAGTCGACCTAACCCGCCGCCTCCGCCTGCGTTAGCCGGGGATCGACCGGCGCCAAGAGCAGCCGCGCGCCGAAGTCGTGGTTCCTTTTTCACCTATGGCGTCTAAAAGGAACCACGACTTCCACTCCGAGGCCCGCTGCGCCATCCCGTGGTTCCTTTGTCCTGACATAGCGGACAAAGGAACCACGGGATTCGCTGCGCTACCCGGAAGCCTCCGGGGCTAAGAAGGTCGCCGGGAGCTTCGCTTCCTGGCGCCGCTCCCACCAGGTCCAGGCCGCCATCACCGCGCCGGCGTAGACCCAGCCTAGGGCGACGTCGAAGAAGTAGTGCTCGCCGGTCGCCATCAGGGTCAGGCCCATCAGCAGCGGATAGAGAAGCAGCAGCGGTCGCAGCCAGCGGCGCCGCACCCGGCTCCAGAGGAAGAGCGCGACCAGGGTGACGAAGGCGGTATGCAGCGAGGGGACCGCGGCGACGAGGTTGCTGCTCGCCTGGCCCTTGGAGAAGAGCGAGGCGGTGCCGACGCTGACCACTTCCCAGCCCTTGCCGGTGGTGCGGTGGACTTCGTCGATCAGGCCCATTTCGCCCGCCATCCAGGGCGGTGCCGCCGGGAAGAGGATGTAGGTCGCGAGCCCGGCCAGCGCCAGGGTCACCAGCCGCCGGGTGAAGCGATGGAAGGCGCCGCGGTCACGAGCCCAGAGGTAGCCGGCCAGCGCGAAGGGGACGATGAAGTAGGAGGTGTAGACGAAGGTGAAGAGGACGTCCCACCAGTGGACGACGCCGGGATCGTAGAGCCGGTCCTGCAGCCACTCGGTCGGGGTTTCGCCGAAGAAGACGAAGCTGTCGAGGTCGATCATCGTGTGGACGTGGACGCCGATCCCGAAGGAGTCGGCCGCCCCTCGGGTCAAGTCGTAGACCCAGAGCACCGCGACGATCGGCAGCCAGTCGAGCACCAGCTGGACGATTTCCCGCGGCGGCCGCCCGATCGAGGCGCAGGCCAGCGCGCCGCAGGTCCAGAGGATGACCAGCTCACGCTGGACCGGGATCCCGTAAGTGGCGGTCCAGAGGATCAGCGCGACGGCGTAGAGGCCGAACGCGTAGGGACGGAACGCCGCCCAGGAGGCGAAGCGGAAGTCCGCTTCCTGCTCGCTTCGGTTCTCTACATATTCACCGCCGGCCATGCCCGCCATGCTAGGCGGGCGCTCGGAGGAGCGGGGTCGCGCTCAGCCTGGCGGCGCGATCGGGCTGTTCTGGATCGCCCCGAACACGTTCTGCTCGAACCCGCGCCGCAGTTCCCGGCCGAAAGCGCCGGCGGCGGCCGCGGAGTCGAGCGGCCAGTCGATCCCGCCGTCGATCTTGTTGAACCAGATCAGGGCCCGGACCTTGTCGAAGCGATGGCGCAGGGCGGCGAACATGCCGTGGATCCAGTAGGCCTTGGCTTCCGGGGTTCCGCTGGTGGCGACCTCGCCGATCATCATCGGCTTGTGGGGCGCGATCCGCTCGACGATGCGGTGGTAGGTGGGGCCGAGGAGCTCGGGGAAGCTGTGCCACGGCTGCGAGGCTTCGGGGCCCCAGTTGTAGGTGTCGAGGCAGGTCCAGTCGACGTAGCGGTTGCCGGGATAGAAGGGCCGCAGTCGCAGCGACTTGGTGCCGCTGGCGTAGGGGCACCAGACCCAGGTCGCGTTGGTCGCCCCGGCCTGGTCGAAGAACTTCTGGACCCGTCGCCAGGCGGTCCTGAATTCAGCCGCGGTGTTGCCGTTGACACCCGCGCCCCAGACAAACCAGGGGCCGTTCATCTCCCAGTTGAAGCGAAGGAAGAAGGGGTGGCCCCAAGCGGCGGCGGCGGCGGCGAATTCCTGGATGTAGGCGTCGTAGCGCCCCGCATTGAGGTCGGCGAGCTGAAAGTCAGCCGGATCGCCGCCGGAGGCGCCGGAATTCCAACCGAAGACGGGGATCGCCCCGTAGGCGCGGATCTTTTCCATCTCCGTGGTCGGGAAGGTGTAGAAGCTGCACTCGCCCTCCTCGCAGCGGGCGAACGGAGCCGAGAACTGCAGCAGCGAGAGCCCGCTGCCGACCTTGGCTTCCAGGCTGCTGGCGGCGGCCATGTCCCAGGGCGCTTCCCGCCCGGTCAGCTGCGACCCGATCCAGGCGCCCCAGTAGAGCTCGCGCGGCTGCGCCGCGGCCGCGGCACTCGGCGCCGCCAGTAGGACCAGGACTCCGAATATGTAGATGGCCGCACGCCTCACCGTCGCGCGCCTACTCTGGCAGCCCCAGGTCGCCGGTAGGACCGCGGAGGGATGAAATTCGACCAGTCGGCGCCGGCCTATTCGGCGAGCGCGAGGGTGGCCAGGTCCTGGCCGTAGATCGGGCTGACGACGAGCTCGTCGAGATCGATCGAGTCGGAGACGAAGGTGCCGAGGGTGAGCGTCCCGAACGGCGCCCAGGGCGCCTGCTTCATCACCGTCCGGTCGAGGTCGGCGTATTCGCCTTCCTGCCGCGGGCCGAGCTGCTGCCGCGCCAGCTGGTTGATCTTCGCGTCGACCGACGGGTCGGCGAAACGGGCCCAGTTGGTGTTGCCGTTGGCGATGATGCTTTCGCCCGAGAGCTGCGGCTGGAAATAGTCGTTCGGATGCGGGTAGTCGAGCAGCCAGTTGGCGAAGCCGGTGTCGAGGTCGGGCGTGCTGGCGTTGCCGATCACGGTGAAGTAGTTGGCCGCGTCGATGATTTTCAGCTGGGCGTCGAAGCCGAGCTTGGCCAGGACCTGCTGGTAGTACTCGCCCGCTTCGTCGGTCGGCGCCAGGTTGAAGGTCCAGACCGTGACCTCGCGATCGGTCGGGTCGGCGCGTTCGATCAGCCGCTTGGCCCGCTCGAGGTCGTGCGGGTAGAACTCGAAGTGGCGGTAGCCCGGCATCTGCGGCGGCAGGACCTGCTGGGTCGGTTGCACCGTCCCGGCGAAGATCCGTTCCAGCGCTTCCGGATCGATCGCGTAGTTGACCGCGCGCCGCACCCGCAGGTCGTCGAACGGCGGCTGCTGGGTGTTCATCCAGAAGTAATAGACGCTGATCGTGGGCGCCTGGCGGAACTGGGTCCCCTCGAAGCGCTGCTTCACTTCCGCGTAGCGCTGGACGGGCGGCGGGTTCCTCATGAAGTCGGTCTTGCCGCGTTCGACTTCGTCGACCTGGGTGTTCTGGTTCGCCTGGACGCGGAAGACGATCTTGTCGGCGTGGCCATCGGGGAAGTCCGGCATCGCCGGACCGTTGGCGCTCGCCCAATTCGGATTGCGCTCGTATTCCCAGCCGCGGCCGGGACGGACCTCGGTGATCACGTAGGGACCGGTCGCCGGCGGCGGGTTGCGGGTCTGGTCCTCGACCGGCGTGTCCGGCGGCAGCGGCGCGCTGAACGGCAGCGCCAGGACGTAGGAGAAGGTGCCGCTCGGTTCGGTCAGATGGATGACGATCGTGCCGCTGTCATCGTCGGTCTCGATCCCTTTGATCCCGCCCTTCTTCGTCGTCATGAACCGTTCGGCGCCGACGATCCCCGCGTAGAAGGAAGCGCCGGCGGAATTGAGCCGGATCAGCCGTTCGACCGCGAAGCGGAAGTCCGAGGCGCGCACCGGCGTCCCGTCGGAGTACTCGAGGCCGGGTCGCAGGCGCAGCGTGTAGCGGCGGCCGCCCGCGTCGATCTTCGGCAGGCTGCGCGCCAGCCCGGGGATCAGCTTCGTCCCGGCTTTGCCGTCGGCGGAGGGATAGGTGAGCAGCGGGATGTAGCTGTCGTGCAGCGCGGTCGCCGCTTCGAGGCTGAAGGCCAGCGCCGGATCGAGGTAGTCGGGAAAGGAGGCGTCGGTGCCTTCGATCGTCTGGTCCTCGCTCGAGCCCTCGCCGCCGGATCCGCAGCCCGCCAGGGCGATGCAGACGACGACCGCGATCGCGATCCAGCTGAAGGTAGATTTCGATTTCCTCACGTGCTCACGGGTCCATGTTCGGAGCGATAGTGGCGGAGCGTCTCGTCGGTTCCCTCGCCGGGCATCCGCAGCCGCGTCCGCAGCGTCTCGGCAAAATCGTCGATCGCCATCTCAAGTATCTCTGCTCGCACCCTCAGTGAGTGCGGACGGCCCTCCTCCCCCGCCTCGGCGGCGAGCGAGTGGAGGAACGGGAGCAGCCCGGCAAGCGCCCGCTCCTCGTCCTCGGTGCGGAAGTAATGGGTGATCGGAAAGTGGATCACGTCGCGGCGGGCGCGGATCAGCTGCGGCGCGAACCCGGCGAGCAGCGACTCCAGCAGCCCCGGGTCGGCGTCGGCGAGTTTCTCCCCCAGCCGCTCCTCGGTCTCCTTCGCCAGGTGCACCTCGTGCGCGAACGAGTCGCGGTGGGCGATCGCGCCGTAGATCGAGAGCAGCCAGGAGATGCTGGCGGTCAGCAGGCCAAGGCCGAACATGGTCTCCACCGGTCCCAGGATCCGCAGCAGCGGCGCCGCGGGTGAGATGTCGCCGTAGCCGAGGCTGGTCAGGTTGACGAGCGAGACGTAGAGCGCGTCGGCGAAGCCGGAGTGCCGCGCCGGGTCGAGGGCGGGGTCGAAGTTGAAGCCGCCCGGCAGCTGCGGCCAGAAGACCAGCGCCCAGCCCACCGCCAGCAGCGCCGCCCAGGTGCCGACCACGGCGACGTAGCCGAGGGGGCCCGCCAGCAGGCCGAGGGTGCCGCCCCCGCCGGGGAACTTCCGCGCCAGCGCGGCGACGCCGCGCACCACCCGCCGCGCCACCATTCCGCGACCCAGCGGGTGGAAGAGGACGTCGAAGATGTCCCGTAGCGCGACGAGAATCAGGGCGACGCCGAGCAGGGTCCAGACGATGTCCACTCCTAGACGCTAGTTGACCCCGGGCCGATCGGGGGCCGATGCGGTATCGATCGTGCGGACGACCCCCGCCAGCTCCTCCCCCAGACGCGACCAGGAGAAGCGCTCGACCGCCTCCGCCCGCGCCCGCTCGCCGCGCCGCCGGCGGCCGGCCTCGTCGTCGACCGCGGCGACGATCGCCCGGGCGAGCGCATCGACGTCGTCGGGCTCGACCAGCCAGCCGGTCTCCGGATCGTCAACGATCGTCGCCGGGCCGCCGCGCTCGACGGCGATCACGGGCAGGCCACAGGCCATCGCCTCGACCAGCACCTGGCCGAAGGCCTCCCAGACCGAGGCGTGGACCAGCAGATCGCCGGCGCGCAGCGAGGGCGTCAGCTCGTCGTGGCGGTGCCAGCCGGCGAGGAAGACGTTGCGGGCCCCGATGCGCTCGACCGTCTCCAGCGGATGCTCTCCCTCCCACTCGCCGGGATGGCCGCCGATCAGGATCAGCGCCGCCCGTTCCTCGAGCTCGTCCTGGGCGCGGGCGAAGGCTTCGACCAGCAACGGCAGCCGCTTGACCTCGGTGAAGCGGCCGACCGCCAGCAGCACGACGCCGTCGAGGGCATCGAGGTCGCGCTCTTCATAAGAGACGCTCCCCGGCGCCTCGCCGGGCCGCCAGCCGCGCGGCTCCTCGACGAGGTGGCGGCGCCAGTGGGCGCGGCGGTCGATCGGCGCCGGGGTGAAGATCGGATCGAAGCCGTTGGGGACGCAGGCGAAGCGGTCCCGGTCGAGGTCGAGCAGCTCGGCGGCGCGCTCGAGGCCGCTGCGGTCGTTGACGACGATGCGGCCGCAGGCGGCGGCCCAGCGGCAGATCCGCTCCCGCCACTCCTCGGCGTGGGTCCAGCTGGCGGGCGCCCCGGCGGCGATCCGTTCCAGCATCAGCAGCTCGGTGCCGTGCACGTGGCCGACGATCGGGACCTCCGGCAGGACCCGCGCGGCAGCCTCGTTCAGCGGCGTCAGGTGGTGCAGGTAAAGGACGTCGACCCCCGGGGCGGCGGCCGCGCCCATCGCCTCCGCCCAGACCTCGACCTGCCGCTCGAAGGCTTCGTCGTCGAAGCCGGCAAGTACGCGATCGGGCGCCCCGGGCCGGTCCTCGTAGGAGCCGTGGATCGGCGCCGGCCCGGCGGGCTCGAACTCGACCGCGTGCAGGTCGATGCCCGCGTAGAAGTCCGCCGCCCGGGCCTCGCCGCCGAGATCGGAGCGCGACCCGGCGAGCAGGGTGACCTCGAGCCCGTTCGTCGCGAGCTCGCGGGCGATCGAGCGGCAGGAGTGGGCGGACCCGCCGCGAGGATAGAAGTAGATCCCGATCAGCACTCTCTTCGACTCGGGATCCACGACCACCGAGGCTACCGATGCGGCTGCCTCAGGTTCGGCGGCGCGGCGCGAAGTGCAGGACGGTGGCGACAGCACCGGCAGGACGCGACCGCCGCCGACTAGGATCGGGCGATGCAAGGCGGCGACGCGGCAAAGCAGGCCTACGACGTCATCGCCCCGACCTACGACGAGTTCGTGCACGGCTACATGTACGAGCGCTGGACCGCCCGCCTGCTCGAGGAGGCACGCGCCCACGGCCTGGAGGGGAAACGGCTGCTCGACGTCGGCTGCGGCACCGGGCTGAGCCTGATCTCGATGGTCGAGCGCGGCTGGGAGGTGACCGGCTGCGACATCTCCGCCGAGATGCTCGAGCTGGCGCGGGCGAAGGTGAGCGGGCGCGCCGAGCTGGTCGTCGCCGACATGCGCGAGCTGCCGGTCCTTGGCGGGTTCGACCTGGTCTGGGCCGTCAACAACCCCTTCAACTACCTGCTCGGCGTCGATGAGCTCGTCGCCACCCTGAGCGGGATGCGCGGCAACCTGGCGCCCGGTGGGATCGTCCTCTTCGACCTCGCCACGTTGGCGACCTTCCGCGGCCTCTTCAGCGAGGAGCACAAGGTCGAGGCCGACGGGCGATCCCTGCTCTGGCAGGGCCAGGCGGCCGCTGGCGACCTGCTCCCGGGAGCGACCGCCGAGGCGAGCTACGAGGCGAGCGGCGAGCCGGCCAGCGCCCACGTCCACCGCCAGCGCCACTTCGCCGAAGCCGAAGTCACGGCCGCGATCGGGGCCGCGGGCCTGCGCTGCCTCGGCGTCTCCGGCGAGCTGGAGAGCGACCTCCACCAGCCGCTCGACGAAGAGCGCCACAACATGGCCGTCTACGTCTGCGCCGCGGCAAGATGATCCCGCTCTCGATCCTCGACCTCGCCGCCGTCGGCCGCGAGGAGACGATCGCCGAGAGCTTCGCCGGCAGCGTCGAGCTGGCGCGGGCGGCCGAGCGCGGCGGCTACCGCCGGGTCTGGTACGCCGAGCACCACAACATCTCCTCGATCGCCTCCTCGGCGACCGCAGTCCTCGTCGCCCACGTCGCCGCCCACACCGAGACGATCCGGCTCGGCGCCGGCGGGGTGATGCTGCCCAACCACTCACCGCTGGTGATCGCCGAGCAGTTCGGGACGCTGGAGACGCTGCACCCGGGGCGGATCGACCTCGGCCTGGGCCGCGCGCCGGGCACCGACCAGCGGACCTGGATGGCGCTGCGGTGCGACCCGGCCGCCAGCGACCGTTTCCCCCAGGACGTGGTCGAGCTGCAGCGCTTCCTCGCCGACGAGGAGCCGCTACCGGGACTGCGGGCGATCCCCGGCCAGGGCACCAGGGTGCCGCTCTACATCCTCGGCTCCTCCCTCTTCGGCGCCGAACTGGCCGCCCAGCTGGGGCTGCCCTACGCTTTCGCCTCCCACTTCGCGCCGCGCCACCTGCACGAGGCGCTCGCGGCCTACCGCCGCGAGTTCAAACCCTCCCAGCAGTTGTCGGAGCCCTACGCGATCGCCGGCGTCGGCGTGATCGCCGCCGAGAGCGAGGAGAGCGCCCGTGCCCAGCACGAGGCCGCCCGCCGGATCCGCGCCCGCGCCCTCTTCGGCCGCGGCCGCAAGCTCAGCGAAAACGACGTCACCACCCTGCTCGAGTCCCCGCAGGCCGCGGTCGTCGACGAAATGCTCGCCTACACCGCCGTCGGCGTCGCCGAGGAGGTCACCGCCTACCTGGAGCGCTTCGCCGCCGACACCGGCGCCGACGAGTTGATCACCGCGCATTACTCCGACTCGGTGCCGAACCGTCTGCGCTCGGTCGAGCTGGTCGCACCGGGCACGCACGGGCTGAGGAAGAGCTGGGCTCAGCGGCAGTAGACGTAGACGGTCATCTTCGCGGACTCCGTCGGGATCTCCACGAACCCACAGGCCTCATCTGATCCGGTACCGGGCGAGGGCGAGTCCCTGGCCGGTCGCGAGAGCCCCGAGGGAGACTGGACCAGCAAGCAGGAAGCGGTTCGAACTCGGGAAGAGGACCTCACTGGCAGCAGCGGTCGATCGCGACCCGAAACGGGTCTCGAGCAAGCCGGCGTCCCCAAAGCTCCGGTCGCGCCTGCCCGCGGGCGAATACCGCGCGGCCGCAAAGGAGGAGTTGCGAAAGGGCCGGACCACACGCCGAATCCGAACTCCCGCCAGCACCACACCATTGCGTCGATCGACAGCGAGCGAATTGAAGTGGCTATGGCGGCCCGGGATGCGAGCCAGCGCGCGGCCAGCGCGGGCAAAGCTCCGGTCGATCGCGCCGCTCGGGCTCAGCCTGAACAGTGCCGCCAGCTTGAACCTGGGTCTCGGCGGCCGTTCGACAGGCGTCCCCGGTTCGGAGCCGAGCACGAGAATCCGCCCCTGGCGGTCGAGGGCCAGGTCCCGCGGGGATTCCTCCTGTCGCGGCAGCGGCCTCCAGCCATCGCCGTCGAAGGCTTGGTCGAGGTTTCCGCCTGGATCGAGCCGCCCGACGCCGCCAGGCCGCAGGCCATCGCAGCCGGTGTACCGGGCTGCGGGGTAAAGGATGCGACCGCGCCGGTCAAGCAGGGGCGAGCCAACCGCGCGCAAGCCGGGGTCGACCCTGACCCCGCCGACGGCGAAGCTCTCGTCAAGCCCTCCGTCCGGCAGGAGCCGGGTTATAAAGGCCTCAGTGACAGCTTCGATCGACTCCCGGCAGAATTCCTCGATGGCGTAGAAGGACCCGGTGAGAACGATGCGACCAGTCGCATCGAGGGAGAGGCCGGTGACGGTTAGCGCCGGAGGCAGACTTTCCCTCGGGAGCCGCAGGACCGGCGCCGGCAGTCCGAGGTCGGTGACGAGGATGCCGCCGACGCCGAAGGCCGGATCGGGACTGCCGTCAGACAGGAGGCGAACCAGCACCGCCCGTTCCCGCCGTACCGGGCTCGCAGCTCCGTCGGGAACGTACGTGGGCTGGGAGTCGGAGAGAAGAGTACCGCCGACGACGACGCGCCCCTGGTCATCGGCGGCAAGCCCTGCAAGGTCGAATTCAGTACCGGCAAGCAAGGGCACCGTGGCGATGCCGGCTTCTCCAAAGAACGGATCGAGGCGGCCATCGGAGCGGTAGCGGGCAACGGCGGTGGACTTTGCGACCAGCAGGCCGCCGTCGACATAGCGTGCCGCCTGCACCCTCGCCGGCCCTTGGGGCAGCGTCGTCACCACGCGGCCGTTCGTACCGAAGCTCGGGTCCAGCTCGACCGGGCTGGCCACGGCGGTCGCGGCGGACACCACCAGGGCCAGGGCGAGCAAGGCGGTGAGAACAGCGGGGAAGTGAAGGGTATGCCGATGCAAAGGTCTCCCTATCTGTCTTCTGGCAGAGATGCTGTCCCAACCCGAGGGGCCGGCAGAGGTTGCGTAGGCCGCGGCTTCAGAGAACGAATCGTCATCGGGCGGGCCTTTCATGCTTCGAGTCGACGATTCCCGACCCCAGGTAGGCGGTCGCGCGGAAAACGGTGCCGTCCGCCACGCCAGGGTAGTCCGCGGCCTTCGCGTTGAAGATCATTTCGGCCTGCGAGAGGATCCTCGAGGTGCGTGGATCGAAGATGTACTGGCGACCGAATCCGCGTTCCCTGAGCCAGGCGATCGCGTCGCCCCGGCGACCGGCGACATCGGCCACGTCGCGCTCGAACCCGATACCCGGTATTTCGGCAAGTGCCCTGAAGGCGGCCGCGCGCAGGGCCGGGCTGGCGAGCGGTTCGCCGAGGATTTCCAGGAGCCTTTCGACCGTCGCGCCGCCGCGGGGCGAGGTGGCCGGCGAGGGTTCGAGCGGCAAGTCCCCGCCCCGGCGGTGTTCCGCCGCCAGGCGCAGGGCTTCGGGCTCGGTTGGCAATTGGGAGAGCCTTGACATGTAGGTGAATTCGTGGCGGCCCCGAAACGCCATGGACGCGAAATCCTTCACCAGGCGCCCGGAGGCGTCGCGGCCCACGTCGTGTTCGCCGGGATCGAAGGCCCAGGGTGGGGGCGAGCCCGCCTCCTCCCAGCGGAGCTGGTCGTCCGCGGAGAGGAACTCGACCCCGCTCAGGGTTTCGCGCTCGCGGGTCTTCCCGTTCGAATCCGTCCAGACCTGCTTCAGGGTCGACACCAGGGCGGGCATCGCACTGCTCTCGCCCAGCTGCCTGTCGGTGAAGTACCTCGGCTTCGTCTTGGACCCAGAAGGATTGCTGGGGTCCCAGGCTTCGAGGTGGGCCTCGATCGTCTTCACGTAGAGGAGCTCGCCGGGACCGGGCGGCGCCTCGACCTGGGGGTCGGATGCTTCGGCAACGGAGGCGGCGCGGCGCAGATCGGCGGCGATGGCGGCATGGCCCAGGGACTTGTCGCCGCGCGGGATGTAGCCGGGGCCTCCTCCTGGGCTCAGCCCGAAGGGCCCGCCGCTGCCGCTGGGCAGCGCCGGTACCGGCTCGCAAGGTTCGGCCGGGCCTTCGGCGATTCCGAACTTCGCGATGCTCCCCCCTTCGGGGTCACCGTCATAGGGAGCGGGAGATCCGGAGAGGACCACGCTCTGATCGCGGCGGAACTGCGCGGGGTCGAGGGTGACGTTCCCGGTCGCGGCGTAGAACTCCTCGCCGGAGATCTCCCCGCGGAAGTATCTCCGGCGCTGGGCACGGTACTCCTCGGTGCTCATCACCCCGATCGTCCAGACCTCCGGGCCGCCCCCGCTGAACCCGCCGATTTTTCCGCCCAGGGCCGTTTTCACCTCCGACGGCGTGTAGTGCGGTTCGCGGCAGGTCATCCCGGCCGGCAGCCAGTTGACCTGCGACGGAATCCCAGCGTCGGCCAGCGCCTCTTCCAGGCCCGCGGATTCTTCGAGGCTGTAGACCCTGATCGTCACCCCGCCGCCCTCCTGCGGTTCGACGGCAAAGGCCCTGGAGGAGTTGCCGCCGCCGGCGCTGACGATCAGCGCGACCGCGACGGCGACAAGGGCCACGACGCCGCCCAGCGCCAGGCGCGGTCCGCGCCGGCGCAAGGCGGTCGCGGGCCGGCGGGGTACCTCGTCAGCGCGGACCGCCTCGACGAGCGCCGCCCGGCGCGCCTTCAGGGTCGCGTCGTCGGGCAGGAGAGGTGAAAGGTCTGGCTTGGGCTTGGTCACAGGACTTCCTCCGCGGGTCTGGTCTCCGTCGGGGCGGGAAAGGCATCGCCGAGGCGGGTCCGGGCGCGGGCGAGGCGGGAGCGCACCGTGCCGATCGGCAGGCCAAGGGCTGCGGCGATCTCGCCATACGACAGATCGCTCCATGCGAGCAGGGCGAGCACCTCACGCTCACGCTTCGGCAACCCGCGGATCGCCGCGCCACCCGCGCGCAGCTGGTGGATCGCGTCGATCCGGGCGATCGCCTCGTCCTCGAGGTCGGTGGGATTCTGGCCGGCGTTTCGCACCCGCTCGAGCGTGTCTCGATAGCGTCGCTGGCTCCGCCACTGGCGGCGGACGACGTTGTTGGCGATCCCCAGCAGCAGCGGCGCGGCGCTGTCGGTGCTCAGGGTCAGGCGCTGTCGCTTTCGCCAGGCTTCGAGAAAGACGGTCGCCGTGGCGTCCTCGGCGGCGAGGACATCAGCTGTGCGCCAGAGGCAATAGGAATGGACCGCGCGCGCGTGGCGCTCGTAGAGGTCGCCGAACGCCTCGGCGTCGCCGGACCGAGTGCGCTCCCATAGCTGCGAGTCGTCTGCCATTACGTCTACATGCCCGCGAGCGGCGAATCGGTTCCCATTTCAGTCTGGTGCAACACCATCCACGTTCAGCGGGGACCCCGTACGAGCTCACATCGCCCATCGCGCAGGACGTCCTTCCGGTCGGCCACCGCTTCGTCCGCGCCCGTGCCACAGCTGATCGCATCGGCGCCTCCGCGGCGGGCGTCGATGTAGTCGTCGCCGGAGCCGCCGGAATAGGAGTCGGGCGGAATGTCGGGCCGCTCGGCTGAACGTCCTTGGCCGTAGATGAAGTCGGCGCCCGGCCCGCCGACCGTGAGGTCGGAGCCGGCGCTTGGATAGAGGAAGTCGCGCCCGCCGCGGCCAAAAAGGCGGTCGGGCCCCACGCCACCCTCCAAATGGTCTTCCCGTTCGGTGCCGAGCAATGCGTCCTTGCCGTCGTCGCCCGCGAGGAGCAGGGAGCGGACCAGGCCGCGATGACCGTCGAAGCTCCGAGCGTCGAGCACATCGCCCCCGCCCCCGCCATGAAGCTTCAATTCAACCGTTTGCGGCGGCGCGCTGAGGATCAGATCGGGGTCCAGCGCGTCGCCCTCGGGCCAGGACCCGAGGCTCACCGCCAGGCGGCCACCGACGCCGTCGACGCGGATGCTGTCACGCCCGTCGCCGGCGAGAATCTGTACGTGGGGGCGGGCCTGCGGCTGTGGCGGCAGGACCACTTCGACCTCGATCTCCGAGTCGACGGCCTCCGGGCTCGCCCCGGGTCCCAGCGGGCCCTCCCGCTCGTCGAGGAGAATCTGGTGTTCCCGCCGCAGCGGCAACGGGACTCCCCGGTACACGACCCGGTCGATGTTCGTCACCGTCGCCTCCTGACCGCAGGTCACCGGCTCGAAGTCGCGGGGCCCGTTGCCGGCGCTGGTGCCGACGAGGATCAGGTTCCCCTCGCGCCGAACCTGAGCGTTGTCGTTGCCCGTGACCTCGAGGAAGTTGCCGGCCGCCCCCGGTGGCCCGCCGTCGACGTATTCGCAGTCGAGCCAACGCGGCTCTGCCCGCGCCGAGACCGGCATAAGGGCCAGGGCAAGAAGGGCAACCAAAGGGGCGAACAACAGGGATTGGGTGCGGAGATTCCGTTGCATTTCATTCACGGTGACAAGAAAAGGTGACCCGAATCGAGCCAAGATTGGCCCGAAGCAGCCAGCTCAGACGAGCACCAGCTCGCAGTAGCTGCCGGCGACGAGGTCGTCGTCCCCCACTCCAAGAGCGTTCCGCAGCTCCCCGAGAACCTTTTCGCGGCCGGCTCGGTCGCCGCCGGCCGGATCCGCCAAGGCCTCCAGCTCGATGAAGCGACCCAATCCCTCCACCCGGTCGAGGTGGATCCGGACTCCGTCATAGAGGAAGAGGCGCCTGGTTTTCCGTACCTCCACCACGACTCCCAAGGCGGCGGACAGAGCAGCCTCGAGTTCGGCCGCCGCAATCACCGGCATGACGCGATAGCGACTCGCCTTTACTCCCTGGTCGTCGGGGCGCTCGTAAGCGATCAGCTGAGCGATGCCGTCGTTCTCATATCGCAGCTTGAGGCGGCCGTGGGGGACGCTGAAATAGACGTCCCGCTGCCGCAGAACCCCTCCCCCCTCGGCACCGAGCTCTTCGCATGCCCGCACGGTGCGCTCAGGCGCGGAATCCCGCGCCTTCAGCTCCAGATTGAGACTCTCGTCCACGGACTGCAGGCTAACACCCGCGCAAAAGGTTAAAACCATTCATCTGTCTATAAAGAACCATGCACACTTTCGATCTAGATCGCTCCGAGGCCGAATCGAGCTTCCGCTGCCGGCTTGATTCGCGGCCCTGCGCCACTTGCCGCTCGCCGCGCGGCTACCTCGTCCGCCCCGGCCGCCACGCCTTCCGGCTCCACGCACCGACACAGCTGGAAACCGAGATTCCACTCCCGCTGCCTTCCACTTCAGGGTTCGCCGGGCAGCCTGAGTGCTGACAGCGTCTGGTGACTTACGCAGCGCTCCTGCTTCGCCACATTTTCATGAAGTAGAAGCCGCTTATCAGCACGGCAGCCGCCCACAGGAGGGTCAGCCATACACCCGGCAGCCCAGACCGCCCCTCATCCGGAGATGCGACTTCCCCATTCAGGATCGCCACCGGTTGATTGGCGTTGGCCGCGAGGGCCTGAAGTTCGAGCTTGAACTCTCCGGTCTTCTTGCCGACGACGCGGAATATGCCGCTCCTCCTTCCAGTCAGGTCACCGAACCAAATCGTTCGTCGACCGACGATCCGGAATTCGTCCCCTGGTATCAATATCTCGACCCCAACCCCGTGCGCCGGGGCGTCGCCGATGTTCTCGAGATCGAAGCCGACCTCGAACTCCTGGCCGACTCTGGGCACCTGCTCCGGCTCGTCAGGCTCCAGCGCAAGTTGCGCGCGATAGGTATCGCTTACCTCGAGGCCCGAGCTCGGCAAAACGACGGCTCGATCGAGCTTGATACCGCCGATCTTCTGCAGCACGAACTGCAACCGCGTCCTCCCCGGCTTGACTCCGCAAAAGGGAAGGTAATTGGAGAACTTCAGACGCTGGGTCCGATCCTTCACCCTTCGACTGCGGATGCCGTGGATCAACTCCGTGGTGTTCCAGCTGATGATCGGAGTCCGTCCGGGTCGCCGCCGGACATGCACGTTCATCTGCGCACTGGGGCATCCGTTCGTGATGCCGCTGATAACCGCCACCCCACTACCGCTGAATCGGCTCACCTCCAAGAGCAGGTTCATATGGATGAGATAGGACAATGATCGGGGGGACGGCTGCCGCGGCTGACTGGCGGCCGGCGGGAAGGCCACCGGAACCGATCGTCGCCCGACCTTCCCCTCCACCGGCAGGCGAAGCCCGGTCGCACCGAGCTCCGGGAGCGTCCAGCTGCCCTGCCCGTGCAGTACGACCGGGCTGTCTTGCTCACCAGCCGCGGCTGGGGCAGCCGCCAGCGAGCCGGCAACCGCCACGGCAACCGCCAAAGCCAAACCAGCAGGCTTCACCGAGGGTTCGTCGCCCTAGGGTCGGGCATCACGGGTTGTACGTGTACCCAAGTGACATCTCCGTCGTCTGACCTTCGCAATTAGATTGGGCGGAGACGAAATGTCCGCCCGGATACCAGCAGCGGTAGATCTGAAGCGTGGGGACCCCGGGAGGGGGAGAATCGTAGGCGTACCCCTCTAGCGCGAGGTACTCCTGCCCCTCGCAATTACGATTAAGACTGATGAAGTGATCTCGGGCGCTGGCGTTGTGCCTGCACGAATAAAGCGGGTGGCGATTCGCCGCATAACCCTGAACCAGCTGCCCCATGAAGCCCTCGAGGGTGGCCCCGGCTGGACCTCGGCCAGTCGTCACATGATGGTCGACTCCTCCGCCGAGGTATCGTCGGAGTGGGCCGGAGCCCTTCAGGTATCCCAGGGACCCCCGGATCGGATAGCTTTCGCACGTCGTGCTCTCGAAGATCTCATTGCCTATCCGGCAGCTTTTCAACGGAGTGGAAGCGGCCACGCTCTGCGACGTGTAAATGTAACCTACGATCCCATCATTGTCACCAGGGTCGCAACTCACGTCCCGAGAGAGGAAGTGTTCAGTTGCGTTCTCCTCACATTCGTAAAGTGGTGCGGTCCCGGGTACGAGACTCGTCTCAAGGAATCCGAGCGTCCCCTCGACGACGTCGTAGGTGGAATCAGCTTTTCCCGTGGTGACCCAGTGGTCCCCACTCCCCCCTCCTTCGTGGTAGTTGTAGTAGCGCGTCAACGCCGCGGAGGGATAGGGGTTGAATGGTTCCCCAGGAGGGACGGTGCTGGCGCTGGCAGCTGCATTGAGGACGATCCGACTCGCCCTACCGTCGCTCAGCCAGATGTGATTACCATCCGTACGGCCCGTCAATCCGGTGCCCTCAACGGGGAACCCATCTCCAACCTCACGATTTGCCATCCACACCTTGTCAGAGTAGACGGCCCTGACTCCTGAAGATAGCTGGCGGGCCTTTGCTACAACCCAGTTCTCGACCCTCTCGCTGTTGCCGAACCATTGGAACCCGTGGTTGTAGTGGAAAGTGTGGCCGGCTACCGTCCACTGACACTCATTGTGGTCCTCGTGCGAGGTCGCAAATACGTAGTAGGTCCACTGCGGCGAATACATTGAGTCTGCGCGTGCTCCGCGATAGTCGAGGGGCTCTCGTGGAGCATAGATACGGATATGGTGGGTTCCTTTGTTTGGGCCTGTCCCAATATGAAGGTCATCCTTGGCGCTGCACCCGTAATCCTTCATTCCCTTGTCGGTGTCGCAGAACCCATGGGTGCTGTCGGACGCACAGCCGGTCATCGGGCTACGCGACTGCTTCCAAATGAAATCCGGGATCGGCTCGTCGTTCGTCTGGGAAATGTGGTGCGGAAAGAACGGGCTGAAAACGCTGTTGACGATCGGAACCGATGCTCCGTTCGTGAAGAAGAGATTGACAGGCCAATCGTATTCCTTGATCTCCCCATCTTCGAGCTTGTAATCGTAGTTGAGGATTCTGTCCTCTCGAATCGGCTGGTAGCCCGGGAAATTGTTAGGCGTTGCCGCAGTTACCTGGCGCAACCCAACAGCAACCGGCAGGCTCGCCACCAGCACGAACAAGACGACACCGACCAGAGTGAGTCTTGCGTTCTGGCTCATCAGTATTCCCATCCATTCGGGTCGATTTCGAATCCTTCGAGGGTTTCGGGGCTATAAGTGACTTCGCCGGCTTCGTCGGCGACCGGTTCGATCATCACTACTTCGCCGCCGACAAGATTGCCGTTAACGTCGGTTTCCGCATCCAGCTGCACGATCAGGGTCGTCACCTCGGTGGCCGCAGCTTTCATTTCTGCTTCCAGGTACGTGCCCTCCGCGTAGTAGCTCGGATCCTCCAAGTCATAGCCAATCACGGGCCATACCCTGTCCTCCCAGTCATGGGGGGTGACCATCGCCACCGTTGCGGTGACACCCACTAGGTTGGTCGTTTGAGTGGCCGTCGTCTCCGTCCAGGGCCCAACGGTCATCGCGTAGTTGTCACCCTGGATCGCCGACTGGAAGGCTGGGTCGGCCGCGATCAGCGTCTGCGCTTCTTCAACCTGTTCTTCGGTCAGTGTGGGCGCTGGATCGGTGAGCTCCAAGGCCGGCTCTCCGCTCTCCGGCGTGGCCGAAATGTCCGGCGTGCTGAGCGCCAAGTCGGTCTGCGTGCCGGAATCGAAGCTCGTGCCGACGGCCGCGCAGTCCGCTGCCGCTGGACATGAAATCGCACTCAGCTTGCTGTTAGGGGTGCTGATGCCGTTAGCTCGGTTAGGGGTCGGCTCCACGTACCAGCCTGTTCCGTTCCAGCTCATCGCCAGCGTGTGGAAACCAGAAGCTTCTTTCGCTTGGTAATGCCCCACCGCCACACACCGGCCCTGGCCGAAGCAGGAAACATCGCTGAGGTAGGTGGCCGTTGCGTTTTCAGGAGCTGGGATGGCCAATTGGTTCCAGCTGGTTCCGTTCCAACTCACCGACAACGGGTAGGAAGACACCCCGATCGTGTATTGACCGACCGCTTTGCAGCTGGTGTTGGACTGACAGTCCACCCCCATCACTTCGGTCCCGGCACTCGCCGGCGCATCCGCTACCGTCACCACGGACCAGACAGTCCCGTTCCATCGCTCGCCCAGTGGCCGCTTTACCCCGCTGGCGTCCTTGTAGGTGCCGACCGCCATACAGCTGTTCGAGGCCGGACAGGACACGTCTTCCAACCAGGCCTGGGTCGCACCGGCCGGAAGTGGGGCAGTCTGCGTGGACCACGACGTGCCATTCCAGACCTCGATCAGGACTACGGCTTTGGAGGCGCTCGTGTATCTGCCTACAGCTACGCAGCTGTTGCTCGACGGGCATGACAGCCCAGCGAGAGAATGCGCACTTCCCGTGGGGTTCGGCGTGGGCAGTACGGACCACTGGATCCCATCCCAACGCTCTGCCAACGTGCCCGCGGCCTGAGATCCGACGGCAGTGCAGGAGCTCAGGCTCGCGCATGCGACGTCGAGGAGCGAGCCTTCCCGAACACCGGGCATCGCCTGTGCCGTCCAGCCGGAGTCTTCGAGCTGCCACGCCACCTCCGTTCGATCCGCTAGGCCGGATTCGATCCTGCCCACGGCCATGCAGCCCGCCTGAAGGCAGGTGATTCCTGCAAGGCCTGACATCTCCCCTCGGTTGTCAAGCTCGGCGCCCCAGATCTGAACCAGGGCTCGTTTCTGGACTTTTTCGTCGCTGAAGTTGCCCACCGCCAAACAGGGCGAGGTGGAGCCCCCGTAGGTTCCGCAAGAGACGCCCTGCGGACTCGCCCCGCTGAATGGGTACGGTTCCTCGACCGTGCTATTGGCCCACGCCGTCCCGTTCCACGCCTGAATCAGCTCCGTGAGCGGGATGCCAGACACCTGGGACACGCCGACTGCCACGCAGGACGTGGATGACGTGCAGGTGACGTCCCTCAGTTCACTTCCGTATCCGCTGAGACCGTTCGGAGTGCCTACGGTCGTCCACACCGTCCCGTTCCAGATCACTCCGCGCGTTTTTCGTTCCGTGCTGATCGTGTCGTAGCCGACTGCGGCGCACCAAGTCGTAGACGTACAGGCGACACCTGTGAGGGCGCTTCCTTTCGATTCGCTGTTGATCGGAATAGCCACCGCCGACCAGGAAGTCCCATTCCATTTCATCGCGAGGTTCTTGGCGGTGGATTCCGTATAGGTGCCAGTCGCCATACAGAAGTTTGTTGCGGTACAGGAGACGGCTTGGAGTTCGCTGGGAACCGTGCTACCGCCAGGGGCCGGAGTCGCCACAACGGACCACGCCGATCCATTCCAGCTCATCGCGAGGGTCTTTTTCACGCCGGAAAGGGTGTAATCGCCGACCGCGGTGCAGGAAATGGCGGAGACACAAGCCACTCCCGTCAGCTCGCTTGCCGTCGCCCCTGCCGGCGAGGGCACTGAAGCGATGGACCACGCCGTACCGTTCCATTCCATCGCCAGTGATTTCTTTACACCCGAAGAGGTGTAATTACCAACGGCCGTGCAGCCGGTCGCGCTTGAACAATGGACGTCCACCAGCTCGGTTGCTGACGCACCGGCGGGTTTGGGGGTGCTGGCAATGGTCCAGTCGCCGGGGTACCCCGTTGCGGAAAACGGCCCAGCCGCCCCCGATACGGTGGCCTTACCCACCGCCACGCAGCTCGCGGAAGCGAAGCAGAAGACATCACGCAGTTCGCCGCTGGATGCCCCGCTTGGTTCGGCTGAGGAATCGACAGCCCAGGTTGCGCCCGACCAATTCGCCACGATGACCCGGCGGGTCGCCCAGTTGTCGAGGTGATCGCCGATTGCCATGCAGCCAGTTCCCGAGAGACAGGCGATCGATCGCAGGCTCCATTCATCGGTTTTTGCAGGCTCGGGAGCCCGGCCCAGAGTCCAAGCTCCACCGGTGCCGTTGAGCACCAGTCCCTGACGGTGCCCGGCCTCGTCGGCGTACTCCCCTACCGCAACGCAGGCGGAGGGGGAGATGCAGTCGACCCCGAAGAGCTTCGTCCACCGCGATTCGCCCGGACTCGGCAACGAGATGGCGGACCAGGACGTCCCACCGCTCCAGCGGAGGTTGAGGCCATGAACGATGCCTGACGGGTCCCGGTAGCTGCCTACGGTCGAGCAGAAGGTGGGGCCAGCGCAGCTGATTCCGGTGAGGGCGGTACCCAGTGCACCAGTTGGCTCCGCCGGAAGCGAGGCGATCGACCACGCCGAGCCATTCCAATCGAGAGCCAGCTGATGGGTGGTGTTGCCGTCTTCGAAGATGCCAACCGCCTTGCAAAGGGCGGTGCTCGTGCAGGACACGTCTTGTAGCGATACACCGACGGCGCCGCTCACGGTGGGAGTCGACGCGATCGACCATGCGGTGCCGTTCCAGCTCATCGCCAAGGCGCGCTTTTCCCCTCCCGAATCGACATAGCGCCCAACCGCCGCACAGGAACCGGTGACGCACGAGACCCCGGACAGATGGCTGGCCAGCGAACCGCTCGGAGCGGGAGTCGTCCCGCTGGACCAGGCGGTTCCATTCCAGGTGACGCTGAGAGAACGTTCGCTTCCGGTCGAATCGAGGTAGACACCGACCGCGACGCAGTCGGAGGTGCTGCGGCAAGCCACACCCTCGAGGGCGGTCGATTTGGCACCAGCGGGAAAGGGGACATATTGCGCAGCCCAGGTAAATCCGGTCCAGCGCTGTATGAAAGCCCGTTCCACGTCCCTGCCGCGCTGGTAGGTGCCGACCCGAATGCACCACGAGAGTGAGGCGCAGGCAAGTCCCATCCTTTCGGCAGCACCGCTCTGCCCCGGAGACTGGTCCGACCAGGTCCGCTCGTAGCCGCCTGCTTCGGTCAGAGCCCACCCCGTCCCGTCGTATCTGAGGGCGAGGTTGCGATTGGCGGCGACATGGCCGTAAACAATTGACCCGCTGGCGTGACAGAACGTTTGCGTTAAACATGCGACAGCGGTCAAATCGCTCCCGACCGCACCGACGCTCGAGATGTCCACGGACTGCAGGCTCCAGGAGGTTCCATTCCACCACAGCGCATGCGGAAGATCGTCCTGCCCTTTGTGGAAGGTACCTACCGCGGAGCAGACCGAGGCAGAGCTGCAGGAGATTGCTTTGAGCTGGCTGCTGGTCCCGGACGGCTCCGGCGCCGACATGATCGTCCAAGTGCTGCCGAGCCACTGCACCGCGAAAGACTTCTGGATTCCGACGGAATCGAAATAGCTACCTACTGCCTTGCAGTTGTTGGTAAGGCACGAGACTCCGGACAGGGACCCGAAGGTCGCGCCACTGGGTATCGGGATTGAGCTGGTTGACCAGGAGGTGCCGTTCCACGAGAGTGCCAGTGGTTTCGTTACCCCCGTTGAATCGGCGTAGTTCCCAACCGCAAAGCATGAGGTCGCACTGGAGCAGGAAATCGAGCTCAGATCGTTCGATTTGGAACCGCCGATGTTCGGCGAGGAGGCGACGCTCCATGAGCCTCCGTTGAAACTGATTGCGAGCGTCTGTCGAGCATTGGACGAGTTCACGTACGTCCCAACCGCCTTACAGGCCGAAGCGGAGGTACAAGCGAGGTCCGTAAGCCAGCTTGCCTTCGTACCGCTGGGCTCGGAAACAGTGGAGACCGTCCATGCGGAGCCGTTCCATGCCATAGCCAGAGCGTGTTTCACGTTCATGCCATCGGTAGCGCTCCCAACCGCGAAGCAGGTGCTTGCCCCGGGGCAAGCAACGCCCGAGAGAGAGCTGAGGCTGGCCCCGTCCGGCACCGGAGTGGTCTGCCTGGCCCACACCGTGCCATTCCACGCTGCGGCCTGCACCTGACTCGTCCCGATCACATCGGAGCCTCCCACGGCAATGCAACTACTTGACGACGGGCAGGCCATATCCGCGAAATCACTCGTGGCGGATGCGGCGGCGGGTGCGAAGAGCAGCAACAGACCCAGGACCAACGCCAGTCGAGCAGTCCAGACCGTCTTTTGACCTGGGTTCATCTCAGCACCAGACGTCGCATCATGACCCTCCGAAATGCACACTTGCAACTCATTGGCGAAGCCCCCCTGCGAACCAGACGCATTTGCATCGTTGGCGAGATTGATAGACAAACACATGTTCTTGTGAAGGAAGGAACATGGTTTTAGTTACGGGATCTATACCACAAATCTAGATCCAGCTCTAACTCGGGTCCGATCACCGCCAAGCAGGGAAGGGTCGACTTGGCTCACACGCTACGGCGGCCCACGGAAACCGTGATCTATCCTTGACAAAACCTTTGACTAGGACTAGGTTGTCTTGGCAGCTGCTTCGGGGAGGACTGGCCGATGGCGAGCCCCCGGCGTGTCCGGACAACGGTTTCCCTGCCGCTCCGGGTTTAGGGCTGCACCCCACCCCGGCTACCTCGCCTTCCCTGTCGAGGTGAGCCCGTAAAACGACTCCCGGTTCCCCGCCGGGGGTCGTTTTATGGGGGCTCCTATCCGCGCGCGCGGCAGCTGCGGATCAAGGTGGAGCTGAGGGTCTTGCCACCGTCGAAGCCGAAGCTCGTCCGCGCAAGGGGGAAGACGGCGCTCGAAAAGCCGGCGGGGGCAGGACAGCCGGCGAGGAGGTAGCTGCGGCTGCGGCCGCCGGCGCGGAAGCTGCGACCCAGGGTGAGCTGGATGCCGGTGACGAAGCCGGCCTGGCCGGTGACTTGCGGCAGCGAGGCGCTCAACGTGGTCGCAAAGGTGCCCTTGGCGTGGCCGATGAACAGGGGCAGCGTGTAGGAGGTGGGAACGGGGTCGGTGCCGTAGACGTGGGCAAAGATCACCGGGCGGCCGCCTTCGACGCCGTTGAAGGCGATCACCTTGCCGCGCGAGGGGAAGGGAGCCTGGCCGGGGATCGCGACGTTGGCGGAGAAGCGGCCTTCCCCCACCTTCGCGCCGCGGCAGGCCGCCAACGCCTTCTGGGTCGTGGAGGGCTGGATCTGTTCGAGCCTGCAGGCGGGGAGGCCCTGGCGGTCGATGCGGCCCTCGCGGTTGATCGCGATCTCGATGCGACGAAGCTGCGGCGGTTCGGAGCCGTCGGCGGTGGTGATCCTGCCGCCGATGCGGACGGTGACCGGGCGGGTGCCCTGGCGGGGCAGCTCGTGGGGAGTCAGCTGGCCGTCGAACTTCACCCGCAGACCACCCTGTTGGGCGGTCTCCGCCTCAGAGGCCGCGGCGAAGGCGGCGAGCCCCGCAAAGGCGACAAGGCCCGCGAGCTTGAGCGAGCGCAGCCTCATCGCCGCCCGCGCTTTCGCTTGTGCTGCTTGTGCTTGGCGCATTTGACGGCGATCGGCGGCGCCGATATCGCGGTGGAGTTGTCGTGGGCGATGAAGCGGGCGCTGGCCAGTTGCGGGGCGGAGCAGAGGTTCTCGGAGTTGACGAGCAGGCCGTGCTTACCGCCGGCGAGGTTCATGGTGAACTTCGTGACGGGGGCATCAGGCAGGAGTTCGAAGGTTCCGCGCAGGCCGCCCCCCCGCGCCCTGTCGATCCGGCCCACGACTTCGACCTCGAAGCCCTGGCCGGAGAGATAGGCGACCACGTCAGGTAACAGGTTGGTCGAGGAGCGCAGGTAGACGGGGCCGCTGAGCGGTTCGGCGAGCAGTGGAGTGAGAGCTCTGGCGTAGCCGATTCGCGAGTTGGCTGGACAGGTCTTGGCCCGGAAGCGTGGCATCGTGCAGACCTGGCCGATGTGCTCCTGGGCCAAGAAGACCGAGTTCGGCAGGCTGACTGCAACTGACTTCAGGTTGGGGTCGCCGGGGCGGGGCGTGTAGGTGGCTTTCAGGGCCGGGTAGCGCCCCCGCTTCGTGCCACCCTTCAGCTTCAGGTGCAGCCTCGGCTTGAAGATGAACCCGGAGCAGTCGCTGAGCTGGAAGCGATCGCTGCTGGTAGTGGCGGGGTCGTCGGCAGGGCTGTAGAGATCCAGGCCGGCGCCGGTCAGGGTCGAGATGGTCGTGAGCGGGTCGCAGTTGGTCGGGTTGAGCGTGAAGTCGGGGCGATCGACGTCGACGCGGATATCGCGCAGGTGGATCGGGATGCCCCTGATGATGTGGGGGATCGGATCTGAGCCGGCGGAGTCGATCGAGGCTTGCGCGCTGCGGGGGTCGATGCGGATCGCCGAGCGCACCACGACCACTCCGAGGTCGAAGGGACCGACAACGGCCGAGTCGATCGCAACCGTGGAGAGTTGGGCGCCGTGGTAGGGGCCGGCGAGGTAGAGGGCACCGGGGGCATATGCGAGGGTCCCCCCCACTCCGTAGCCGGCGAGGGTGGTGCCGATTCGGCTGGAGGCGGGGCAGCTGGGCCCCGCCAGCTCTTCGGCGCCGCCGTGGATTCCGGTGCGGGCCCGGGCGGCGGCGATCGCGGAGTCGGGGCAGACCCCGACCCCGGCCAGCTTCGCCAGGAGGCCCGGTGGGAAGGTGGCCGAGTAGGAGGTGATCTCCTGCTCGGCGTCGGTGCGGGTCATGCGCAGCTCGAAGGGCGAGTAGAAGCCGGCGGTGGGATTGAGCGAGCCTGCCTCCAGGCCCGGGTGGAAAGGCGGCAGGCCCGGGGGCGGGCACTCGCCGCCGTCGGCGCCGCGGTTGATCGGGAAGCTGGAGAAGCTCTCGAGGCGAAGGCCCGGGTCTGACCAGGGCCAGTAGTGCAACTGGGCGATGTGGGCGCCGCAGGTCGGTGGGGAGACCATCGCCGCGCGCTGGCCTTCGCGCAGGTTCAAGGTGAAGAGGTCGTAGTGGATCGGGGGCAGGTCTTCGAAGCTGACCACCAAGCGCCCGGTGGCGGGGTCGGGCTCGGCCTTGCCAAAGGACTTGAAGTAGAGACCGCGGCGCGGCGAGGAGAGGGTGATGTAGAGCGCTATCAGGTTCTTGGCGGGGTTGGCGAAGGGGGTGGCGAGGAAGACCGAGCCTTTGAGGACTGCGGGAAGGCCTAGCAAGCCGTTGACAGAGACGGTGCCGATCTTCGAGTTGTTGGGGCAACCCGAACCCGGGAGCGAGGTGGCGCTCTCACGGACGAACTCGGCTTCGGAGCAGGTTCCGAGACCGGCGCCGAGGGACGGGTTGATGCTGAGCCCTTCGGGCAGGAGGGCGCTGACCCGTTGGATCGGCGAGCGGACCCGGCCGTTGACGTTGAGAAAGCCACCGCCGTCGTTGACGTTCAGCTCGAAGGCGATGCCGGTGGCCGCGGCGGCGCGATCGGTGAGCAGACGCAGCCTCGGGATCGCCAACACCTCGATGCAGTCGCTGACGGTGAGCGGGTCACCGCCGCTATCGCGGGAGAGGACGTTCCTGTGCTCCGCGCCGCCCTGCCAAGAGCTGACCGCCGCGCCCCATTGCAGCTGCCCGCCGCAGGTGGTGGGCAGGGTCAGGTAGGAATGGATGTGGTCGAGCGAAAGCGAGATGAAACAGGTGCCCGCGTGGAATTCCGGGTCAGTGCTTGGATAGCGCCGCTCGATCCCGTCTTTCCAGTAGGAGGCCTCACCGTTGAAGTCGGCCGGGCTCACCTCGTTGAGGCAGTTGCCGCGTTCGACGTCGTATTTGTATTCCCACGGGGTGCCCCAGAGGGTGAGGTCGAGCGACTGGATGTTCAGCGCCTGAGTGAGGTTCTTGAGCTCGAAGTCGAGGGTGGCTTGGTCGCTGCGGTAGCGCCCGGCGAGGATCACCGGCACCCCGAAGGGGGCGAAGCCGATCGCCTCGGCGCTGCCGAAGGGTGCGGCGAGGTTGAAGAGGCCGAAGTGGCGGGTCGTGCCGCCGGCGCCGCCGGTGTGGACGGCGACGACGCCGATCTGGCTGGAGCCGGGACAGCTCTCCCCGGAGAGGCTCGCTTCGTAGGGAGAAGAGCGCCGGGTGACGAACTCACCGGCGGAGCACTCGTCGAGGGCGGCAGGGTTGGCGATCACACCGGCGGGGAGGGTAAGCCGGAGGTCGCGCAGGTCACCGTCGCTGTAATCGCCGGCCGTGTTGAGGGCAAGGTGGACCTGAAGCAGGTCAGGATGGGTGCCGGCGCCGCTCACCGGCGCGCCTTCACGCTCGATCGCGACGTCGAAGCCTTCAGGGCCTGGGAGCAGGCCAAAATCGGCGCTGGCGCTGGCCGGGGCGATAACCACCAGGCCCAGCGCGGCCAGGGCCAGCCACAGCGCCGGGTGCCTCATCGCCCCGCCTTCGCGCGTTCGGAGCGCCCGCCCTCGTGCCGGTGGTGGGCACGGTGGTGGCGGCGCTTGCACCCCTTGTGCTTGCGCCTCTGCTTGTGTGGCTTGCAGTTGCGAGGGAAGCTGACCGCGCGATTGCCGAGCCCCGGCAGCGAGGCGGTGGGCGGAGGTTCATAGTCGGGCACCGGTGAGGGGCCCTGGCAGTCATCGCCGAAGCAGACCTGGGCTTCGGGTTCGGGGAAGCCACCGCCGACGCGGGCGTCATAGAGGTCGAGGGCGGCGTCGGGGTCCCGGGGCAGCAGCGGGGCACTGGTGACGAAGTAGGCATCGTCGCCCGAGGCACTGGCGCCGGCGAAGGCAGCGCCGCCGAGGCGCCCGTCAGAGATCAGAGCGAGGCAGCCGCCCGCCTGCACGCAGGTGCCCCGGCCCCCCGCCTCCCACTCATAGACGTCGGCGCTGCCGTCGGTGTCGTGGAAGAGGAGCGCGGCGGGCGAGGTGAAGAAGAAGCGGGCGCCGTCGGCGCTGGCCTGGGCACGTCCGCTCGCCGGCGGGAGGGTCGAAGGCCCAGTGGCGAGGAGCCGGGTTGAGGCACCGGCGGCAAAGCGGTGCAGGCCGTTGCTGGTGACGTAGTAGATGACGCCACCGTCGTCAGAGAGGCCGATGACGGCGAGTGCCCCGCCTGCGGAGGTGAGGTCGCTGAGGGCTTCGCTCGTCGCCTGGTAGCGGTACAGGTGTTCGCCCTGGATGAAGTAGGCCCGGGAACCGTCTCGAGAGGCAGTCTGGAAAGAGGCACCGGCGGCAACCAGGCGGCTGCCGCCGCCTTCGCGCAGGTGCAGGTTGCCGGCGAGGGTCCAGTAGACGCGCGAGCCGTCGGCGGAGACGGCGCCGGGCCCGCTGGCGAGGGCGGCGCCGGGGTCGGAGCTGATGACTTCGACGAAGCCCTCGCTCCACTCATAGAGGCTGCCCTCGGCGGAGAAGACGACGTGGTGCAGGTCGGGGCTGGCGCCTTCGAAGGCGAGCTGGAAGTCCTGAGGTTCGCTCGGCAGACTCGGAAAGGTGCTGGTGACGAGCGGCGTGAAGGTGTCGGCCTCCCGCAGGTAGAGGTTGCGGTAGCCCGGCGGAGCCCCAGGGGCCAGCGGTGGGTTCTCCACCGCGCAGGAGCCAGAGCCGTCGCGACAGCGCCAGCCGTTGTTGAGGATCGCGCTGCCGAGGTCGGCGGAGAAGAGCTCGTAGGCACCGGCGCTGTAGGTGCCGGAGAGGGCGGAGGGGGTCACGTTCTCGCTGCTCCAGCCGGCGGCGCCGCGGGTGGCGAGGTACTGGTTGACCGGCAGTGAGCCGACCGCCTCGCCGAAGGAGGCGGGCGAGCCAAAGGCAACTGCTCCGTCCTGCACGCCGGCCTGCAGGACGCCTGTGAAGAAGCTACCCGGCGGCCCGACCACGCCGCCGTTCTTCTCGACCGGGGAGACCAGCTCGAAGGCGCGGGAATCGAGCCCGCCGGGCGGCCCCGCCGCCGTGGCTGGGCCGGCGAGGGCGAGCAAGGCGGCGGCGCAAAGCGCCGCCGCGATTCCCGCCGCGCGGGGGTGCCGAGAGCCCGCGCTCACCGCTCCGTGGCGCGCTTGCCCTTGCGGCCCTTACCGCAATCGGCCTTGAGCGCCGGCCTGCTGTCGCCGATCCTGCCGTTTTGGCCGTCGAACTCGGCGATCGCCCTGTGGGTCGCCGCACAGAGGTCGGCGCTGTTTTCCAACAGGCCCTTCTTGCCACCCTGCATCGAGAGCACGAACTTCGTGACCGGGGCGTCGGGGACGTCTTCGAACGTGGTGCGGATGCCGCCGTCCATGGAGTCGATCCGACCCACCAGGTTGACGTCGATCTGCCCGTGCAGGGCAGCCACCAGGTCCGGTAGCGAGTTATCGGAGGAGCGCAGGTAGACCGGGCCGGCAAGCGGGTAATCGAGCAGCGGGCTGGTGGCCCTCGCCCTGCCGTAGATCGACCGCTTGGGGCAGCCGCCGCCGTTGCCGCCGCCGGCGGCAAACTGGACCCGGGTACAGATGGTGCGGATGTGGCCCTGGGCCAAGAACTCCGAGTGCGGCAGGGCGACCGAGGCGCGCTCGACATTGGCACCGCCCAGGGGCATCGTCAGGGTCGCCCGCAGCGCCGGGTGCTTGCTGCGGGTCGTCCCGCCCTCGAGCGCCAGGGTTAGCTTGGGCTTGAAGGCCAGGGCGCCGCAGTCAGAGGCCTGGAAGCGATCGGAGACGTTGGCTACGTCGCCATTGCTGGCTTCGATGGCGGCCCTGACCGCTTGCGGTTCGCAGCTGGTCGGGTTGAGGGTGAAGCCGGGCCGATCGACCAGCACTCGCAGGTCGCGGTAGGAGACCGGGATGCCGCCATAGATCTGGGGCAGCGGGTCCGAGAGGACCGTGGCCTGGGTGGTGGTGGGATTGATCTGGAGGGCCGAGCGCACCGCAACCGTGCCGAGGTCGAAGGGACCGGCCTGGGCGGGTACCGAGGCGATGACGCTGTAGGGGGCGGATTTGTAGGGGCCGGCCAGGTAGACGGCGCTGGGGGCCTTCCCCGGTTGGGGCAGGAAGAGCGGTAGGGAGCCCTCGCCGATACCGGTCTGCACGCTGCCGATGCGGCTGGCAGCCGGACAGGCCAGGGCTGCCGCCTCGGCATCGGAGCAGACGCCGACGCCGGCGAGCTTTGCCAGCTCGCCCTCGGGCAGGGTGGCGTCGATGCGGGAGATGTTGGGTTGGCCGGAGTCGCGGGTGACCCGCAGGAGGAGGGGCGAGAAGGCGCCCGCCTTGGAATCGGTGACGCCCGCCCGGAAGCCGGGCGCGAAGCCAGGTGCATTGCAGCCCTGGTCGACGCTGATGCCGGGTGCGAGCTTGACCGTCTTGCCGTTCCAGCCGGTCAGGGTTGCTTGGGCGGCGTAGGTGCCGCAGGCCTGCGGCGTCGTCAGCGGCGCCCGCGGACCGGTCTTCAGTTGCATATGCATCGATTCGAAGGGCAGCTGCGGCAGGTCTTCGAACGTGGTCGTCAGCTGGCCGGTCGTCTTGTTCACCACCAGCGAGCCGGGCAGTTTCACGTCAACTCCGCGCTCGGCCGAATGCAGGACGATCGCGAGCCGGTACATCTGGCCCGATTCGGGGTCCTGCGAGTTCTGGGTCCGCAGGTAAACCGAGCCGCCGATCGCTTCGGCGAGCAGCGGCGTGTCGACTTCAACGGAGCCGAGTCTCGAGGCTTCGGGGCACTCCGCAGGCCCCTCGCGCCCAATCCGCAGTTGCGCGTCAGTGCAAGTGGCGAGCCCGTCCGCGGCCGCGGGGTTGAGGGAGATGCCCCGGGGCATCTCCAGGGAGACGCTTTTCACGTCGGCAGTGGCGATTCCGTCAGGCCCACTTCCCTGGGGCAAGGTCAGGTCGACTGCAAGACCACTCGCGCTGTGGGCGGAGCCGTCGGTCGGAGCCAGACTTACGTGGGGTTCGAAGGGAACACTGTCGCATCCAGTGGTCGCCGGCGTGGTGGCGGATCTCCTATGGAGGATATCCGGGTGCAGGTAAGTATCCATTTCCATCTCCCACCGCAGCGGTTCGCCGGAGCATGAGGTCGGAAGCCGTAACAACGGAGACTTCGAAGCACTGGAAAGTAGGCACCTTTCGCCGCTGGCGCCAGAAAGACCCCGAATGCATTGAGGCCGAAGGTCGTCATGGAAGCTGTCGGCGGGGGTGCCCCAGAAAACGGTCTGGATGCTCGTCAGCTGGTCAGCAGTGGCTGCCCGGACCGTATAGAGATCCACTCCGTAGTCAGAGGGGCGCAATTTGGCCGGAATGATGACGGGCACTCCCTGGTAGTAGAGCCCAAACTCTGCCGGGACCCCCGCGGAAGGCACCAAGTTGTACATCGGCGTCAGATCCTTACCATTGAGCAGAGCGTAGCCCACCTGACTGTCATCGGGGCAACTCGGTACCTGATTGTTTTTGGCGTCAGGGTCGTGATTGGAAAACGACAATTGCCCAGCCGTACACCGCGAGCCGGTGGCCGTGGGATCTCCGACGAATCCAACCGGTAGGTGCGTCGACAGGTTGCGGAAGCTCTCAGGCGTTGCAATGAAGGTGAAAGCTGGTTCGAGATCCAGCGGCGTTGCGGCATGGCCATAGAACGAGGCCCTAGCGGACACTTCGCGTGGATGGGACCCCGCCTGTGCGGTGGGCAGTTTAGGATTGTCGGCGATCGCCATTTCGAAGGCCTTGAACTGGAAGGGGCCAACAGGACCGGTATCGAAGCTGAGCGGATAGGTGGCCGGGTTGGATGCTCCGCCGCCGGTAACCTGGACCTCAGCGTTGAGCGTGCTTTCGGCTCCGGCTTCGACAAACGTAAGGAGCTTGAAGGTCATCAGGTGATGGGGGGCCATGACGCTGGCGTCAGCGGTGCATTCGACTTCCTGAGCGGATGACGTGCAGACGGTGTTTTCCGGCAATGCTTCGGAATCGGCGAACGATGAGGCGAGTCCCTCATCAAACGTGTATCGAAGGGTGAGGGTGCCGCTCATCGCTTCATCGCCTTCATTGTGGATGGCGACTATCATTGCCAACCACTTTCCCGGAGTGACCTGGTCCGGAGAAGATCCGGTGATGCTCAGCACCGGCGCAGCGCTGGCAGCGGAAGCGGCGGCGCCAAAGGCGCCGATCGCAGCCAGTGCTGCCAGTGCGAACGACACGAGGCGACGCGTGACGCGGTTTTGACGGAAGGGTCGGTTCATGGAAGGGTCTCCTTGGTCCAAAGTCGAGAAGCCGGTAGTCAGCGCCTGCTCACGACCCCTCATCGAGAGGTCCCGAGGCGGGCGGAGGACTCGCGCTTGCGGCCCGCGCGGTGTTTCTTGCGCTTCACGCAACGCACCTTTCCGTGCCGCTTGAGATGACGTTGGTTTTTGCCGCAGGGCCTCCGCGGCCTGAGGTTGCCGCGAGCGACGGCCCCCGAAGCGACGGAAGGGCCGAGGGGCGAAGCAGCGGACCCACCCTGACAGGCTTCGCCGGAGCAGGGGCCGACGGGCGTGCCTCTGGGTTCGTCGAATCCACCGCCGACGCGGGAGTCGTAGAGGTCGATGAAATCATCGGAGTCGGAGGGGACGAGCCGGGAGCGGGTAACGAAGAAGACATCGTCGCCGCTCTTGCTGGCGTCGGCGAATTCGCTCGGTTCGCTGCTTACGCCCGAACTGACGAGGCTCAACTGGCCGGTGGGGCCATCGTAGGAGTAGACGTCGGGGACACCGTTGGTGTCCTGCGGAAGCAAGCTGTTCGCGGTGGTAAAGAAAACACGGCCGTCATCGGTGAGGTAGCGCGAGCGAAAACCGGGGGGTTCGACGCCTCCCGAAGCGGTCAAGGTGGGAACATAGGCGGCTTCCTCCCGAAATTGGAAAAGTTCACCAGGACAGGTGGTGCAGGTCACCGTTCCGGCGTCGTGGTTATAAAGAAAAAGCTGCCCTCCTGCAACATATGCAAGCCACTTGCCGTCCGGTGACACTCGAGAGTATCCGGGATTTGCTGAGGCGAGTCTCAATACGCGAGACTTGTAGGCTTCCTCGGCAACACTTCGAATAAAGGTACTCGTACCCGCCTCCAACACTCTGAGGTCGCCGTTATTCTCCTTGGTGTAGACACGGGTTCCGTCATCGCTCATTCCGACTAGTGCCCCGGTAGTGCCATCGAAGCTCGTAATCGCGCTGCCGCTGTTGGTCAGCAAAGTGAGGTTCGGTTCGTGCTCGGGGTCTGGGCCGAAGGTCCAGCGATAGAGGTCTGGGCCACCTGCCGTGTCGCCGGGAAGCAAGGGCGACTCGGTGGTGAAGAAGAGGGTTTCGCCATCCGGGGTCATGCCTTCAAAATGGACGTTCTGCGCTTCTTCGGCGAAGGCCGGGTTTTCCGACTCCGATACCAGGACGGTATAGCTGTCGTCCACCCGCAGGAAGACCTGCTTGGGGCCGAACGCCGGGGCCGAAAAGGGGAGTCGGGAGCCGTCTACCGAGATCCCTCCCCTGTAGCTCTCTGGTTCAAGGGTCGAGCCACCTGGCGGCACCGTGCCGTCGGGGAGAATGCCGGCGAGATGGATGGTTCCTTCGTCCCAGCTATAGGCGTTTTTACTGGCGTTCGGGTATTCGCCTGGGATCGCGGGGACCAGCTGTCCCGTTGCCGCGAAGCTGAGATGATGGAGATCGGGGGAGTTGCCCCATCCCTCTTCGGCGAGAAAATTGCCAAAGAAGTACTTGATCGGGTCGCCTTCGCCGGTCTGAGAACCGGTGACGGACTGCAGTTTGCGATCAGCGGTGTCCTCGATATAGAGGTTCATGCGATCAGGGGTATCGTCGACCGCGTCAGGAAGGTCATAGGCGCGCGTTAGGACATGGGACATGTCCTCTGAGAAGACCTCGGTGTAGGTGCCAACCCTGACGAGGTTGGCGTCCGGGTTCCCCCTGGGGGTGAGGGCGTGAGTCGTCCAGCCGGCCGCGCCACGCTCGGAGAAATAGGTAATGCGCCCTTGTGCACCCGATCCTTCGCTATCGGCGAAGCCGATCCGCGATTCGAAGGCGGCGGCGTTACCGTCGGCGCCAGCGGTTATTCCGCCATTCTCGGCCACGATGTCACCGCCCCCCTTGTCGGCGGGGGTCACGCGCTCGAAGGCGCGGCAGCCGCCGACCTGCGTCGCGCGCTGGGCAATCCGGATCGCTTCGTTGGCGCACGCCCCGTCAGCGCCGGCAGGCGGGGCGCCGGCCCCAAGCAGAGATGCGAAGGCGACGGCGCTGGCAAAAGCCAACAGCGCCCCCAACAGGATCATGCTCCGGTGCGTGCCGGATCGGCCAGCCGTGGCTGCGGAAACGTCCCTTGCCTTCAACTCTCTCTCCTTGTGTCTCGAGGGCCCCCTGGTGGCCCTTTTCCCTTAGGGCGGCGGCTACCCGAGCCGCCTCCCTTCTCCTGCCATCGCCCGAACACCGGCCGTATGGAAAAGCAGCGGTACCCTAGCGAATGATTTGTGGTGATGTCAAGGATGAGTTCTGGTTTCCCGGAAAAGACTTAATGGTCTTGGCAGCTCGTCAAGGGGAGGGGATCTGCGCTGCAAGCCGGATCGAACGCCGATGGGAGCTCCATTTAGAAGTACCGGTGTACCCTTGAGCACCCACGCCTCCGGAGGTCGAGTTGGCCGGTTATGTTCCGCCCGAAATGGTCACCACGCCCTGGGGAGACGCGAGCACTCTGCGGGATCGCCGCCTCTCCCCGGGACGGGGCACGCCGCGCGAGGAGGTATGTCAGAACCAGCGCGAACGGCTCTTCGCAGCGATGGTGGCGGTGACCGCGGAGAAGGGGTACGCCGAGACCTCGGTCGCCGACCTCGTGGAGCTCTCGGGAGTCTCGAGCCGCAGCTTCTACCAGCACTTCGCGGACAAGGAGGAGTGCTTCCTGGCCGCGATGGACGAGATCCTCGGCGGTGTGCAGGGGCGGACGACGGTCGCGCTGCAGGGGGACGGCGATCAGCGCAAGCGGGTGGAGGACACCGGGAAGAAGCTGATCGAAACGCTGGCGCTGCAGCCCGCGGCGGCAAGGCTGTGGCTGGTGGAGTCCTTCTGCGCGGGCGAGCGGGCACAGGCGCGCATGAACCAGGCGCTCGACGGCTTCGCCCCGCTGCTGCAGGCGGTCCTCGACCAGATCCCCGAGCGGCGGGGGATGCCGCCGCAGCTGACCGAGGCCCTGCTCGGCGGCGTCTCCGGAGTGATCTACGGCCGCCTTGCGAACGGGAAGGTCGACTCGGTGCGACGCCTGGCGCCGGCCCTCTCAGAGTGGGCGTTGAGCATCCCGCCACCGCCCCATGCGCTGCGCTCACCGGATCGGCGCAAGCGGATTCCCGGCACGAACCCGCCGCCCTTCGCCGCGCACGTGCCGGGGGAGCGGATCCTGCGCGGCTTCACCTCGGTGGTCGCGGAAAAGGGGTACGCGGCGGCGACGATCGCCGACACGGCGGCGGCCGCGTCGATCTCCCAGAACACCTTCTACGCGCACTTCCGTGACAAGGAGGACGCCCTGCATGCCGCCCTCGACTCCAGCGGCGCCCAGCTCGTCGCGGCGACCCTGCCGGCGGTGCGCCGAGCGCCGCCGTGGCCGGCGGCGCTGCGGGTGGCGCTGGAGGCGGCGTTCGGCTTCCTTGCCGCCGAGCCGGAGTTCGCACACCTGCGCGCCGTCGAGGTCTACGCGATCGGGCCGGAGGCGGTCGAGCTGCGCAACAGGCAGGGCGGGGAGATCGTGCAGGTGCTGCGATCGATGGCGGCCGATGCTCCTACCGAGATCGCCCCGATCCCGCTCGAAGCGACTCTGGCGGCGGTCAACTCACTCCTCTACCAGTGGGTGCGCCACGAGGGCGCGCGCAGGCTGCCCGAGCTGGTGCCGCTGGCGACCTATCTGGTGTTGGCCCCCCTGATCGGGGCCGAGGAGGCCCACGAGACCGCCTGCGGGTGAGCGACCTCAGCCTCCTACCCGGCAGTTGCGAATCAGGGTCGAAGACAGCGTTCCCACGGTCCTGAAGGAGAAGCTGGCTCGCGCCAGCGCAAAGACCGCCCCTGAAAACCCCTCCGGCGCCGGGCAGCCGGCGGAGACGTAGCCCCGCGTCTTCCCCCCCACCTCGAAGCGCCGGTTGAGCGTCAGCGAGATCCCGGTGACGTAGGCGACGTCGGCGGTGACCGCGGGCAAGGCGGCTCTGAGCACCGTTCCCCAGGTCCCCTTGCCGGCGCGCATGCTCAAGATCAGGGTGTAGGAGAGGGGGACGGGGAGGGTGCCGTAGACGTGGGCCAAGATCACCGGCCTGCCTTTGTCGATGCCGTTGAAAGCGACGATCTTGCCCTCGGATGGAAACGGCGATTGTTCGGGGATGAGGACATTGGCGGCGAAGGTTCCTTCGCCGACCTTGGCGGGCCCACAGGCCGCCTGGGCACCGGCCGTGGTCGAGGGCTGGATCTGGGCGTAGGTGCAGCTCGGAAGGCCTTTGGGATCGATGTGCCCGGCGCGGTTGAGCGCGATCTCGATTCCCTGCAGCTGCGGTGGCGGAGCGCCGTCGAGGGTGGCGATCCGGCCGCCGACCGTGACCGCGATCGGCGCTGCTCCCAGGCGCGGGAGCGCGGCCGGGCTGATCTTGCCGCTGAAGGAGACGCGGAGGTTGGCCTTCTGAGCGGTCTCCGCCCGGGCCAGGGGAACAGCTGCTGACAAGAGCACCGCCGCGACGAGCAGAACGGGCCTCCTCATTTGCGCTTGCCTTTCTTCGGCTTGCACTTGACCCTCAGCCTCGGGTGGCCGACCGCGGTCTCGTTGTTCTGGGCGACAAACCGGGCATTCGCATGCCGCTTGACGCGACAAAGGTCGGCGCCGTTTTGCAGCAGACCGCGCTTGCCGCCGTCGAGGAACATCGTGAACCTGGTGACCGCGGCGTCGGGCAGGCCTTCGAAGTTGGCGCGCATGCCGGCGCGGGAGGAGTCGATCCGCCCCGGCACTTCGATCTCGATGCCGCGCCCTTTCAGCGCGGCGACGAGGTCGGGCACGGCGGTGCGCGAGGAGCGCAGGTAGACCGGGCCTTCCAGGGCCTCGTCCAGCAGCGGCGTGATCGCGCGGGCGTGGCCATAAACAGAACCGGCGGGGCAGGCGCCCTTGGCGAACTGGACCCGGGTGCAGACGCCCTCGATGTGGTTCTGGGCGAGGAAGACGGTCGGCGGCAGGGTGACCGAGACGCCGCCTAGATTGGCGTCCTTGGCGCGGGGGGTGTAGGTGGCTCGTAATGAGGGGTAAGCGCCGTGGCGGCTGGCCCCCAAACGCAGGGAAAGGGACGGCTTGAAGCCGAGCAGGCTGCAGTTCAGGACCTGGAAGCGCTGGCTCGAGGCGGCAAGGGAGTCGTCAGCGGGGTTGAAGGGATCAGCGCCGGCTCCGGTCAGGAGCGAGGAGACCGCCATGCGATCGCAACTGGTCGGGTTGCGGGTGAAGTCGGGGCGATCGACGTGGACGCGGATGTCCCGCAGGTGCAGGGGGATGCCCTCGAGGACGTGGGGGATCGGGTCCGAGCCGGCGGAGTCGATCGAGGCCTGGGCGCTGCGCGGGTCGATCCGGATCGCCGAGCGGACGACGACGACGCCGAGGTCGAACGGCCCGATCGTGGCTGGGTCGATCGCCACGATCGAGAGCGGGGCGCCGTGGTAGGGGCCGGCGAGGTAAAGGTTGCCCGGTGCCCACGCGAGCACGCCGCCGACCCCGTAGCCCGCCTCGGTGTGGCCGATCAGGCTGGAGGCCGGGCAGCTCGGCGCCGCCAGCTCTTCGGCGCCACCGTGGGCGCCGCTGCGGGCCCTGGCGACGGCGATCGCCGCCTCCGGGCACTCCCCCACTCCGGCTAGCTTTGCCAGTAGACCCGGCGGGAAGGTGGCCGAGTAGGAGGTGATCTCCTGCTCGGCATCGGTCCTCGTCATCCGCAGGTAGAAGGGAGTGCGGGCGGCGGCGCTGGGGCTGATCGATCCGGCGAGCAGTCCCGGGTGGAAGGGCAAGGCGCCGGGCGGCGGGCAGGGGCCGGGGTCCCCGCGGTTGATCAGGAAGGCGCTGGTGGCATTGGTGAAGACCTCGGGCGCGGCCCAGGAGCTGGTTCGCATCTGGGCGAGGTAGGTGCCGCAACTCGGCGGCGAGACCAGGGTCGAGCGCTGGCCTTCGCGCAGGGTCAGGGTGAAGTGGGTGTAGAGGAGGCGGGGAAGGTTTTCGAAGCTGGCAACGGGGCGGCCGGTGGCGGGGTCGGGGACGATCGCGCCCTGGGACTTGACGATCAGGCCGCGGCGGGGGTTGCGGGCCAGCAGGTAGACGGCCAAGAGGGAGCCGGAGGGGTTGGCGTAGGGCTGGGCGAGGTAGACCGAACCCTGAAGGGCCTCAGCGAGCCCGAGTGCGCCTTCGAGGGTGACGGTGCCGATCTTGGCCTCGTTGGGGCAACCCGCGCCGGGGTCGGAGTCGGCGCTCTCGCGGGCGAGCTGCGCTTCGGTGCAGACGCCGAGACCGGCTCCGAGGGAGGGATTCAGGGTCAGCCCCTCGGGCAGGGAGAGGATCGCGGTCTTGATCGCCGGCCTAGCGATGCCGCCGGGATTGAGGATGCCGCCGCCGTCGTTGACCGAGAGGTTGAAGGCGAGGCCGGTGCGGGCCGCGGCGGCATCGGTCATCAGCTGCACTTTCGGGGTGCTTAGCGGTTTGTTGCAGCCGCTGAGCGCTGGGGCGACGGCGCTGGCGGCGGCACTCGTTCCCTGCCAGGAGGTGGCGGTGGCCGCGTAGGTGAGGGGCACTCCGCAGGGGGAGGTTGGCAGGGTGAGGTAGGTCTTGATCAGGCTTTCCTGGGCGGCGGAGCCGCCGGAGGCAAAGCATTCCCCCCAGGAGCCGCCACTCTGCTCGTCGAGGCAGTTGCCGCGCAGCGGATTGTGGCCGGGTTTGTGGAGCGGGTCGCCGGGCGGGCGCGAGTCCCCTTCCCAGGGCGTTCCCCACAACGTCAGGTCGAGCCCGCGCAGGCCAAACGACTGCGGCAGCTTGGTGAGCTCGAGGGCGAGGTTGTCGGGTTCGCGCAGGTGGACGGCAAAGACCAAGGGGGTGCCGAAGGGCGAGGCGCCGATCGCGGCGGCGGTACCGAAGGGGGCGGCGAGGTTGAAGGCGCCGAAGCTGCGGGTGGCGGAGCCGGTCTGGACGGTGAGGACGCCGACCTGGGTGGAGTTGGGGCAGCTCTCCCCGGAGGCGCTCGCTTCGAAGGGGGAGATGCGGGGTTTGGCGAAAGCCGTCGCGCTACATTCGTCGAGCGCGCCGGGGTTGATCAGGAAGCCCGGTGGGAGATGGACGGTGAGCCCGCGAAGTTGACGAGCGCCGGATTCGGTGTCCAGATCGAGGTGAACCTCGAGCGCCGCCGGGTGGGTGCCGGCGAGGGTGTCGGGGGTGGCGTCTGATTCGAGAGCCGCGGCGGCGAAGGATTCGATCGCGAAGGCGGCCTGGGCACTGGGGGGTCCGATCACCGCCAGCCCGATCGCGACAGCCAGAGCACCGACGGCGGTGACGGCGAACCTCTGGTTCACCTGTGGCCCTGGTGGCGGGAGGAAGGCCTGCGGTGACTCTCAGCGGCGGGCTTTTTGTGGTGGGGCTTTTTGTGGTGGATTTTGGGAAAGCGGACCGGGGGGTTCTGGGGCCCTTCGACGACCGCGGTGCCGGGGACGATTTCGGCAGGAGCAGGTGGCGGACCCTGGCATTCATCGCCTTCGCATTCGGCCCCAGGGGCCGGGCCAGAGAGCGAAAGAGCAAGGAGGGCCGCAGCGGTGGCGCCCAGGGCAGCCCGTCTCCTTGTCTTCGGTTGCATGGCGAGCGCTCGCACCCCGCCGCCTACTTCTGGTAGGCGCCGTGCGGCTTGCCGCCTTTGCCGCACCTGACCTTAAGCACCGGATTCGAGTCATAGGCCTTGGCGTTGTGGCCGCTCATCGCCACCGCCGCGCGCTTGGGAGAGCGGCAGAGGTCGGTGCTGTTTTCCAGCAGGCTCTTCTTGCCGCCGGGCAGTCTCAGCACGACCTTGGTCAAGGGCGCGTCGGGGACCTGGGCGAAGGTGGTGCGGATGCCGCCGTCCTGGGAGTCGATGCGCCCGACGGCCTCCACCTGCAGGGGCTGGGAGGCAGGGCCGTGCAGGGCCAAGACCATGTCCGGCAGCGGATGGTTGCTGGAGCGCAGGTAGACGTTGCCGGTGAGCGGGTAGTCGACCAGCGGCGTGGTCGCGGCGACCTTGCCGTAGACCGAGCCCTTGGGGCACTGTGCCCCTCCCCCGCCGCCGGCGGCGAACTGCACCCTGGTGCAGATCGTCTTGATGTGGGACTGGGCGAGGAACTCCGAGTGGGGCAGGGCGACCTGGACGCGGGCCGCGTTGGCGTTGCCCAGGCGCGGTCGCAGGATCGCGGTCAAGGCCGGGTACTCCGAGCGAGCGGTGCCGCCCTTCAGCCTCAGCGACAGCCTCGGCTTGAAGCCGAGGCGATCACAGCTCGCGGCCTGGTAGCGCGAGGTGGGGGTCGCGGTGGCGCCTGCGGCCGAGGTGATCAGCGAGGT
>DATFQO010000050.1:0-7223 GCA_035264245.1 Solirubrobacterales bacterium
GTCGCCGACCGCCGACCGCAAGAGCGTGGCCGCGGCGATGCGGCGCCGATCGACGGCCTGGCTCTCGGGGTGGCGCAAGCGGCGGCCCTGGCTCCGGGGGTCTCCCGCAACGGCGTCACCCTGGCGGCCGCGCGCTGGCGCCGCTTCTCTCGCGACCAGGCGAACCTGCTCTCGCGCACGATCGCGCTGCCGATCATCGTCGGCGCGACCGCGCTCAAGGGCACCCGCCTCGCCCGCCGCGGGACCACTCCGGAGCTGCGGCGCGCCCTCGGCCTCGGCATCGGCGCTTCCTTCGTCTCCACCCTCGCCTCCCAACGCCTGATCGCGCTGGTCGAGCGCGACCGCGCCCTCTGGCCGTATGCGGCCTATCGAATGGGTCTTGCTGCCCTGGTGCTTAAACGCCTGTCCAAGTAAGGGCCCACATCGGGCCGACGAGCCACCGCCGCTATCCGCCTTAGGCCGACTCCACCGCATCCGATTTAGACCACATCCGGGTGGGTCAAATCTCGGCTGCGGTGCCGCTGTCCCTCAAATCTCCCCATTTGCAGGTATTTCCAAAATCTTGGACAAACTTGGATGGATTTGGATCTGAGCCTGCCGGAGCGACTGCGAGAATCCGGCAAGTGAGCGCGAGCGACGCCTACGCGAAGGCCGGAGTCGACCAGGGGGCGGCGGACTCGGCCGTGGCCGGCCTGGTCCGGGCGCTGGGGGCGATCCAGCTCGGCCGCCCTTCGGCGCAGGTACCGCTGCCGGGGCACTACGCGAGCGTGATCAAGATCGACGAGCGCTTGGGGATCGCGCTCTCGACCGACGGGGTCGGGACGAAGCTGGTCCTCGCCGAGCAACTCGGCCGCTTCGACACGATCGGGATCGACTGCGTGGCGATGAACGTCAACGACGTCATCTGCGTCGGCGCCGAGCCGCTGGCGATGCTGGACTACATCGCGATCGAGAAGGCCGACCCGGCGGTCTGCGAGGAAATCGGCGTCGGCCTGGCGCGGGGCGCCGAGCAGGCCGGGATCGAGATCCCCGGCGGCGAGCTGGCCCAGCTCGGGCAGCTGGTCCGCGGCGTCGACGTCTCCGGCGCCTGCTTCGGGACCGTAGCGCTCGACGCGATCGTCGACGGCTCAGCGGTAGAGCCGGGCGACGTCGTCATCGGCCTCCCCTCGACCGGCCTGCACTCCAACGGCTACACGCTCGCCCGCTCGGCGCTGGCCGAGATCCCGCTCGACGACGAGCGACTCGGCCGCCCGCTCGGTGACGTCCTGCTCGAGCCGACCGAGATCTACGTCAAGCCGATCGTCGAGCTGCTGCGCTCCGGGGCCGACGTCCGCGGCCTCGCCCACATCACCTCGGGCGGCACCAAGAACCTGTTGCGACTCGCCGCCGGGGTCGGCTACGAGAT
The DNA here is from genome assembly GCA_035264245.1 of Solirubrobacterales bacterium. Lineage (GTDB taxonomy): Bacteria > Actinomycetota > Thermoleophilia > Solirubrobacterales > 70-9 > VAYN01. The sequence continues at coordinate 1,406 of DATFQO010000050.1, forward strand.
CGACGACCCGCTTCCCGTCCCGCCGGTCTTCGGGTTGATCCAGGAGCAGGGCGGGGTCTCCGACGAGGAGATGAGCGAGGTCTTCAACATGGGCTGCGGCTTCTGCGTGGTCGTGCCGGCTGAAGATGTCCAAACGGCGCTGGGAATGCTGCGTGCGCATTATCCAACGGCTAAGCCAATCGGCTCCGCAACTGGAAACAAAGGGGAAATCAGCTAAGAAAAGCGCAGGTTGGGTAGCAATTACGGTAGCAATGCTGGTTTGAAAGACGGTAAGAATTAGGTTTAAAATCAAGTTGAACTTCAGTTTCGCTGCTAGCCTGGAATTGCAGACCTTCCAGAAAGGGTGCCCCCAATGCCCAACCTTCGTGAAGCGTCCACCGATGCACATAGAGCCACGGTGGAGTCATCGGTAGCCGATATCGCCGCGTTTCTACAAGATGCGCTGGGTCAAAAGCTCGTCGCCTTCATGGTCGGGGTAGACAACCCCAAGACCATTGGCCGATGGGCAAACGAGAAAAGCGGCGCACCTCAGAATCCGGAGGTGGAGCGCAAGCTCCGCGACGCGTACCAGATCTTCCGCCTCCTCTTGGCGAAGGAGAGCCCGCACACCGTCCGAGCATGGTTTGTGGGACTGAACCCGCAGTTAGACGATGAGCCTCCCGCAACGGCAATCAGAGAGGGAAGAACCCGCGACACGCTGGTCGCCGCCAGAGCATTCTTGGCGGGAGGTTGATTGGGAATCTTCCTCACAGAGCCTCCGCCGGAGGGCATCTGGCGCATTGGGCGAGATCCGGATCCACTCTCTGCGAGCAAGGCGGTCAGCTCCTCCGAACTCTCCAAGCCCGGGACCGGAAATCGGTTCGACAGCCCCACGGGGGGCTATGGAGTCCGCTACTTCGGCACCGACCTCGACGGATGTTTCGGCGAGACGTTGGCGCGATTTCGTCCCGATCCCGTCCTTTCCAAGGTAATCGGGAGCGAGTGGGGGGAGATGGGCATCATGAATGTGGGGGATATCCCAGCGGACTGGCGACAACGCCGGACGGCGGTGCGAGTGGGAATCCCTGCCGCGGGCCAAAACGCAAAGTTTCCGGGCGGAGTCAGGTTCCTCGATCTCGAGAGCGTTGAGACTCGTGAGGCGATGCGGGAGGACCTTGCCGAGCTGCTGGCCTACTACCACTACCCGGATCTGGACATAGCGCTGGTGCGAGGCCGTGACAGGCGGCTGACCCGCTACATCAGCCAATGGGTCTTCGAGCAGGCGGACGAAGACGGGCAGCCGGTCTATGCCGGCATCCGTTATCTCTCCCGACTGAGCAACGACTGGGAGTGCTGGGCGGTATTCGACGACGTGGAGATGGAGGAGCTGGAGCGTCGGCCGATTCGCAGAGAGGACGCGTCGTATCAGCGAATCGCAAAGCTCTACGGCCTCACTCCCTATTGAACCCCGACGCACCTGCACGGAGCCGTGCTCTCCAGCACCTGCAAAAGGCTTTTGCTGCTGATGCGTCGTAACGTTGGCGGCGCACGTGAGCAACCGCCCCTCCACTAGCGCCCAGATGATCGGCACCGTGCTGTCCGGCCGTTACAAGCTGGAGGCGAAGCTCGGCAGCGGCGGAATGTCGACGGTCTACCTGGCCCGCGACACGACCCTCGACCGCCAGGTCGCGGTCAAGGTCCTGCACCGGGAGATGTCCGAGCAGGAAGACCAGCTGCAGCGTTTCCGGCAGGAGGCGCGGGCGGTGGCGAAGCTCTCCCACCCCAACGTCGTCGCCGTGATCGACGCCGGCGAGGACGGCGGTCACCCCTACATCGTCTTCGAATACGTCGAGGGCGAGACGCTGAAGCAGCGGATCAACCGGGTCGGAGCGCTCGAGCCGCAGGAGGCGCTCGCCTACGCGATCGAGATCGCCCGCGGGCTGACCGTCGCCCACAACCGCCGGATGGTCCACCGCGACATCAAGCCGCAGAACGTCCTGATCGACTCCGAGGGCCGGGCGAAGCTGACCGACTTCGGGATCTCGCGCCAGCTCGAACAGGACGGGATGACCGCTACCGGCCGCGTCCTCGGGACGACCGATTACGTGGCGCCCGAGCAGGCGATGGGACACCCGGTCGACCAGCGTTCCGACATCTACTCGCTTGGCGTCGTCCTCTACGAGATGCTCGTCGGCCAGGTCCCCTTCCAGGCCGACAGCCAGGTCGGGGTGGCGATGAAACACGTCAACGAAGAGCTGCCCGACGTCCAGCAGCGCCGGCCGGAGCTCTCCGCCGCGGCGGCGATGGTGGTCGAGCGGGCGACGGCGAAGGATCCTGACCATCGCTATCAGCAGGTCGGCGAGCTGATCGACGACCTCTCCACCGCGCTCGAGGTCGAGGCGGCGCGGGCGGGCGGGGCGACCGGCGAGGCGACGAGCGTGCTCGACGCGGTGCCGCCGGCCGAACGCAAGCTCTCCGGCGCGGGCGGGCGGCGCTCCTGGCTGGCGATCGCGCTGCTGGCCCTTGCCGCCGGCGCGGTACTGGTGGCGCTGCAGCTGGTCGGCAGCGGCAACGGGCCGGGTGGAGGCGGGGCGCTGAAGGGCAAGGGCTCGACCGTCCCGCTCGCCGAAGCCTCCGACTACGACCCGCAGGGCGACGACTCCGAGGACCCGGAAACGGTCAGCTTTGCGGTGGACGGCAACCCCACCACCACCGCCTGGAGCAGCGAGCACTACGACAGCGAGGACTTCGCCGGCACCAAGAGCGGTCCCAACCCGGGCGTCGGCCTCTACGTCGTCGCGAGGTCGACCACCACCCCGAGCGCGTTGATCGTCACCTCCCCCTCCCCCGGCTGGGACGCGGAAATCTACGCCTCGCCCTCCGGCCCGCCGGAAGAGCTCTCCGAATGGGGTGAACCCGTCGGCGACGTGACCGACGCGCAGAAGAGCGAGGAAATCGAGCTTCACCTCGGCTCCCCGGCGAAGTACTTCCTGCTCTGGTTCACCAAGGCCGCCCCCTCCACCGAACAGGAAGGCCGCTACCAGGTCGAGATCAGCGACGTGAAGCTGATCGACTGAACCGCGCCCACCACGGGTAGGGACGTGACAGGCTGCACGTAACCTTTACATCGATCCGTGTAACATTTGACAATGGCAGAGCGAGGTGCCGTACCCAACGTCCCGAAAGCGCGCCAGCGCGCCCTCCACGCCGTCCGCTCGCTGTTCTCGCCGTTGCTGCCCGACGACTACCTGGAACTGATCAACCCGCTGTGGTCGACGCAGGAGCTGCGCGGCCGGATCGAGCGGATCGAGCGGGAGACCCCAGACGCGGTCACCGTCCTGATCCGTCCCGGCTACGAGTGGGGCGGGCACCAGCCGGGCCAGTACCTGCGGATCGGCGTGATCGTCGACGGCGTCCACCACTGGCGCGCCTACTCGCTGACCACCGATCCGGGCCGCCCCGACGGACTGATCGGGATCACGCCGAAGCTGGTCGACGCGGGCAAGGTCTCGCCCTACCTCGTGCACCGGGCCCGGGCCGGGGACATCGTCCGCCTCGGCGGCGTCGAAGGAACCTTCGTCCTCCCCGACCCGCCGCCTGCCCGCCTGCTCTTCATCAGCGCCGGCAGTGGCATCACCCCGATCATGAGCATGCTGCGCAGCCTCGACCGCGACGGCACGATGGAGGACGTCGTCCATGTCCACTCCTCGCGCACGAGCGACGGCGTCATCTTCGGCGAGCAGCTGCGCGAGCTCGACTCCCGCCACCCGGGCTACCGGCCCCACCTGCGGATCACCGGCGAGGCCGGGCGCGTCGTCCCACGCGACCTCGACGGCCTCTGCCCCGACTGGCGCGAGCGCCGCGCCTTTATCTCCGGCCCGGGGGAGATGCTGGACGCCCTGGTCGGCCACTGGCGCGAGGAGGGCGACCCCGAGCTGCTCGAGATGGAGCGCTTCCAGCCGGTGATCGGCGGCGGCGACACCGTCGCCGGCGAGGGCGGGGCGATCCGCTTCACCAAGAGCGGGGTCGAGACCAGCTCCGACGGCCGCACGCCGATCCTGGTCGCCGGCGAGGAAGCGGGGGCGGAGCTGCCCTTCGGCTGCCGGATGGGGATCTGCCACACCTGCATCGGCCGGCTCTGCTCCGGCGAAGTCAGAGACCTGAGGACCGGTGAGGTCTACGGTCAAGAGGACGAAATGGTCCGGACTTGCGTCAACGCGCCCGAGGGCGACGTCGAAATCGCACTTTGAAAAAGAGGAAATGAGAATCAGATGAGCGTTACCACCACCGCACCGATAGACACCCAGATCGAGAGCCCGCTCGCGCACCTCAGCGAGGAGCAACTGGACGAGCTGGGCCGCGAGTTCGACTCGATCCGCGACCGCGTCATGGCCGAGCTGGGCGACCGCGACCGGCGCTACATCGAGAGCATGATCGAGATGCAGCGGCGCCTGGCGGTGCTGGGCCGGGTGCTGCTGCTCGCCTCGCGCAACCGCGGCGGCTGGTGGGCCGGGACCGCCTCCCTCTCGGCGGCGAAGATCCTCGAGAACATGGAGATCGGCCACAACGTCATGCACGGCCAGTGGGACTGGATGAACGACCCCCGCATCCACTCCTCGACCTGGGACTGGGACACCGCCTCGACCGCCGAGGCCTGGAAGCACTCCCACAACTTCGTCCACCACACCTACACCAACATCCGCGGCAAGGACAAGGACCTCGGCTACGAGATCATGCGGATCGACCCGGAGCAGAAGTGGCACCCGGTCTACCTCGCGCAGCCGATCTACAACCTGATCCTGGCGGGGCTGTTCGAGTGGGGCGTGGCGCTGCACGACCTCGACTTCGAGGCGATCCGCAAGGGCCGCAAGCCGATGCCGCAGGTGAAGCGGGAGCTGAAGGGGATCGCGGGCAAGGCGAAAAGCCAGATCGTCAAGGACTACATCGCCTGGCCCCTGGTCAGCACCCTGGCGGCGACGGCGGTCGACGCGGTGGTGGAGACGCGGCGGCAGCGCAGGCAGCCCCGCGGGATCCTCGGCCGGGTCAAGCGCAGGCGGCAGAGCCGCTGGGCGCCGGTGGTCGAAGCGACGCTGAACAGCGGCAGCAAGACCTTCCGCGCCACCGCCAAGGCGAACGCGACCGCGAACATCGTCCGCAACGTCTGGTCCTACGCGATCATCTTCTGCGGCCACTTTCCCGACCAGACCTACACCTTCTCCCAGGAGGAGGTCGAGAGCGAGGGCCGTGGCGGCTGGTACGTCCGCCAGCTCACCGGCTCGGCCAACATCGACGGCGGACCGCTCTTCCACGTCGCCAGCGGCAACCTCAGCTACCAGGTCGAGCACCACCTCTTCCCCGACATGCCGAGCACCCGCTACGCCGAGATCGCACCGCAGGTGAAGGAGGTCTGCGAACGCTATGGCCTCCCCTACAACAGCGGCCCGTTCTTCCAGCAGCTGGGAATGGTCCAGCGGACGATCCTGCGCCTGGCCCTCCCCGGCGGCAAGCCCCGGCCGAAGCCGGGGCCTTTCCGCGGGGACGACGAGAACCGCTGAACGGAGCCTCAGCCCCCGGCCGTGGGGGCGATCGGGGTGCAGAGGAACCCGCGCGGATGTGCGGGGTCCAATGCGGTGAGGACATCGGCGCCGACGATGTGGTCGTAGGGCATCGAGAGGTGGTCGCCGAGGTCGAGAATGCACTGGTTCTGGAGGAGGATGTTTTTCACGTTCGAGCCGGAGAGGAAGGCCGAGGTGTAGGGGGTGACGACCTGGTCGTAGCGGGTCTGGATCACCGTGTATTCGACCCCCGGCACGGTGTCGCCGCCGCTGTTCAGTTCGGC
>DATFQO010000051.1:0-6681 GCA_035264245.1 Solirubrobacterales bacterium
GATCGATGGGCCTAAAACGGGCTTATATAGATCGAAATCGGCCCGTCGGCAGCTAAGGACCGAGAATGCGGTCCGTGTACTCGTTGTTGAAAACGCGGTCTGGGTCCAAGGTGTCGCGGGCTCGCTGGAACTCGTTCCAGGCCGGGTAGCGCGGCGCCAGGGTCGCGGCCGTCTGGAAATGGCGCTTCCCCCAGTGGGGACGGCCGCTGTAGTCGTCCATGATCGCCTCGACCGCCGCGAAGTAGGGGCGCCACTCCATCCCCCGGTACTGGTGGACGGCGATGTAGGCGGTGTCACGTTCGTGCGAGGGACTGAGGCTGGCGTCGTCACCCGCCGCGACCCGCATCTCGATCGGGAAGAAGACGGGATATTCGTTCGAGCGCACCCACTCGATCACCCGCCGCGCCGCCTCCGGCCCGGCCTCGCGCGGCACCCCGTACTCCATCTCGGTGAACCGCACCCGCCGCTCGTTGACGAAGACGCGGTCGCTGCGATCGCTGGTGCGGCTGCCGGTGGCGAGGCGGCCGGCCAGCCGCGAGAGGCTTGGGATCGTCCTCGGCATCGCCTTGCCGGTCCCCGCCAGCAACCTGAGCGCCCAGTTCTCGAAGACGACGTCGTTGAGGTAAGCGGCGCCGCGGCCACGCGGCTTGACCGGGCCCTCGGTGCGGTTGCGCTCCAGGACCAGCGCCGAATCGTCGTAGGGGAAGGTGAAGAGCTCGAAGTGCTCGTGCTCGGCCGCCCGCTCGGCGAAGGTGTCGAGGACCTCCTCGCGCGGGCAGGGCCGGTCGACCCGCAGCAGGCTGAAGGCCGGCACGCAACGCAGGGTCACGGCCGAGATCGCGCCCAGTGCCCCCACCCCCACCCGCGCCGCGCGCAGCAGCTCGGGATGCGTCGCGATGCTGAGGTGACGGACGCTGCCGTCGCCGAGGACCAGCTCCAGCCCCTCGACCTGGGCGGAGATGTTGCGCAGGCGGCCGCCGGTCCCGTGGGTGCCGGTCGAGATCGCGCCGGAGATCGTCTGCCGGTCGATGTCGCCGAGGTTCTCCATCCCCAGCCCGAGCGCCGCCAGCTCCTCGTTCAGATCGGCGAGGACGGTGCCGCCCGCGACCTTGACCAGGCCGGACGCCGGGTCTGCGTCGAGCACCCCGCTCAACCCGCCGAGGTCGATCATCGTCCCCCCGGTCAGCGCCGCCTCGGTAAAGGAGTGGCCGGAGCCGGCGACCTTGACCCGCTGGCCCGCGGTCGCGGCGGCGGTGATCGCCTCCGCCAGCTCATCGCGGCTTCGCGGTCGGACCAGGCGCGCGGGATGGCAGCGCTGGTCGCCGGCCCAGTTGACCCACACGCCGTCGCTCGCCCGTAGCCGCGCCATCGCCCGACCCTAGCTCGCCACCGGGTGCAGCTCCCCGTCCGGCTGCAGCACCCGGAAGGCGTAGAGGACGGTGGCCAGCAGCAGGGCGGTGATCGCGAGGCTCGGCACGACGTTGCCGGTGAGGCTGGCGACGACGCCACCGCCGACTCCGCCGATCACCTGACCGGAGGCCCAGGCCATGTTGGAGAGCCCGGCCGCGAAGCCCTGGTGCAGGCTGCTCGACTCGGCGACGTCGGAGATCAGCGTCAGCGCCGGAGCGAAGCAGAGCCCGGCACCGAGCGAGGTGACGATCAGCGCCGCGAGGATCCCGCCGAGGGTCGCCGCCACCGCCACCCCCGCCATCGCCACCGCGCAGACGGAGAGGCCGAGGACGTACGGCAGCCGGCGACCGACCCGATCGGAGATGCGGCCCGCCATCGGGGCCAGCATCGCCTCGAGGCCGGCCCCGGCGATGAAGCCGCCGGCGATCAAGCCGTGACTGCCGCCGAGCTCGTCGATCCGCAGCGGCACCAGCACCTCGATCGCGCCGAACATCACCGAGGGGACGGCGACGAAGGCGGCGGCATCGAGCACTGGTCGACTGACCAGGGTCTCCACTACTTCGCGCAGGCCTTGGCGCTCGGGCACCCGCGTCTCCGGCAGGCGCGAAGCGGCAATCGACAGTCCGATCGTGATCACGAGCACCGAGCTGAAGACGATCTCGGTCCCGATCGCTCCGGCGATGGCGCCCAGCGCGGGGCCGAGCAGAGCGCCGGCGACAGCGGTCCCAAGAGCGGCGCCGATGACCGAACCCCGTTTCTCCTCTGGCGCGGCGGTTATCAGCCAGGTGAGAGCGCCCGACCAGATCAGAGCACCCGCGATCCCCTGGATGAACCTGGTGCCGTCGAGCAGCGAAATATCCTTGGCAAAGCCGAAGGCGAAACTGGCACAGCCGAGCAGGAGCAGCCCGGCGATGACCGTCCTCTTCGGCCCCACGCGGCTGGCGACGAAGCCGGCCGGCAGTGACCCCAACAACGTTCCCGCCGCGTAGGCAGCGGAGAGGATGCCGGCGTCAGCCTTGCTCAGACCAAGCTCCTCGACGTACTCCGGAAGCAGGGGCGCGATCGCCGCGAAGAAGGCGACGTCGAAGAAGATCATCGCCGAGGCGAGCAGGATCAAACGGCGCACCCCTGCATACAATCAGTGAGGAAGCCTGAGCGCTCTGGGAGGGGTGGCAGAGCGGTTGAATGCGGCGGCCTTGAAAGCCGTTAGGCCGCGTAAGCGGTCTCGTGGGTTCGAATCCCACCCCCTCCGCTGACGCGCGCCGGGCAGGAAAGCGGCGGCGGCGGACGAACGACCAAGCCATGGACAGCGCCGGCAGGCGCCCCGGCCGCCGCGAGGTCTGGCGGGGGCGCGCGGAGAGAGTCAGGGACGCGTTCGGCCTGGTCCTGGCCCTCGTCCTCCTCACTTACGTGCTCGCCTCGCTGCTGGGCAACCACGGCTGGTCGGCGGTCATCCTCATCCTGGCGACCAGCACCACCTCCGTCGTCGCGCTGGCGAGCTCCCACGTCAGGCCGCAGGTGGTCCGGGCTTCGCTCTGGCTTTCGGCGCTGACGATCGCCTTTGCTGTAGCCGCCGCTGCCTCCGACGAGGAGACGCTGCTCAACATCGCCTCGCTGATCCAGATCTGCCTGCTGGCGATGGCGATGGCGGCGGTTCTGTGGCGTGTGGTCTCGAGTGCCGAGGTCGGCTCGCGCACGATCCTCGGCGCGATCAGCGTCTACACCGTGCTCGGGATCCTCTTCACCTTCGCCTACGGGACGATCGACCGGATCCAGGGCGGTCCGTTCTTTGAAGGGACCGCCCATCCGGACGGGAGCGACTTCATCTTCTTCAGCTACACCACCCTGACCACGACCGGGTACGGCAACCTCGTTCCGGGCGGGCAACCAGGCCGGATGATCTCCGGCCTGGAGATGATGCTCGGCCAGATCTTCCTGGTCACCCTGGTCGCCGGGCTGGTCAGCCTCTGGCGCCCGGGCGAGGCTCTCCGCCGCCGCCGCGAGCGCCGCGAGGCCGCTTAGCTCTCGTCGAGCTCGATCCGTTCGATCGTCTGCGCCTCGAGCGGCATGTCGCCGGCACCGGTCGGGGTCGACTCGATCGCGTCGACGACGTCCATTCCGTCGATCACCTCGCCGAAGACGGTGTGCTTGCCGTCGAGCCACGGGGCCGCGCCGGTGGTGACGATGAAGAACTGCGACCCGTTGGTGTTGGGCCCGGCGTTGGCCATCGCCAGCGCCCCGCGGACGATCTTGTGGTCGTTGATCTCGTCCTCGAAGGTGTAGCCGGGACCGCCGCGGCCGCTGCCCTCCGGGCAGCCTCCCTGGATCATGAAGTCCGGGATCACCCGATGGAAGACGAGCGTGTCGTAGAACCCGTCCGCGGAGAGCTTGCGGAAGTTCTCGACGGTTTTCGGCGCGTCCTCGTCGTGAAGCTCGAGCACGATCGCCCCGGCGCTGGTGTGAAGGGTCGCTTGGGACATGGCCGAAACCCTAGCTGCCCTGGACGCGGACGGTGACCGGCGCCGACGATCCCGGCGCGTAGGGCCAGCGCTCCTCCGCCAGGGCGGTGACGCGGAGCCGGATCGCCGCCCGGCCGCTGACGTAGCGAAAGCGGTAGTGGGCGCGGAAGCGGCCGTGGTGATCCGTGCGGGTGACGAGCACCGGCCGCCAGCGGTGGGTCGCCTCCTCCAGATACTGGATCGCGACCAGCTTGCCGCGGCGCGGGATCGGCGCTCCCTGGCTCCTCACCCTGCCGCCGAGGCGAACCGCCTGCCCGTTGCGCAACGTAAGCGGCGCCGCGCGCAGCGAGAGCCCGCTGCGGACGCGCAGCTCCAGCGGCTTGCGGCTCGCCGGCTCGAGGCCGCCGTCGCCGGCGAAGACGACATTGACCCGTCGTGAGGGTCCGGGCGGGAGCCGCAGTTCGAAGCCGCCCTGCTCGCCGGTCCTGACGGTCTCGACCGCGAGCGGGACAAGGGCGCCGTGGGAGGGATGGGAGACGACCCGGACCTCGCGGTTGCCGACCCCGGCGCCATCGGCGCGGGTGAGGCGGCCGCTGAGAATCGCGGGAGCGCCGAAGGGAACGGTTAGCGAGTCGCCGCGGCCGTGGCCGCCGCGGAGGCGGGCGAAGAGCCGCGACTTGCCGCGTGGAGCGCGCGGGGGCTGAGGGACGTGCGGCGGCGGGACCCGGCGGATCGCCATCTGGGTGCCGTCGGCGCGCAGCGAGGTCGAGGCGGAGTTGCCGGCCCCGTCCACCGCGTCGGCGCGAAATACGAAGGTGCCGACGCCGAGCTCGGGCATCGGCGCGGCAAGCGTGGCGCCGCCGGCCTGGTCAGATGGAAGCAGCTTCGTCGGCAGCTCGATCCAGTCCGACGCGTCCACGCGCCGGTAGAGGATCTGCCCCGAACGCGGGCCGGAGTCGGCGTCGGAGACCTCCGCCCTGACCTGCCCCTCGGACTCCTCCGTCTTGAAGGCCACCTGCGGTTTGAGGTCGTCAAAGCGCAGCGGCACGGTCACCGCCGTGCTCGGGTCCTCGTTGCCGGCCTCGTCGCGCAGCCATAACTGCAGCGCGTAGGTGCCGGCGGCGGGGACGCTGAGGTTGGCGAGGCCGCGGCGATCGCGCCCGGCGGCGAACCTGACGCCGCTGTCGTAGCCGGCCTTGCCCACCAGCCGCCATGGAGCGCCGCCGATCGGGCTGGCCGCGCCCTGGCCCGGGTTCTCCCAGGAGAGGTCGAAGTCGTTGACTCGCCGCCAGCCGTCGCCGCCGGCGATCGCGACCCCCTTGGGATGGGCGGGCGGATTGTTGTCGATCAGGATCGTCCGCGCCGGCGTGCAGGCCGAGTTGGCGGCGAAGTCGGTGGCGCAGTGGAGGAGCGAGTGCGGGCCGTCGCTGAAGCTCGTGGTCGCGACCGTGTGAGTCTGTCCGACGGAGGTGAGGCAGGGCTGCATACGCGTTCCCCTCCACTCCCCTTCGATCAGGGCCTTCTCGCACGGGTACTCGGTGAGGCCGACACGAGCGCCGTCGAGCCTGGTTTCACCGAAGCGGACTCCGGAGCCCGCGTCGGCGCCGCCGATCGCCACCGACTGCACGCCACGGCGCCAGCCGCCGGCCACGAGGTCGCCACCGGCGATGGCGGCGTTCGGGGCGGTGGGGTCATCGACCGTCAGCGTCAGCGAGCGCAGCGCCGACCACGAGCCTTGCTCGAGCGAGCACCACTTCGATTCCGCCCGGGCGCAGAGCAGGCGGTCTTCGAAGCCCGCGGCGCCGATCGGGAAGTCGAGGCTGAACTGCCGGGCGGCGGTGTCGGTGGTCGAGGCCGAGCGCAGCGGTTCGAACCCGCCGCCCCAGTTGACGGCGCCGAGACGCTGCTCGATCCCATCGTGGAGGGCGTGCCACCAGGTGCCGCGCACGGCGAAGATGCTGGTCCCGGACGGCGGGGCCCAGAGCCAGCGCGCGAAGCGCGTGCCGGAAACCGTGCCCTGGCCGTCGCGGGTGAGGCTCTTGACGTGTTCGCCGGGGGTTCCGCAGAAGGCGTCGGGACGGAACTTGGCGCCGCCGGTCGTGTCGGCCCAGCCGGCGTCGGTTCCGACCGACCAGCCGCACTGGGCGACCGAGTACCTCCCGGCCTCCGCCTTCGCCGCCGCAAGCAGCAGCACGCTCAGCGCCAGCAAGACTCCCAGCGCAACGGTCCTTCCCATCGCCAACCTCGTCCCAGACATCGGTCCTCCTTCGCTCGGGTGCGTTCCGATGTCCAAGGCCCCAGCGGCCCGAACTCTCCCCCCTCGGACCGCAATGTGGCCGGATGGCTCCCGAACTACCGCCTTTGCGAGAATCGCTCCAATGCCTCTTCCGACGCAAGACCAGATAACCGAGAAGCTGCGCGCCGTGATCGACCCCGAGCTGCGGCGCTCGATCGTCGAGCTGGGCATGGTCCGCTCGATCGAGGTCAAGGAGGACGGCCGGGTCGAGGTGGTCGTCTCGCTGACCACCGCCGGCTGCCCGATCCGATCGCACTTCGAACAGGCGGTCGCCCAGAACGTCTCCCAGCTGGAAGGCGTGACCGCGGTCGCGGTCGGCTTCGACGTCCTCTCCGACGAGGAGAAAGGCGACCTCCAGCAGACGCTTGGCCGCACCAAGCTGCCGCAGGGCGCGCTGGCGAAGGTGAAGAACGTGATCTGCGTCTCCTCCGGCAAGGGCGGCGTCGGCAAGTCGACGATGACCGCCAACCTGGCCGCGGCGCTGACCGCCGAAGGCCACCCGGCCGGAGCGCTCGA
>DATFQO010000052.1:0-50769 GCA_035264245.1 Solirubrobacterales bacterium
CCGCCTCGATCCAGGAGCAGGTGCCGCGCTGGATGACGGGCAAGGGCAAAGGCTGGGTCACCGCCGAGTACGCGATGCTGCCCGCCTCGACCGGCGACCGCAAGCAGCGCGACATCTCGAAGGGGAAACAGGACGGCCGCGGGGTCGAGATCCAGCGGCTGATCGGCCGCTCGCTCCGCGTCGTCGTCGACTTCCGGGCGATGGGCGAACGCAGCGTCTACGTCGACTGCGACGTGCTTGAAGCCGACGGCGGCACCCGCTGCGCGGCGATCACCGGCGGCTTCGTCGCCCTGCGCCAGGCCTTCCAGAAGCTGGTTGACAAGAAAGCCCTCGACGCGCTGCCGCTCAACGGCTCGATCGCGGCGGTCAGCGTCGGCATGGTCAACGGCCGCGCCCTCTGCGACCTCGACTACGGCGAGGACTCCAACGCCGAAGTCGACGCCAACGTGGTGATGACCGGCGACGGCGGCCTGGTCGAGGTGCAGGCGACGGCAGAGCGGACGCCGCTCTCGCGGGCCTCGCTCGACGAGCTGCTCGGCCTCGCCGAGCTCGGCATCGGCCGCCTGCGGGAGGTGCAGGAGCGGGTCGCTTCGTGAAGCCTCGCGAAGCGACGGCGAAGCAGGCTTTTTTCCTGGCCACCCGCAACCAGCACAAGGTGCGGGAGATGGCCGAGCTCCTACCGGGGGTCGACCTGCGGCCGCTTCCCGACGACGTTCCCTCGCCGCCGGAGACCGCCGAGAGCTTCGAGGCCAACGCGCTGATCAAGGCGCGGTCCGGCCACGCGGCGACCGGCGAGGTGACGATCGCCGACGACTCCGGGATCGAAGCAGCCGATCTCGGCGGCGCGCCCGGCATCTACTCCGCCCGCTACGCCGGCGAGGGCGCTGGCGACGAGGACAACCTGGCGAAGCTGCTGCGCGAAGTGGACGCCGCCGCGGGCGAGCGCCGCGCCGCCTACGTCTGCGCCCTCGCCCTGATCGACGAGGCGGGCCACGAGTACGTTTTCGAGGCGCGCTGCGAGGGGACGCTGTTGCGTGAGGGGCGCGGCAGCGGCGGCTTCGGCTACGACCCCGCCTTCGTCCCCGACGAGACCGGCCACAACGACCACCGCACCTTGAGCGAGCTCAGCCCCGAGGAGAAGAACGCGATCAGCCACCGCGGCAAGGCGGTGCGGATGCTGGCGCGGCACCTGGGCCTGGAGGCCGAGGCGGGCCCATGATCCGCACCAAAAGCGGCGCCGCGGCGCTCTCGATCGCCTCCAACTCGATCCTGATCGCGCTGAAGCTGGCCGCCGGGGCGATCACCGGCTCGATCGCGATCATCACCGAGGCGATCCACTCGCTGATCGACCTCGTCGCCTCCGTGATCGCCTTCATCTCGGTCCGCAAAGCCGACGAGCCGGCCGACGAGGAGCACCCCTACGGGCACGAGAAGGTCGAGAACCTGGCCGCCAACATCGAGGGGATCCTGATCCTCGTCGGCGCCGCGGTGATCGTCTACGAGGCGAGCCACCGCCTCGCGGTCGGCGCCTCGGTCGAAAGCCTCGGGGTCGGCATCGCCGTGATGGGCTTCTCGATCGTCGCCAACCTGGTCGTCTCCGGCGTCCTCTATCGCCAGGCGCGGGTTCACGAATCGCCGGCCCTGGAGGGGGACGCCGCCCACCTGCGGACCGACGCGCTCACCTCGGCCGGGGTCCTCGTCGGCCTCGCCCTGGTCCAGATCACCGGCGCCGCCGCCTTCGACTCGATCACCGCCCTCGTCGTCGCCGCGGCGATCGTCTCGGCCGGGATCAACATCATCCGCCGCTCCTCCGGCGTGCTGGTCGACGAAACCCTGCCCGACGCGGAGATGGACCGGATCGAGCAGGCGATCGCCACCGCCCGCACCCCCGAGGTCGCCGGCTACCACAAGCTCCGCGCCCGTCGCGCCGGCCGCCGCCGCCACATCGACTTCCACGTCCAGTACCGCTCGGGCACCAGCCTCGAGCGCGCCCACGAGCTTGCCCACGAGATGCGCGACTCGATCGAGGCCGAGATCCCCCAGGCCGAGGTGCTGATCCACGCCGAGCCCGAGACCTCCTACCGCGAGCGCGAAAGCGGCCCCTACCGCTCGGGGTGAGGGCATGTCGACTTACGCGTCCATATGGGCGCGTAGGTCGACACGGTCAAGCGGGCGGGAGGAGATTCACCGCGGCCGCGAGGCCGACGGCGACGAGGGTGACGGCGTAGCCGGTGTAGCCGCTGAAGGCGAAGAGGACGGCGGCGATCGCGCAGATGACGACGGTGGTTATCCAGGAGGCCCGGGCGAGGGTCACGGTCGGTATCTTCGCCGACATGGCCGACGCTTCAACCGCCGCCCCTCCGTCCGGGGAGTCCGCGGCGGCGGCGCTGGAGTTCCTCGCCGAGATGTCCCCCGACCTCCGCGGGGCGGCGATCCTCGGCCCCGCGGGCACGGTTCTCGCCGCCAGCGGCGAGGAGCCGGAGCGCTGGGGGGAGGACGCCGCCGCCCTCTTCGCCGCGGCCGACGAGGCCGAGGCCGCCCCCGTCGAGCAGATCCACATCGCCACCGAGCAGGGCGAGGTCTTCGCCGTCCGCAACGCCGGCCTCGCCGCGGTCGCCGTCACCGAGCGCTTCGCCCTCGCCTCACTGCTGCTCTTCGACCTGCGCTCGACCCTGCGCCAGCTGGCGTCTCCGAACTTCGGGGGGTCAGGACCCCCCAAATCTCGGAGCGAGGACGGCTGATGCCGCCGAAGCCGCATCGCATCCTGCTCGAGCGGGTCTCCGTCTACGCCGACGAAGCCGCCGCCTTCATGCGCCGCCGACGGATCTCCCGCCGTCCCTTCGCCCGCCTCTACTACCCCCACGGCCGCAGTGCCGACCACGCCCAGGACTCGGGCAGCGGCGCCGAGCTGTTCGTCGCCGCCGGGCGGCTGATCGAGGTCGCCGGGAAGAAGCCGAAGGGATGAGCGGGCTGCTCGACCAGGGCGTCGCCGAGCGGGTGCTGGCCCGCGCCCTCGCCAACGGCGGCGACTTCGCCGAGGTCTTCGCCGAACGGCGCCGGGGCCAGACGCTGGCAATCGACGAGCGGCGGATCGAGTCGGTCCAGTCGGGAACCGAGGAGGGCGCCGGGATCCGCGTCGTCGACGGCAACACCACCTACTTCGCCCACGTCGACGGGCTCGACCACGCCGACCTCGAGCGGGCCGCCGACGAAGCCGCCGCCGCGCTGAGCGCCGAGCGCCGCGAGCCGCGACCGCTGCAGGCGCGGGAGGTTGCGCCGCTGCCGATCGAGCACCGGCCCGAAGACGTCCCAGCGGAGCGCAAGGCCCTACTGCTGCGCGAGCTCGACGAGCGCGGCCGGGCCAGGGGCGCCGAGATCGCCCAGCTGAACGCCTCATACGGCGAGGCCCGCCGCGAGGTCGTCGTCGCCAACTCCGACGGGCTCTTCAGCGGCGACGACCGCACCCGGGTGCGGATCGGCGTCCAGGTGGTCGCCCGCCGCGACGGCACGGTCGAGACCGGGGCCGAGACGCTCGGCGCCCACCGCGGCTTCGAGCTGGTCGAAGACGACCCGGGTCAGATCGCCGAGCAGGCGGCGGCCAAGGCGCTGGCCCTGCTCGACGCGGTTCCGGCTCCTTCCGGCTCGATGCCGGTCGTGGTCGGCGGCGGTTTCGGCGGCGTCCTCTTCCACGAGATGACCGGCCACGGCCTCGAGGCCGACCACATCCAGAAGGGCGCCAGCGTCTACGTCGGCAAGCTCGGCGAGCGGGTCGCCGAGCCGCTGCTGAACGCCTACGACGACGGCCGCCTGCCCGGCGAGTGGGGCAGCGACGCGATCGACGACGAGGGGCATCCGACGCAGAAGACCCAGGTGATCGAGGCCGGCCGCCTCACCTCCTACCTCTACGACCACCTCACCGCCCGGCGCGACGGCGTCGCCTCGACCGGCAACGGGCGCCGCGAGAGCTTCCGCCACCTGCCGATCCCGCGGATGACCAATACCTACATCGCCCCCGGCGACGCCACCCCCGAGGAGATGATCGCCGAGCTCGACAGGGGCTTCTACGCGGTCTCCTTCGGCGGCGGACAGGTCGACCCCGCCACCGGCGACTTCGTCTTCGGCGTTTCCGAGGGCTACCTGATCGAGGGGGGCAAGGTGACCAGCCCCTGCCGCGGCGCGACCCTGATCGGCAACTGCCTCGACGCGCTCGCCGCGATCGACGCGGTCGGCGACGACTTCTTCATGAAGACCGGGATCTGCGGCAAGGGCGGCCAGAAAATCCCGGTCGGGACCGGCCAGGGACACGTGCGGGTGCGGGCGATGACGGTCGGGGGAACCGAGAGATGACGGCGGGAGCGTTTGATGAGTGAGCTGAGCGCGGTCGCGCGCCGGGCGGTCGAGGCCGCCACCGGGGCAGGGGCCGGGGACGCCGAGGCCTACGTCACCCGCGAGGCGGGCCGCGAGGTGCGCGTCCACGGCGGCGAGGTCGAGAGCCTCAGCGCCGCCACCCAGACCGGCGTCGGGATCCGCGCCTGGAACGGGCACCGCGTCGGCTACGCCTACGGGACCGACCTCGGCGAACCGGGCGTGGCGGCGATCGCGGCGCGGGCCGCCGAGGCCGCCGCCGTCGCCGACGAGGACGAGTTCGCCGCCCCGCCCGGGCCGGCCGAGATCGAGGCGCTGGCGGGGCTCAGCGACCCCTCGATCGCCGAATGGGAGACGCCGCGGGTGGTCGACCTGGCGCTGGCCGTCGAGCGCACCGCGCTGGAGTCCGATCCGCGCCTGGTCGGGGTCGAGGTCGCCGTCTACGCCGACGCCGAGGAGCAGGTCGCGATCGCCTCCTCGACCGGGGTTGCCGGCGAGTACGAGTCGTCCAGCTGCTACGCCTACCTACAGGCCCTGGCCGAGGGCGACGGGACCCGGGAGACCGGGCTCGGCTTCGGCCTCGCCCGCGGCCCGGGCGGGCTCGATCCCGAGGCGATCGGAGCCGAGGCAGCCGCGCGGGCGCTGGCGATGATCGGCGCCGGCAAGCCGCCCTCGCGCTCCTGCCCGGTGGTCCTCGACGAGACCGTCGCCGCCAGCTTCGTCGGCCTGATCGGCGGTGGCCTCGGCGCCAAAGCCGTGCAACGCGGCCGCTCGCCCTTCGCCGCCCGCCTCGAGCAGGAGGTGGCGAGCGAGGCCTTTGCCCTCCACGACGACGGCCGCGAGCCGCTGGGGCCGGCCTCGGCCCCCTTCGACGCCGAGGGCGTCCCGCGGCGGCGCACCGCCCTTATCGAGGGCGGCCACCTGCGCTCCTACCTCTACGACACCTATACCGCCAACCGCGAGGGGGTCTCCTCGACCGGCTCCGCGGCGCGGCAGGGCTACCGCTCGCTGCCCTCGGTCTCGAGTTCGAACCTGATGGTCGCCCCCGGCACGCTCTCGCTGGAGGGGCTGCTGGCGGAGGCGGGGGAGGGCGTCTACGTCACCGATGTCGCCGGACTGCACTCCGGCGTCAATCCCGTCACCGGCGTCTTCTCGGTCGGCGCCTCGGGCCGGATCGTCCGCGACGGCGCGCTCGCCGAGCCGGTCCGCGAGTTCACGATCGCCGGCGAGCTGGTGGCGATGCTGGGGGCCGTCAGCGCCGCCGGAGCGGAGGCCCGCTGGGTTCCTTTCGGCGGCTCGGTCAGCACGCCGCCGCTGCTGATCGGGGAGATGGCGATCAGCGGTTCGTGACGTTTGGCTCTATAGCGCGAGTTCTTACGCCGTGGCCGCTGTTAGATTGCGCCGATCTTCAAACCCCGAGGAGGACACACGACGTGACCAAGGCTGAGTTTCTGGACCAACTTGCAGGCGATGACCGGCTCGGCAGCAAAAAAGCCGCCAGCGACGCCGTCGACGCCGTACTCGAGGCGATCACCGGCGCCCTGAGCAGCGGCCAGGAGGTCGCTTTCACCGGTTTCGGCAAATTCCACGTCGCCGAGCGCGGCCCGCGGCAGGGCGTCAACCCGCGCACCGGCGAAAGGATCACCATCCCGGGCGGCAAAGTTCCGCGCTTCTCCGCCGGCTCGGCCCTGAAGACCAAAGTCAAGGGCGGCTGATTCGCTGACTGGCTTTTCCGATCGGCTCGCGGCGCTCGTCGAAGAGCGCCGCAGCCAGATCTGCCTCGGCCTCGACCCCGACCCGGCCAAGCTGGCCGGGAAGGGGACGAGTTCAGGCGATCCCGACGCGCCGGCCGCTGAGCTGGCCGCCGCCGCGGTCGCCGAGCACTGCCTTGACCTGATCGAGCGGGCCGGCCCCGCCTGCGTCGCGGTGAAGCCGCAACTGGCCTGCTTCGAGCGGCTGGGCGCGCCGGGCTGGCGAGCGCTGGAAGAGGTCTGCGCCGCCGCCGGCGAAGCGGGCCTGCTCGTCGTCGCCGACGGCAAGCGCGGCGACGTCCCCGTCACCGCCGCCGCCTACGCGCAGGCGCTGGTGGGGGAGACCGACACGCCCTGGGGGCCCGTGGGGGGCCTGGGCGCCGATGCCTTCACCGCAAACCCGCTGCTCGGGCGCGATGCGCTCGAGCCGCTGGTCGCGGCCGCCGCCGAGACGGGCGCCGGGATCTTCGTGCTCGTCCGGACCAGCAACCCGGGCGCCGCCGACCTCCAGGACCTGCCGGCGCCGGAGGCGCCGCTGCACGAGCGCCTGGCGACGATCGTCGACGAGCTCTCCGAGCGCCTGCTCGGCGACTCCGGCCTCAGCGGGGTCGGCGCCGTCCTCGGCGCCACCGAGCCGCGCCACTTCGGCCGCATGCGCGAGCTGATGCCCCGCGCGATCTTCCTCATCCCCGGCGTCGGCGCCCAGGGCGGCCGTCCCGAGACGCTCGGCGCCGCTTTCTCTGCCGGCCGCGCGGCAGGGCTCGTCGCCGCCTCGCGCGGGATCGCCGCCGACCCGGACCCCGCCGCCGCGGCGGAGCGGCTGCGCCAAAGCGTCTGGGACGTCTCGACCACCTGACGACGGCCGTCGCGACTACGATCAGCCCGCCCGAAACGATTCGTCCTTCCCTGTCCGATGGAAAAACGCTCAAGCGCCGCCGCCCGCATCGCCGCCGCCCTCGCCCTGCTGGTGGCGGTTCTGGTCGTCGTGGTCGTCGCCAGCACCGCGCTGGAGGGCGATTCCGCCTCGCCCCACCACCGCGGCAAGCAGCACCCCCAGAAGGAGAAGAAGCAGCGTTCCAAGGCCGAGTCCTACACGGTCGAATCGGGCGACACCTTGACCGCGATCGCGCACAAGACCGGGGTTCCCGTCGCCGAGATCCTGGCACTGAACCCCGAAGTCGACCCGCAGATCCTGATCGCCGGTCAGACGCTGAAGCTCAAGTGAGGCTCGGGCGCCTCGGCGCCGTGCTGCTGGCGCTGGCGCTCTGGTTCGCGCCCGCGGCGGCGGCGCGGCAAGCTCCCGGCCCGCAGGGGATCGAAGCGAAGGCCTGGATCGTCGTCGACGGCCGCAGCGGCGACGTCCTCGCCTCGAAAGCGGCGCAACGGCACCTCCCGATCGCCAGCACCACCAAGCTGATGACCGCCTTCGTGGCGATGCGGGAGCTGCCGCTCGACAAGATCGTCCGCGCCGCTCCGTACACGCCGATCTACGGCGAGTCCCTGATGGGCTTGAAGACGGGGGAGAGGGTCAGCGTGCGTGACCTCCTCTACGGCCTGATCCTGGTCAGCGGCAACGACGCCGCCCACACTCTGGCGGTCCGCGCGGCCGGCTCGCAGGCCCGCTTCGTGGCGCGGATGAACCGCCACGCCGCCGCCCTCGGCCTGGCCGACACCCACTACGCGAACCCGGTCGGCCTCGACCAGCGGGGCAACTACTCGAGCGCCGCCGACCTCGCGACCCTCGCCCGCCACCTGCTGCGCGAGCCCGCCTTCGCCAGGATCGCCGACTCCCGCACGGCGCTGCTGCGCAGCCTGCGGCCCCCGCGGCGGATCGAGACCCTCAACCAACTCCTCGACGTGGTCCCCTGGGCGACCGGGGTGAAGACCGGGCACACCTTCGACGCCGGCTACGTCCTCGTCGGCTCGGGCCGCAGGAAGGGCGTCGAACTGGTCTCGGCGGCGATCGGCGCCCCGACCGAGGAAACCCGCACGACCGACAATCTCGCCCTGCTCGAATGGGGCTTCTCCCAGTACCGCCGCCGGCACCCGGTGCGGCGCGGGCAGGACCTGGCCGAACCCGAGATCCGCTGGTCCGGCGGCACGCTGCCGCTGCGGGCCGATCGCTCGCTCGAGGTGGGCGTCCGCCGCGGCCAGCGGCTCGACCTGCGGGTGAGCGCTCCGGGCGAGGTCGAGGGCCCGCTGCGGCGCGGCGCCAAGCTGGGGCGGGCGACCGTCTTCGTCGAGGGCCGCCGGGTGGGATCGGTCCCGCTCCGCGCCAGCCGTTCGGTCCCGGAGGCCAGCCTCTTCGACCGCGCCCGCGCGACCGTCGCGGACAACTTGATACCTATCGGAATCGCTCTGTTCGTGATACTGATGATCGCCGGAACGCTGCTGCGCCGGCTGGCCCGCAGAAACGACGGTAGGAGCTGAATCGGGTGAAGCCCAGGTGATCCTCACGGTGACCTTGAACGCGGCGATCGACCGCACCGTCGCGGTCCCCAACTTCCGCCTCGGCCGCCGCCACCGGGCGGTGGAGAGCCGCACCGTCGCCGGCGGCAAGGGGATCAACGTCGCCCGGGCGCTGAGCCTGCTCGGCCGGCCGGTGATCGCCACCGGCTTCGTCGGCGGTCCGACCGGGACCCAGGTGCTGGAACAGCTGCAAGAGGAGTCGGTGCTGACCGATTTCACCCGGATCGCCGCCGAGACCCGGATCAACCTGGCGGTGATCGACCCAACTTCCGGCGAGCAGACCGAGATCAACGAGCGCGGTCCGGCAGTCAGCCCCGAGGAGGTGCAGAAGCTCTTCGACCGGATCTCCTACCTGGCCGGCGGCGCGAAGATCTGCGTCCTCGCCGGCTCGGTGCCGCCGGGGGCCGGCGACGATCTCTACGCGCGCCTGATCGACGACCTCTCCCGCCGCGGCGTCCCGGTCGTCCTCGACGCCGAGGGCGAGGCGATGCTGGCTGGGGTCAGGGCCGGGGCTTCGATGGTGACCCCGAACGAGACCGAGGCCGAGGAGCTGGTCGGCCAGGAGTTCGCCGACAAGGGCGACCTCGCCCAGGGGCTGCTGGAGCTGGTCCGGCTGGGCGCCGGCGAGGCGGCGATCACTCGCCCGGAAGGGTGCGTCGCGGCGGTGGGGGAGAACCACTCGCGCCGCCTGCTCGAAGTCCACACCGAGCCGCTGGAGCCGGTCTCCACGGTCGGCTCCGGTGACGCCTTCCTCGCCGGCTACGTCGCCGCCCGCTACGAGGGCCGCGCGCCCGAGGACTGCCTCGCCTACGGCGTCGCCTGCGGAGCGGAGTCGACCCAGCACTTCGGCGCCGGCACCGTTGACCGCAACCAGGTCGAGCGCCTGCTCGGCGAGGTTTCCGTGCACGATTTGGAGGTCCCCGCCGAAGTGTAGGCTGGCTAGTTCAACGCCAGCCCCTGGAGGACTAACTTGGAAATCGAAATCGGCCGCGGCAAGAAGGGTCGCCGCGCCTACGGATTCGACGACATCGCGATCGTTCCTTCCCGCCGGACCCGCGACCCCGACGACATCGACATCAGCTGGACTCTCGGCCCGTACCGCTTCGAGCTGCCGCTCGTCGCTTCGGCGATGGACGGGGTCGTCAGCCCCGACACCGCGGTGCTCACCAACGAGCTCGGCGGCCTCGGAGTGCTCAACCTGGAGGGGATCTGGTCCCGCTTCGAGGACGCCGAGGAGCGCCTGGAGGCGATCGCCGCCGCGCCCAAGCACGAGGCGACGCGGCTGATGCAGCAGATCTACACCGAGCCGGTGAAGTCGGATCTGATCGCCAAGCGGATCGAGGAAATCAAGGCCCGCGGCGCCGTCGTCTGCGGCTCCCTGACCCCCCAGAAAGTGCGCGAGCACTACGAGGTGGCGGTCGAGGCCGGCCTCGACATCCTCGTCATCCAGGGCACGGTGATCTCGGCCGAACACGTCTCGACCACGGTCGAGCCGCTCAACTTGAAGGAGTTCATCGCCGAGGTCCCGGTCCCGACCGTGGTCGGTGGCTGCGCCTCCTACTCGACCGGGCTGCACCTGATGCGGACCGGTGCCGTCGGCGTCCTCGTCGGCGTCGGCCCCGGCGCCGCCTGCACCACCCGCGGCGTGCTCGGCATCGGCGTCCCGCAGGCGACGGCGATCGCCGACGTCGCGGCGGCCCGCGCCCAGCACATGCTGGAGACGGGCGAGTACGTCAACGTGATCGCCGACGGCGGCATGAGGACCGGGGGGGACGTCTCCAAGGCGATCGCCACCGGCGCCGACGCGGTGATGATCGGCTCGCCGCTGGCGCGGGCCAAGGAGGCTCCCGGCCGCGGCTTCCACTGGGGGATGGCGACCTTCCATCCCTCGCTGCCGCGCGGCACCCGCGTCTCGACCAAGCAGGACGGGACGATGGAGGAGATCCTCCTCGGTCCGGCCAAGGAGAACGACGGCACCTTCAACCTGATGGGGGCGCTGAAAACCTCGATGGCCACCTGCGGCTACGAGGACATCCGCTCGTTCCAGCGGGCCGAGGTGATGGTTGCTCCGGCGCTGATGAGCGAGGGGAAGAAGCTGCAGAACGAGCAGCACGTCGGGATGGGATCCAACGGTAGAGCGGCGGTGTCGACCGGGGTCGCTGTATCGGATGACTGACGGGGTTCAGACCGCTCGACCGGCGGGTCCTGTCTCCGATTCCGGGCTCCCCCTACCGGGGGAGTCCTCGGAATCGTCGCCACCCACCGGACAAGCGGTTGAGGAGGTCCTCGTCCTGGACTTTGGTGGTCAGTATTCGCAGTTGATTGCTCGTCGGATCCGGGAATGTGGGGTCTTTGCCGAGTTGCTGCCGGCTACGACTCCTGTGGAGAAGATTCGGGAGCGGGCTCCGAAAGGGTTGATCCTGTCAGGAGGGCCGGCTTCGGTTTATGAGCCGGGGGCGCCTGCGTTTCCTACTCAGCTGCTTGATCTTGGGATTCCGATACTGGGGATTTGTTATGGGATGCAGGCGATGGTGCTTGCTCTTGGGGGGCGGGTCGAGTCGGCTGAGACTGGGGAGTTTGGGCGTACCGATCTGGTTCTGCGGGACGGGGGCGGTCGGTTGCTTGGGGGGTTGCCCGAGGAGCAGAGTTGTTGGATGAGTCATCGGGATGCGGTCTTCGAGGCGCCTGAGGGGTTCACGGCGCTGGTCTCCAGCCCCAGCTCGCCGGTTGCCGCCTGCGAGCTGCCCGACCGCGGGCTATACGGGATCCAGTTCCACCCCGAGGTCGTCCACACGCCCTACGGGACCGAGATCCTCACCCGCTTCCTACGCGACGTCGCCGGCTGCGAGGAGCAGTGGTCGCCGGAGTCGGTGATCGCCGAACAGGTGGCGAAGATCCAGGCCCAGGTCGGCGATGGCAAGGTGATCTGCGGCCTCTCCGGCGGGGTCGATTCCTCGGTAGCCGCCCTGCTCGTCCACAAAGCGGTCGGCGACAAGCTGACCTGCGTCTTCGTCGACCACGGCCTGATGCGGATGAACGAGGCCGAGCAGGTGGTCGAGGCCTTCAGCCAGTTCGGGATCCCGCTCGTCCACGTCGACGCCGAAGAGCGCTTCCTCGCCAAGCTCGCCGGCAAGGACGACCCGGAGGAGAAGCGCAAGATCATCGGCGCCGAGTTCATCCGCGTCTTCGAGGAGGAGGCGGCGAAGATCGAGGACGTCAGCTACCTGGTGCAGGGCACGCTGTACTCGGACGTGATCGAGTCCGGCGGCTCCGACCACGCGGCGACGATCAAGAGCCATCACAACGTCGGTGGCCTCCCCGACGACCTCGAATTCGACCTGGTCGAGCCGCTGCGGATGCTGTTCAAGGACGAGGTGCGGGCGGTCGGCGCCGAGCTCGGGCTGCCTGAGCGGATGGTCTGGCGCCAGCCTTTCCCAGGCCCGGGCCTGGGAATCCGGATCGTCGGCGGCGAGGTCAACAAAGAGCGCCTCGACATCCTCCGTGCCGCCGACGCGATCCTCCAGGAGGAGATCCGCGCGGCCGAGCTCTATCGCCAGCTATGGCAGTCCTTCTGCGTCCTGCCGGTCGTCCGCTCGGTCGGCGTCCAAGGCGACGGCCGCACCTACGCCTACCCGATCGTGATCCGCGCCGTCACCTCAGACGACGCGATGACCGCCGACTGGGCACGGCTGCCATACGACCTCCTCGAGCGGGTCTCCAACCGCATAATCAACGAGATCCGCGACGTCAACCGCGTCGCGCTCGACATTTCCTCGAAGCCGCCGGCGACTATCGAGTGGGAGTAGGGCTCGGGGCGCTGCGGTAGGAGGGAGTCGGCACCCCTCCTCCGGAATTGACCTCCCCTTCGCTTCGCTTCGGGGAGAACCTGCTGCGCGCTTCGCGCGCAGACATCAGATTGCATTTCGCCGAACATTCCTGCGGAGGGGTGCCGACTCCCTCCTCGACAGCGCTTCGGCAGACGCTATTCCTCGAGACCGCATAAGGCGTCGATATGCGACGTCTCTCGCGGTCTCGGCGAACAGTCGCTTCCTCAAATGCTGTCGCTGGGAGGGATGGGTGTCCCCTGACCGACCGGCGTCCTGATTTTCGCACTGACCACTCGGCGAGAGATGGTCACTTAAAGGCGAAAATCCCAGGAAGGGAAGGGGACACCCATCCCTCCCTACCGCAACCGGTTCGGTTGTCGGCGCCCCGACCTACTCAGCCTCCAGCGACCCAGCCGTCTCGAATGCTGCCATCCCGACCACGGTCGAGACGGTGTCCTCGCTGCAGCTCTCGCTGAGCCGATCCTGGCTTCGCACATGCGCGGCCAGCATCAGTTTCGTCGCCTCTTCGAGGATCGCGACGACCTCCTGGAAGCCCTCCTCGTCGAGGTGCAGCGGCATCCAGCGGAAGACGGTGTTGTCGCGCCCGTCGAGGGTGCCCGCTTCCAGCGCCGCGATTGCCTTGTCGAGAAAAGTCTGCAGAGTGGCGGCTGAGACCCCGCCGCGGATCGTCCGCGGCACCCGCCGCCATTTGGGGCCGCCCATGAAGGCTCCCGGCATCGCCTTGTAGAAGTGCTCGGTCGCTCCCCGCCGCTGGATCGTGTCGACGAGCTCGAGGGCGCCGTAGCGATCGAGCGCGCGGGTATGGTAGGCGACGTCGCTGAGGCCGGTCTCCAGTTGATCGGCGAGCGAACTCGGGCTCGCCACGTGATCGGTCAGGGCCTCGAGGATCTGGATCCGAAGCGGGTGGGCCAGCGATCGAACCAGGCGCTGGTCGATTGCGTCGGGGAATGGCTCCTTCATGATTAGCTCCTAGCGACTAAGGGGTTTGGGGGCAGTACTGCTCCGTTCGTAGTGCGCTTAATACGTATAGACCATTCAGTCGGATCAATCCAGAACACGCGGTTTCGGGAAAGGACTGTTTCGCGGTCTAGAGGCCGGCTCAGATGCCGGCGAGCCGGGTGACGGCGAAGATCAGCCCAAATCCGAGTGCGGTTAGGGCGACGCGCGCCCACGAGCCCTGGGCGTGGGCCTCGGGCAGCAGGTCGCTTGCCCCGATGTAGAGGAAGATCCCGCAGTAGACGCAGAGGACCGAGCCGAGGGTGTGGTCGGAGATCGCGATCTGGGACCCGACGATCGCCCCCAGCAGCGGCGCCAGGGCATCGATCGTCAGCCATTTCACCGCCGACTGCCGATTGCCGGAGCGACGCAGGACGTAGCTGACGGTGTTGAGCCCGTCGGCGAAGTCATGGCTGATCACGGCGAGGAAGACGAGGAAGCCGGTGGCGGAGTCGACCCCGAAGGCGAAGCCGATCCCGAGGCCGTCGAGGAAGCTGTGGGCGGAGAGGCCGGCGGCGCCGAGGACGCCGACCCGTTCGCTGCCGAGGGTCTCCATCGCCTCCTCGCGGTCGTGCAGCACCAGCATCCGCTCGGCGAAGAAGAAGGCGAGGAAGCCGGCGGCGACCAGCGCCGTGGCGAGGTCGACGTCGCCGACCCCGTCGATCCCCTCCGGCAGCACGTCGAGCAGGGCGACGGCGACGACGACGCCACCGGTCAGGGCCAGCAGCGTCGGCAGCCGGTCGGAGAAGCGCAGCCCCACCCGGCCGCCGATCAGGGTCGCGACCACGGTCAGTCCGGCCAGCGGGATCGCAATCGACATCAGCTCTCCCGCTGACAGCGGGGGCAGAGGCCACGCAGGAGGACGTCGTGGGAGAGGACCTCGAACTCAGCCCGCTCGGCGACGGCATGGATCGTTTGCTCGAGGGCGGTGTCCTCGAAGGGGACCAGCCGGCCGCAGCGGGCGCAGACCAGGTGGTGATGGTGCTCGCTCGGGTCGTTGCGCTCATACGCCGCCCCCTCACCGCCGACGTCGACGCGGTGGACGAGGTCGAGCTGCTCGAGTTGCTCGAGCGTCCGGTAGACGCTTGCCCGCCCGACGGAGGGGAGGCGGCGGTCGATCTCCAGCGCGGTCACCGCGCAGTGCTCGCCCTCGAGCAGCTCGATCACCTGGCGACGTGCCGCGCCGGCGCGAAAGCCCGCCTCGTTGAGTCGCCCGGCTGCCTGCTCGCTCCATCTCACATGCGGAGCCTACATGAAAATGAGACCCATTCTCGTCAGGGACGAGAGGAACTGCCTTAGCTGTACGCGTCCCATTTTTCGAGGTATGGGAGCGGATCGAAAGGGGAGCCGCCCTCGTACCAGCCGGGCGCGCCCCACATCTCGAAATGGAGATGGCAGCCCTGGGCGTCGCCGGTTTCGCCGACGATGCCGATCGGCTGGCCGGTGCGGACCGTTTCGCCCGTCTGCAGCGGCGATGGTTCGGCCAGGTGGGCGTACATGAAGTCGTTGCCGGTGCCGCGGCCGTCGATGACGATGTAGTTACCGGCGGCGCCCTGGTAGCCGGAGTACTGCACCGTGCCGCCGCGGGCGGCGAGGAGCGGCGTGCCGCAGGCGGCCATCACGTCCTGGCCCTGGTGGGTGTGCCCGCTGCGCCCGGCGCCGAAGCGGCCGGCGCTGAGCCCGTATTCATGGCCGCCGAGGATCGGAAACGCGTAGCCGTAGAAGGCGAAGCCGAGGCTGAGCGTGGTGGAGCTGGTCGCCTTGCGGGCGACCGGAGCCGTCGCGGTCGCCGGCTGGGGGCTGATCCGGAAGCTGTAGCGGCCGTTGCGCGCCGGGCGCCCTTCGTTCGTCGTCCCGTCCCAGCGGACTTTGGTTTCGACGTTGGGGGCGACGTTTTCGCGGTAGAAGGTCTTGGTGACTTCACCGGCGGAGTCGACGACGTCGATCTGCAGGTCGTTTTCGGGCTGGTTGCTGCCGATCGTGAAGCTGAGCCGTGGGTAGCGGTAGCCGAAGTAGAAGGACTTGCGCGGGGAGGTGGTTGCCGCGACGAGGGAGACCGCCCCCGCGCTCGGAGTTGCTGAGGGCGTCCCCGCGGGGCTGCCCTTGGCGCTGGGGGAGGCGCCAGGCGTGCCGGCGCCGCCGGTGCCAGCCGCCGCCGCGCTGCCGCCGAAGCAGGCCAGCAGCGCGATCGCCGCCGCTAGGCAGATCTGGCCGGCCAGCCGTGGTCGGACGAACCGTTTGCTGTTCAAAACCGCTAAGCCCTCTCTTTCGATTGCCTGCGGAGTTAGCTGACGGGCTCGCGCTGAAAGAGTCGCGCTACGGACGGTTTCGTCCGATTCGCCCCTGAGACCTGCAAGGCCTCTTCGGTTCCTCCGCTCCCGCACGATGGCTCGCACGGGATTCGGCTATTTGCTCGGGCGGCAGTATAGGCAACTGTCCGGAGGGCCCCATAGACGGCGAGATGGCTATCATCCCCCGGCCGCGTCGGTGCGTCCGCGCGGTTTTTGCGCGATGAAGACCTTTGTAGCCACTCCAGCCAACCGCCAGCGCGACTGGTACGTCGTCGACGCCGAGGGCAAGACCCTGGGCCGTCTCGCGACGCAGATCGCCAACACGCTGCGCGGCAAGCGCAAGCCGGAGTACACGCCGCACTGCGACACCGGCGACTTCGTCGTCGTCGTCAACGCCGAGAAGATCCACGTCACCGGCGACAAGCTCGCGCAGAAGACCTACTACCGCCACAGCGGCTACCCCGGTGGGATCAAGTCCCGCACGCTCAGCGAGATGCTCGAGCGCAAGCCTGAGGAAGTGATCCGCAAGGCCGTCAAGGGGATGCTGCCGCGCAACCGCCTCGCTCGCCAGCAGCTGACCAAGCTGAAGGTGTACGCCGGGCCGGATCACCCGCATGCGGCGCAGCAGCCTAAGAAGATGGAGACTGAATGATCGACGACGAGAAGACGCCGGAGCAGGACGAAAACGCGCAGGACGAGGCGCCTGAGGCCGCGGGTCCTGTCTCCGATGAGACCCCCTCGGCTGAAGCCGAGGGTCCCTCATCGTCGCCACCCGCGGCAGAGGCCGCTGATTCTGAGCCGTCCGAGGATGTAGCTGAGGAGGAGCCGTCCGAGGAGGGTGGAGAGGTTGAGCCGTCCGAGGAGGTTGTTGAGGAGCCCGTCGCCGAGGAGGCGACTGAGGAGGCTCCGCCGGAGGCCGCTCCTGAGCCCAAGGCTGAGGAGAAGAAGAAAGACGTCATTCCTGGCGCCGATCTGGAGCCGATCCTGGTTGAGCCGGACAAACCCGAGCTCAGCGCCGAGGAGAAAGCTCGTCTGGAAGCCGAGGAAGAGGAGAAAGCTCGTCGTGAAGCCGAGCTGGCTGCCGCCCAGGAGACCGACGCCGCTGCCAACCGCGCTCCGGCGAAGATCGAGAAAGGCGCTCGCTTCCTCGCCACCGGCAAGCGCAAGAGTTCGATCGCTCGCGTCACGCTGGTCCCCGGCAACGGCAAGATCGTGATCAACAAGCGCGACCTCGAGGAGTTCTTCCCGCGGCCGCTGCACCAGACGATGGTCAAGCAGCCGCTGATCGTCTCCGGCTACGAGGGCAACGTCGACGTCCGTGTCCGCGTTCATGGCGGCGGCATCAGCGGCCAGGCCGGCGCGGTGCGCCACGGGGTCGCCCGGGCACTTACCGAGGTCGACGCCGAGCTGCGCGGCGACCTCAAGCGCAGGGGCTTCCTCACCCGTGACGCGCGCGTCAAGGAGCGCCGCAAGGCCGGGTTGAAGAAGGCCCGCAAGCGGCCTCAGTTCAGCAAGCGCTGACGGGAGCGGGTTGACGACCGCGCGCAAGCTCTTCGGAACCGATGGGGTCCGGGGAGAGGCCGGCACCTTCCTCAGCGCCGAGCTGGCGACCGCGCTCGGACGCGCCGCCACCGCTTCGCTGGAGGCCGAGCGCCCGCAGGTCCTGATCGTCCGCGACCCCCGCGAGTCGGGGCCGATGCTCGAGGCCGCACTGGCGGCGGGCGTCGCCGCGGCCGGCGGCGACGCGCTGCTGGCCGGCGTGCTGCCGACGCCGGCGGCCGCGATTCTGGTCAAACGCCTCGACCTCGACCTCGCCGCCGTCGTCTCCGCCTCCCACAACCCCTTCCACGACAACGGGATCAAGTTCTTCGACGGCCAGGGGGTGAAGCTCGCCGACGAGGTAGAGGCCCGGATCGAGGCGCTGATCGACGAGGCCCCGGCCGCCGAGCGCGCCGGCCACGTCCGCGAGCTGAACGGCGGCATCGAGGATTACCTGCGCGAGCTGCGGAGCGCGTTCCCGCTCGATCTCTCCGGCCGCAAGGTCGTCCTCGACTGCGCCAACGGCGCCACCTACCGCGTCGCGCCGGCGATCTTCGAGCGCCTCGGCGCCGAGGTCGAGACGATCGGGGTCGAGCCCGACGGGCGCAACATCAACGCCGGTTGCGGCTCCACCCACATGGAGATGCTCTCCGAGCGGGTCGCCGCCTCCGCGGCGGAGATCGGCTTCGCCTTCGACGGCGACGGCGATCGGGTGCTGGCTGTCGACGGCGCCGGCCGCGTCCACGACGGCGACGAGCTGATCGCCCTGACCGCCCGCGGGATGGCCTCCCGGGGGGAGCTCAGCGGTGGCGTCGTCGTCACCGTGATGAGCAACTTCGGCTTCCATCGGGCGATGGAGGAAGCGGGGATCGAGGTTGCGATCACCCAGGTAGGCGACCGTTACGTGATCGACGAGATGCGGCGCCGCGAGTGGCCCCTCGGCGGCGAGCAGTCCGGCCACATCATCAGCTCCGGCTTCGTCTCCACCGGCGACGGGGTCGCGGCGGCGCTGATGACGATGCGTGAGCTCGGCGGCGCCCCGCTCGCCGACGCGGTGCCGATGGAGAAGCTGCCGCAGGTGCTGCTCAACGTCCGGGTCGCCGACCGCGAGGCGGTCAGGGACGCCGCCGCCGTCTGGGAGGCGGTCGAGCGCGAGAGCGAGGGGCTCGAGGGCCGGGGCCGCGTCCTCCTGCGCCCTTCCGGCACCGAGCCTTTGGTCAGGGTGATGGTCGAGGCGCCGAGCGCCGAGGAGGCCGAGACGGTCGGCGAGCGCCTGGCCGGTCTCGTGCGCCAAGAGCTCGGCTGAGCGGGCTCACCGCCCCCGCCGACTACCCTTACTCGCCTTCATGTGCGGCATCGTCGGATACGTGGGTGCCAGGCCCTGCGAGGAGCTGCTCCTCTCCGGCCTGGAAAAACTCGAATACCGGGGCTATGACTCGGCTGGCCTCTCCGTGCTCGCCGACGGCGAGGTGGAGAGCGTCCACGCTGTCGGCAACCTGGGCAATCTGCGGAAAGCCGTGGACGCCCGCGCCGCCAACGGCGCCGGGCCGCTGCCGCCCTCGGCGACCGGCATCGCCCACACGCGCTGGGCGACCCACGGTCGCGTCACGGAGGCCAACGCCCATCCCCACGACGACAGCTCCGGTCGCGTCCACATCGTCCTCAACGGGATCGTCGAGAACCACACCGAGCTGCGCCGCAAGCTGCAGGAGCAGGGGGAGACCTTCACCTCCGAGACCGACGCCGAGGTCGTCGCCCACCTGATCGCCGCCCGCTACGACGGCGACCTCGCCGCCGCCGTCCGCGCCGCCTTCGCCGAGCTGCGCGGTCATTACGCCTTCGTCGCGATGCACGCCGACGAGCCGCAGCGCCTGATCGGCGCCCGCAAGGAGTGCCCGCTGGTCGCCGGCGTCGGCGACGGCGAGGCATTCCTCGCCTCCGCGATCCCCGCCTTCCTCGCCGACACCCGCGTCGCGATGCCGATCGAGAACGGCGAGATCGTCGAGATCGAAGCCGGCGCGATCCGCGTCACCGACGCCGAGGGCAACCCGGTCGCGCGCGAGAGCGAAGAGGTCACTTGGGACGCCGATGCGGCCGAGAAGGGCGGCTACGAGACCTTCATGCTGAAGGAGATCCACGAACAGGCCGACGCGGTCGCCGAGACGATCGCCGACCGGTTGCCGGGCGACGACGGGGTGGACCTCTCCGACGTCGAGCTCTCCGACGATCTCCTCCGCGGCGTGCGGCGGATCGTGATCGTCGCCTGCGGCACCTCCTACCACGCCGGCCTCGTCGGCCGCTACGCGATCGAGGAGTGGGCGCGGGTGCCGGTGGAGATGGACATTGCCTCCGAGTACCGCTACCGCAACCCGGTGGTCGGCCCCGACGACCTGGTGATCGGGATGACCCAGTCGGGCGAGACCGCCGACACCCTGGCGGCGATGCGCCTCGCCCGCGAGGCCGGTGCCACGGTGCTGGCGGTCACCAACATCATGGGCAGCCAGGCGACCCGCGACGCCGACGCCGTCCTCTATATCCGCGCCGGGATGGAGGTCAGCGTCGCCGCGACCAAGACCTTCGTCGCCCAGGTGGCGGCGATGTACCTGCTCGGCCTGCGGCTGGCGGAGCTGCGCGGGACTCTGCCCCCCGAGCGCCTGAGCGAGCTGGTCGCCCAGCTGAAGGGCCTGCCGTCGAAGATGGAGGAGACGCTGGCGGCCACCGAGGGGCCGGCGAAGGAGATCGCCGACCGCCACAGCGAGCAGAACTTCTTCCTCTACCTGGGGCGCCACATCGGCCTGCCCGTCTGCCTCGAGGGCGCGCTGAAGCTGAAGGAGATCAGCTACATCCCGACCGACGCCTACGCCGCCGGCGAGATGAAGCACGGCCCGATCGCGCTGCTCGACGAGTCGACGCCGGTGATCTGCGTCGCGACCGACAGCCCGATCCTGGAGAAGGTCCTCTCCAACGTCGAGGAGGTCAGGGCCCGCGGGGCGCAGACGATCGGAATCGCCACCGCCGGGGACTCGCGCGTCGCCGAGGTGACCGAGGAGACGATCGAGGTCGCCGCCAGCCACTGGATCCTGCAGCCGATCCTGGCGATCCTGCCGCTGCAGCTGCTCGCCTACGACATCGCCCGCAACCGCGGCCTCAACGTCGACCAGCCGCGCAATCTGGCGAAGACCGTCACCGTCGAGTGAGATTCGTCCGGCCGGGGTGCGGTCGGCTGAAGTTGTCCAAAGCGGTCGTTAGAGTGCCCGCCTCCGTGAAGCTCCGTCTCGTCCTCCCAGTCCTTCTCGCGGCCGTAGCCGCGCTTTTCGTCGTCGGCTGCGGCGGCGGCGACGGCGGCGGCGGCGACGCCACCGACCCCGCCAGCGTCGCGCCGCCGAAGGTACCTGTCTTCATCGATTTCTCGGTGCGGCCCGAAGGCGAAACGAAGCAGAACCTCGACGCCTTGGCAAAGGAAATCGCCGGGATCGACAACCTCGGTGAATTGATCGTCACCGAGCTCGAAAACTCCGCGTCGGACGAGGGCGAAGAGCTTGACTTCGAAAAGGAAGTCGAACCGTGGCTCGGCGACCGAGGCGGGCTTTTCCTGCAGGAATACGAAGACGACGACTTCGAAGGCTATGGAGTCGCCTTCCAGACGAGCGACGAAGGCGCGTCGAAGGATTTCATCGATAAGCAGCTGGAATCCGAGGACGAAGAGCCCGAGGAGGGCTCCTACGAGGGCGTCGACTTCAAGATCGAAGCGGACGACGGCACCACCATCGGTGTCTTCGACGGCCTCGTCGTTCTCGCCGAAGACGAAGAGATCTTCAAAGCGATGGTCGATGCGTCTGGCGGTGAAAGCCTCGGTGGAGAAAGCGCGTATGCGAGCGCTACTGCCAATATCCCCGATCGGAGCGCGGCCGACGTCTACGTCGACATCGGCGCCCTGATCGAAGAAGCGGGCGGCGAAATCGACTCCGAAGCCGAAGTCTTCCTCGACAGCCTCGGCATCGAACCCGAAGAAGCGACCGCCGTGGCCAGCCTCGTGCCTGGCTCCAAGCAGATCGAGATCGACCTCAGCACCAACCTCAGCGGCGACGAACCGCCCTCGGGCGACGCGTCGGAGCTGCTCGGGTCGCTGCCGGCCACCTCGGTTGCCGCCTTCGCCTCGGCTGAATTCGGCATGCGCTTCAACGAAGGCATCGATCAGATCGACGAGCAGGGCATCCCCGGCGAGGTTCCTCCCAATCAGCTGAAGAAGACGCTGAAGCAGGCGGGGGTCGACCTCGAATCGATCGGCGGCTCGATCGGCGACGTCGGCGCCTACCTGACCGGCAACAGCGAAAGCAGCCTCGGCGGCGCGGTGGTGTTCGAAACCGACAGCGCCGAGCAGGCCAAGAACACCGTCTCCAACCTCGGCCTCTTCATTCGTTCGACCGGCACCACCGGCATCACCAAGATCAGCGAAGGGGCGAGCGGGTTCTCGATCCGCAGTCCTGAGCTGGGCCGCCAGCCGGTGGTCGTCGTCGCCAAGGACAGCCGGATGGCGATCGGCTACGGCCTCGCGCCGACGCTGACCGCGTTCCAGGATTCGGGCAAGACCCTCTCCGACGCCCCCGCCTACGGCGAAGCGCTGGACGCGCTTGGCGACACCCCGATCGCGATGTACGTCGACGGGCCTTCCGCTCTGCGACTGGCCAAGGTCCTTGTTCCGGCGGGTGAAGAAGACTTCGAGGAAGCCCAGCCTTACCTGGCGAAGATCGGCTACCTGGCGCTTGGGTCCGAAGCATCTGGCGACTTGGCTATCGCCAAGCTGATCGTCGGGCTGAAGTAGCGCGTTTCCGCGGGGGTAGGGAGGAAGTCGGCACCCCTCCTCCGGAATTGACCTCCCCTCCGCTTCGCTCCGGCAGACGCTGATCCTCGAGACCGCATAAGACGTCGATATGCGACGTCTCTCGCGGTCTCGGCGAACAGCGATCTATAGATGCTGTTGCTGGGAGGGATGGGTATCCCCTGACCGGCGTCCTGATTTTCGCGCTGACTACTTGGCGAGAGACAGGTACTTAAAGGCGAAAATCCCAGGGAGGTCAGGGGACACCCGTCCCTCCCTACCAACAAGCCCTTAGGCTGCGGCGCATGGAGTCCTGGCTGAAGCCGCTCTATGACGCCGCTGGCATGCGCGCTGTCGATCGGTGGGCGATCGAGGAGCGGGGGGTTCCTTCGCTGGAGTTGATGGAGACTGCTGGGCGGGCTGTGGCTGAGGTCGTGGCGGAGATGGCGCCCGCTGGGCCTGTGCGGGTGGTTTGTGGGAAGGGAAACAACGGTGGCGATGGCTTTGTCGCGGCGCGGCTGCTGCGGGCGATGGGGTTCGAGGTCGAGGTGCTGCTCGTGTGGCTTGGCGAGGAACTGCGCGGGGACGCGGCGGTCAACTTCGAGCGCTGTGGGGGGGATCTGCTCACGGGCGATCCGGCTGGCCGACTCGCCGGCTCGGGCGCTGTCGTCGACGCGATCTTCGGGACCGGTTTCGAGGGCGCGCCGCGGGAACCCGCCGCGGCCGCGATCCGAGCGGTCAACGGCTGTGGGGCGCCGGTGGTCGCCTGCGACATCGCCTCCGGGGTCGACGCTTCCAGCGGTGAGGTCGCCGGCGAGGCGATTCGGGCCGGCGTCACCGTCAGCTTCCACGCGGCGAAGCTCGGCCAGCGCGTCGCTCCCGGCAAGTGGAGCACGGGCGAACTCCGCGTCGTGCCGATCGGCATCCCCGAGAGCGCGCCGGGACGGCCGCTTGCCGGCGAGATCGATCCGGGCGTCCTTTCCGAGGCTCCGCGCCGCGGCCCCCGGTCGACCAAGTTCAGCTCCGGACAGGTGGCGATCGCCGGTGGCTCGTGCGGCCTCACCGGGGCAGTGCGGCTGGCCTCGCTGGCGGCGATCAGGGCCGGCGCCGGCTATGCCACGGTCGCCGTCCCCGCCGACCTGGAGATGGTCTTCGAGCTGGCCCAGCCGGAGGTGATGTCGGTCGCCTGCCCCGGCGGCGACGGCTGCCTGGTGCCCGCCTCGGAGAAGGCGGTGCTGCGGACCTTCGAGCGTGCCGCCGCCGGCGTCCTCGGCCCCGGTCTCGGCAAGGACCCCGGCTCCTTCGAGCTGGCGCGTGCCGTCGCCGGCAAGATCCCGGGCCCGCTGCTGATCGACGCCGACGGCCTCAACGCGTTCGCCGGGCGCCTGGCCGAGCTGCGCTCGCGCGAGGCCCCAACTGTCCTCACCCCGCACGCGGGTGAGCTCGGCCGCCTGCTCGAGCGCGGCTCCGCGGAGGTCGAGGCGCACCGGCTCGCCGCCGCCCGCGAGGCCGCCGAGGCGGCTGGCGCGATCGTCGTCCTCAAGGGCGACGACACGATCGTCACCGACGGCGCCCGCATCGCGGTCAACGCGATCTCCGCCCCGGCGCTCGCGACCGCCGGCAGCGGCGACGTCCTCTCGGGAATCACCGCGGCCCTGCTCGCTCGTTTGGATGATCCCTTCACCGCGGTCTGCGCCGCTGTCGTCGCTCACGGCCGAGCCGGGATCGACGCCGCCGCGCGGGTCGGGCTGGTCGAGTCGGTGATCGCCGGCGACGTGATCGACTCGATCCCTTTGGGGATACGCCCCGACGGCCCGGTCGAATAACCTCGCGCCCATGAAGACCGCCGGAGAGATCATGGCTCGCGACGTGCCCAGCGTCCATCCCAGCGACGACGCCCGCACGGCGATCGACCTGCTCGCCAAGACCGACTTCGGCGCGATCCCGGTGGTCGACAACGACAACAAGCTGGTCGGCATCGTCAGCGAGTCCGACCTCGTCCTCAGCGAGGAGGAGTCGGACCTGCACCTGCCGCACTACCTCAACATCATGGGCGGGATCGTCTTCGTCGGCTCGATGAAGGGCTTCGAGGAGCGGCTGGAGAAAGCCTTCGCCACCGAAGTCTCGGAGCTGATG
Organism: Solirubrobacterales bacterium; assembly: GCA_035264245.1. Taxonomy (GTDB): domain Bacteria; phylum Actinomycetota; class Thermoleophilia; order Solirubrobacterales; family 70-9; genus VAYN01. Next base: position 24,215 of record DATFQO010000052.1, read on the forward strand.
ACCGCCGAGCCGATCGTCGCCCACGACTACGAGGCAGCCGACCGGGTAGCGAAGAAAATCGCCGACGAGCACCACAACCACCTTCCGGTCGTGGACGCCGATGGCTATCTGGCCGGCATGGTCACCAGGGCTGACGCCCTCGCCGCCCTGGTCGCCGAGCCGGAGTAGTTGTGGAGCGGGCGGCCGCCCGGATCGACTTCGACGCGGTGCGTGCAAACTGCGCGCGGCTGAAGACGGAGCTGGCGGAGGGAGCCGAGCTCTGCGCGGTGGTCAAGGCCGACGGCTACGGCCACGGCGCCGACGGCTGCGCCGCGGCGGCGCTCGACGGAGGCGCGACCCGCCTGGCGGTCGCCACCGCCGGCGAGGCCGAGCAGATCGGCCGCCGCTTCCAGCACGTGCCGCTGCTGACGATGGGGGCGCTGACCGACGACGAGGTCGACGCGGTGATCTCGGCCGGCGCCGAGCTGGCGCTCTGGCGCGAGGACTTCCGCCAGGTCGTCGCCGCCCGGGCGCGCGCCCACGGGCACCGGGCGAAGGTCCACGTCAAGTACGACAGCGGCATGGGCCGGCTGGGAAATACCGACGCCGGCGAGGTGCTGGAGCTGGCGCGCGCCTGCGCGGCCGATCCCAACCTCGATCTGGCCGGGGTCTGGACGCACTTCGCCACCGCCGACGAACTTGATTCCGACTACTTCGACCAGCAGCTGCGCCGCTTCGACGAGGTCGCGACGGCGGTCAAGGCCGAGTTCCCGCAGGTCACCGTCCACGCCGCCAACAGCGCCGCAGTCCTGCGCGACAAGCGCTCCCACTACGACATGGTCCGCTGCGGCGTCGCGATCTACGGCCTCGACCCCTTCCAGCGCGACCCCGCCGCCCAAGGCCTGCGGCCGGCGCTCTCCCTTCATTCCCACATCGCCGACGTCAAGCGCTTCCCCGCCGGGGCCAGCGCCGGGTACGGGCGCAGGTGGACCGCCCCGATCGATACCTGGGTGGGCGTGATCCCGCTCGGCTACGGCGACGGCTTCCGCCGCGCTCTCTCCAACAACGCCGACATCCTCGTCCGCGGCCGTCGCCACCCGCTTGTCGGCACTGTCTCGATGGACAACATCACTGTCGACCTCGGCCCCGAGACCGAGGTGGAGCCGGGCGACGATGCGGTCCTGATCGGAGTGCAGGGCGAGGAGACGATCCCCGCCGAGGAGATCGCCCGCCGGCTGGAGACGATCAACTACGAGGTGACCTGCGCGATCTCGTCGCGGGTGCCGCGCCGCCCGGCTTGACCAAGGCGCTTTCGTATCCCCATGGTTGACGAAGGCGCCAATCCCGCGAAGCGACTCGATGTCGCCCCGATCGTCGCGGCCGTCCGCGAGGCGCTTGCCGGCGCGGACGGGGTGTGGGTGGTCGGCGGCGCGGTGCGCGATGCGGCGCTCGGGCGCGAGGTCGCCGACCTCGACCTCGCGGTCGCCGGCGACCCGGGCGCCACCGCCAAGGCGATCGGGCGCGCGCTCGGCGAGCACGCCTTCGAGCTCTCGGCCGAGTTCGGCACCTGGCGCGTCGTCGCGCGGAGTCGCGGCTGGCAGATCGACCTCACCATGTTGCGTGGCGAGACGATCGAGGCCGATTTGGCGGAGCGCGACTTCACGATCGGCGCCGTCGCGGTCCCCCTCGCGGGTGGCGAGCCGATCGACCCCTACGCCGGGCTCACCGATCTCGCCGAGAGGCGCCTCCGCGCCGTCGGCGAGCAGAGCTTCACCAGCGACCCGCTGCGCCTGCTGCGCGCGCCCCGCCTGGCGGCCGAGCTCGGCCTCGAGATCGACGAGCGAACCGTGGCGTTGGCCCGCGCCGCCGCCACGCGGGCGGGGGACCCGGCCGGCGAGCGCCAGCTGGCCGAGCTGCGCCAGCTGCTCGGCGGCCCCGACCCGTTGCGCGGCCTCGAGCTGCTCGGCGAGCTCGGCGCCACCGCCGTCGTGCTGCCGGAGGTGGAGACGCTGCGCGGGGTCGAGCAGGGCCCCAACCACCACCTCGACGTCTACGACCACACCATCGCCGTGCTCGAGCACACGCTGGAAGTCGAGGCCGACCTCGAGCGCTTCGCCGGCGACCGCGCCGCCGAGGTCGCGGCGCTGCTCGACGAGCAGCTCCCCGACGAGATGACCCGCCGTGCCGCGCTGCGCTTCGGCGCCCTCTTCCACGACATCGCCAAGCCGGCGACCAAGGCCGAACGCGACGGCTTCGTCGGCTTCCGCGGCCACGACGAGGTCGGGGCGGATGTGATCGGAGAGATCTGCCGCCGCCTCCGCGCCAGCCGCCGCCTCACCCAGCACCTGCAGGGCCTCGCCCGGCATCACCTGCGACTCGGTTTCCTGATCCCGGAGATGCCGCTGCCCGCGCGCCGCGTCCACGCCTATCTGCGAGCGACGGAACCGGTCACCGTCGACGTCACCCTGCTGACCGTCGCCGACCGGCTCTCGGCCCGCGGGGTTGGCCCGATCGCCAGCCCGGAGATGGTCGCCGCTCACCTGCAGCTGGCACGCGAGATGATCGCCGCCGGTCTCGACTGGCGCCGCGAGGGGCCACCGGCGCCGCTGCTGCGCGGCGACGAGATCGCCGCGGAGCTGGGGATCGCGCCGGGGCCCGAGCTCGGCGCGGCCCTTGCGGAGCTCGAGGCTGCCCAATATGCGGGGGAAGTTACTGACCGCATGGGGGCGCTCCAACACCTTCGCCGTTAGATACGCTCCGCCCGCATGGCCAAAGAGGAAAAGATCGAAATGGAGGGGGAGATCACCGAGGCTCTCCCCAACACCATGTTCCGGGTCAAACTGGACAACGGTCATGACGTCCTCGGCCACATCTCGGGAAAGATGCGCCGCCACTACATCCGCATCCTTCCCGGCGATCGCGTCAAGATCGAGCTTTCCCCATACGACCTCGATCGCGGTCGAATCACCTACCGCTACAAATAAGCGGCCTCAGAGCGGTTTCGGATCGGCCAGCTCGGCGATCAAGGTCGACCAGGCGAAGTCCTTGGCGCCCAAGCCCTTGCCGTTCCGCGGGTCGTAGTACTCGCGCAGACCTTCCCGGCCGGCGGCGCCGATGACGCCGCTCGCCAGTCGTTCCGCCTCGGCCTCATAGCCGAGCCGCCGCAGGCCGAGCCAGACCATCCAGGCGGAGTTGATCCAGGTCGGGCCGCGCCAGTAGCGACGGATGGGGCCATGACCGCCGTCGGGTTCGTAGCCGCGCTCGCCGACCGCGACCGAGGGCGGCGCCACCGGGGTGAGGAACGCGCTCTCGTTCAGCAGGTGCTCCTCGATCAGCCGCCGGCCGATCTCCTCCGGCAGGTCAGGCAGCGCCAGCGGGGCCAGCGAGGCCCAGGTCAGGGTCTGCGGTCGCAACCCGCCCGGCTGCGCTTCGTCGAGGAAGAGGCCGCGCCGCTCGTCCCAGAGGCGGTCGATCAGCGCCGGCGTTGCCGAGGGCTGTCCCGCGGCCTGCAACGACAGCGACCAGAGCGTGTTGACGAGCGGTTCGCAAAGGACGGGACCGCCGGCGTCGCGGATCCGCCGCGCATCCCAGCCGAGTCGACGGTTGCGGTGGACCAGGAGCGGGAAGCCGATGCGGCCGTTGGCTCGCCGTCCCCAGACCTCTTCGAACTTCGGCGAGGCGTCGAGGCCGGACTCGTCGGGCTGGACGATCCAGAGCAGCCTGTCGCCCTCGAGGTCGCGGTTGCGCCGCAGCCAGTCGAGGTGCAGCGCGATCCGCGGCTCCTCGGCCGGGTCGCCGACGGCGACCCGCCACGCCCAGGCCAGCAGCGGCGGCTGGATCGTCTCGGTCCCCTCGGCCCTTCTGGAGACGACGTTGTAGAAGAGCAGCCGCAGCCAGGAGACGTGGCTGCGCCAGAAGATCGTGTGGCCGATGAACCCGTCGGGCCGCTGCGCCGCCAGCAGGCTCTCGAGCTCGGCGCGGGCGCGCGCCGGCTCGAAGCGTCGCCAGACGATCGCCGCGAAGCAGGAGTCCCAGTACCACTGCCAGGGGTAGCGGCCCGGGCTCGGCTCGGTGTAGCTGAAGCGCGTCTTGCCGCGGCTGCCGACGACCCAGTTCTGCCGCAGGACCCGCTCGGCCTCGGCGAGGACGGTCGTGCCGAAGGCGCTGCCCCCGGAGGGGGCGCTTCTAGACATTGGTGCGGCGCATCTCGCGCAGAGCCAGCGCGCCCAGCACCACCAGCAGGCCGGCGATGGCGACGATGCCCGGCCAGGTGTCGGCCCAGGTGACCGAGCCGACGAATCCCTGCCGCGCTGCCTCCAGCACCTGGGTCAGCGGGTTGACGTTGGCGACCTTCTCCAGCCATGGCTGCAGCAGCGCCAGCGGCGCGTAGGCGGGGGTGAAGAGGATCAAGGCCATCGTCCCGGCTTGCATCAGCGGCGCCGCCGACTGGCTCTTGAAATGGAGCGCCAGCATCGAACCCCAGCAGGCGGCGACCGCGGCCGTCGCCGCGACCATCAGGTAACAGATCAGCAGGCCGTCGATGCCTGGCCATTCGGCGCCGATCAGGAAGGCAATCGCCAGCACGAAGGTCGCCGGAATCAGCGAGCGGGCGCTCGCCGCGAGCACGTTCCCGGCCAGCAGGACCCAGCGCGGCGCGGGGGAGACCAGCAGGCGGTCGACCCAGCCCCCTTCGTAGTCGCGCGCCAGGTTGACCCCGGCGGCGGCGCCGGTGAACCCGGCCCCCTGCAGCATGCTGACCGGGACGATGAAGCTCTCGTAGGAGCTCGTCCCGAACCCCTGCAGCTGGATCAGGGCGCCAAAGACGCCGTTCAGCCCGAGGAAGAAGATCGTCGGTGCCAGCACCCCAGGGATCGCCGCGCCCGGCACCCGCACCAGCTCGTTCTTCGCCCGCGCCATCAGCGCGCCAATCGTCGCCAGGTTGGTGCGCCAGGCCGGGGCAGCGGTGAGCTCCATCAGCCCACCCGCAGCCGGTGCTGGAGGGCGCGGGCGCTCAGCACCAGGCCGAGGATGATGATGCCGGCGATCGCCGCCACCGCCTCCAGGGTCTCGGTGGCGTCGATCCCAGAGATGATCGGCTCCCGCACCCCTTCGACGATGAAGCTGAGCGGGTTGTACTCGGCAATCGTCTTCGCCGGCTCGATCATCAGTTCCTGGGGGAAGAAGGCCGAGGAGAGGAAGAGGACGACGAGGACGAGGGGGAAGAGGCCCTGGACGACGCTGGCGCTGCCGGTGCGCAGGGCGATCGCGGCGCCGATCCCGCCAACCGCCAGGGCCGAGGCGGTGACCAGCGCCATCGCCAGCAGGGCGCCCGGCACGCCACCCTCTATCTCGGCGCCGAAGACGAGGCCGATCGCCAGGAACCAGATCGAGGCGAAGAGGCCCAGCGCCGCCGTCCCCGCCAGGCGGCCGAGGACGATCGCGAAGCGGGGGATCGGTGCCGCGAAGAGGCGGTCGGTGAAGCCCATCTCGATGTCGACCGCGAAAGCGATGCCGCCGCTGTTGCCGGCGAGCATCATCGACTGCATCATCGCGCCGGCGAGCATGAACTGAAGGAAGCTCTGAACCGGCGGGAAGCCGGGCAGTTCGATGCTGGCGCTGGCGCCACCGGTCTGGACCGCCAGCAGCAGGGTGGGGAAGACGACGATTGGCGCCAGCAACTGCGGGCGGCGGAAGGTCTGGCGGATCGAACGCGCGCCCAGCGCCCCCACCACCCTCGTGCTCGTCGCCAGGTCGCTCATCCCGGCACCGGCTCCTCGCCGACGTCCTCGCTCTCCTCCTTTTCGAGGTGGTGGCCGGTCTTCTCGACGAAGACGTCGTCGAGGGTCGGGCGCACCAGCTCCAGCGACTCGACCGCGATCCCGGCCTCGTCGAGGGCGCGGACGACGCGGGGAATTTCGGCCGATCCGTTCTCGACCTCAACCAGGACCCGCCTGCCGTCCTTCGGCGGCAGCAGCCGGCCGATCCCGGCGCAGACGCGCTCCGCCTCGGCCACCGAGCCCTCGGCCAGGAGCAGCTCGACGTGGGGGTTGCCGACCTCCTCCTTGAGCGACTCAGGGGTGCCCTCGGCGACGATCCGGCCGCTGTCGATGATCCCGACGTTGTCGGCCAGCTGGTCGGCCTCCTCGAGGTACTGGGTGGTGAGGAAGACGGTGGTCCCGTCTTCGTTCAGCGCCCGCACCTCCTCCCAGATCGTTTTGCGGCTGACCGGATCGAGGCCGGTGGTCGGCTCGTCGAGGAAAAGGACGCTGGGTTCGTGGACGAGCGCGGCGGCGAGGTCGAGACGGCGTTTCATCCCGCCCGAGTAGGTGCCGACCCGGCGGTCAGCGGCGGCGACGAGGTCGACCCTTTCCAGCAGCGCGTCGGCGCGCTCGCGCCCGGCGGCGGGGGGCAGGCCCTGCAGCGTCGCCTGCAGCCGGATCAGCTCACGGCCGGTCATCAGCGGGTCGAGCGCCGCTTCCTGCAGAGCGACGCCAATCGAGGCACGCACCCGGCGCGCCTCGGCAACGACGTCGTGGCCGGCGACGCTGGCGCGGCCGCCGGTTGGCAGCAGCAGCGTCGTCAGCATCCGCACGGTCGTCGTCTTGCCGGCGCCGTTGGGGCCGAGGAAGCCGTAGATCTCGCCCCCGGCCACCTCGAGGTCGATCCCCTGCACCGCGAGGACCTCGCCGCCGAAGGCGCGCTCCAGCCCCGCGACCACGATCGCCGGCACGCTAGGCACCCAAGGTCTCGGCGCCGAGCACGGGCGGGGTCGCCTCGACCCAGCGGCGGTCGTTGGCGCACTCCAGCGCCTCGGCGGCGTCGAGCAGCAGCTCGTCCCGTCCCCAGGCCGCCTGCAGTTGCAGCGCGACCGGGAGTCCGTCGGAGGAGCCGACCGGGACGCTGATCGCGGGGATGCCCGTGAGGTTGGCGAGGGCGCCGCCGCGGACGTTGGCTTCATCGGCGGTGAGGGTGCCGCTCGGCAGCTCGACCAGCGGCGCCTCCAGCGGCGGCGCCACCGCCGGTACCGTCGGGCAGGCGAGCACGTCGACCTCCTCGAAGACCCGGGCCAGGGTGTGGCGGGCCAGCGTCCGCAGCTGCTGCGCCTTGACCGTCGCGATCGCCGGCAGCAGCAGCCGGTACTTGAGCAGGCCGCGGCCGATCGGGCTCAGCTCGGGGTCGAGACGGTTGAGCCGCTCGGGGGTGACGTCGCCGAGACCCTCGCTGTTGGCGATCAGCACAGTGGCCAGCGTCGCCGCGGCCAGTTCGGGCAGCTCGATTTCGCGCACCTCACCGCCGGTCTGCCGGCGCAGGTCCTCGATCGCGGTCTCACAGGCCTCGCGCACCGCCGGCGCCACGTCCTCGGAGACCTCGCCGCCGATCACGCCGATCCGCAGTCCCGCGGGTTCGCCCGCCGTCAGCGCTTCGCCGAAGAGGACCGAGTCGAGCAGGCGGCAGTCGGCGGCGTCGGCGCAGAGGGCGCCGGAGACGATCGTGGTCGAGATCTCCGCCATGTGGTGGCCGGCCATCGCCGAGCGGCCGAAGGTCGGCTTCAGCCCGGTCAGCCCGCAATAAGCGGCCGGGTAGCGGATCGAGCCGACACCGTCGGCTCCGACCGCGCCGGCGACCAGCCGCGCCGCGACCGAGGCCGCCGGGCCGCTGGAGGAGCCGCCGGGGCAGCGCTCCGGGTTCCAGGGGTTGTGGGCGGGCCCGTAGACGGAGATGTTCCCGGTGCTGCTGGCGCCGAGCTCGTGCATGTTGCCGACGCCGACGATCACCGCGCCGGCGTCGCGCAGGGCGCGGTAGGGGCCGGACTCGCCCGGTTCGGCGTGAGCCAGCATCTCCGCGGCGCCGAAGCGCTGCGCCCGCCAGGGCAGCGGCCACTCGTCCTTGATCACGATCGGGACGCCGTGCAGGGGGCCGGGAGGCGCGGCGGCCAGCATCTCGCGCGAGTGCTCGGGGAAGGTCTCGACCACCGCGTTCAGCGCCGGATTCCGCTCCTCGATCCGCGCCAGCGTCGCCTCCAGGAGCTCGCTCGGGTCGAGCTCGCCGGCGGCGAGCGCCGCCGCCTGCCGGCGCAGCGAGAGGTCGAGTGGCTCGCTCATCGGCTCGGCGGCGCCTGCGAGAGGTCAGGGGAACGCTCCACCGGGATCTCACCGGTGTCGAGTTCGAGCAGCTCCAGGATCGGCGGCCAGAAGGTCTGATGGGCGGCCCCGATCACCGCCAGCTCGATCTCGTCGGCCTCGATTCCGTAGGCGGCGAGGCCGGCGGCGATGAACTCGTTGGCGGGGTTGGAAGCGTCCATCTGGCGCCGAGAACCCTACCTGGGTGCCTGACCGTGATCGTGCAGTCGCCCCGGGATCACCGCATCCAGCCGCGGCGAACGGCAAGATTGGCGCCGCAACTGGGCTCCGAGCCTGGTGTTTGCCTGATCGATGCCACTCGCCGAGACCAAAACCAACTTCGCCCGCCTCCGCGCCCTCGTGGCCGCGGCCGGGCTGCTGGCGGCGCTGGTCGCGACCGTGTCGCCCGGCGCCGCGGACTCGGCGCCGCTGCGCGTCGTCGTCCTCGGCCAGACGCCGGAAACGCCGCCGCCCTCCTGCCCGGGCAAAATCGTCAACAACGTCGAGGTCACGCCCTGCCGGGTCGAGGGCCACGTCAGCGGCTTCCAGTCGATCGCCGACGGCGTCGCTCGTCCCTACGAGGCGCCCTTCGAAGGCAAAATCGTCGCCTGGTCGATCACCTTGGCCAAGCCCTCGACCCAGGAAACGGACACGACCACCGACGAGGTGGGGTTCTTCAACGACTTCCTCGGCACCCCGTCGACCGCCCGGATCGGCGTCCTGCGCCCGATCGAAGACAGCAAGCCGCCGCAGTACAAACTCGTCCGCCAGAGCCCGCTCGAGGTCCTCAACCCCTACTTCGGCAGCACCCCGATCTTCGCCCTCGACCATCCCCTCACCGTCCTCAAGGGTCAGGTCGTAGCGCTGACGATCCCGACCTGGGCGCCGATGTTCGCCTTCAACGTCTCCGCCGAAAACACCTGGCGCGGCAGTCGCCTGCCCGAACACTGCTCCTCGAAGGAAGACATCCAGGGCGGCCACCCCCAGCAGGGCGTCGGCAAAACCAAGACCTACGGCTGCTACTACTCCAACGCCCGCCTGCTCTACACGGCCACGTTGGTGAAGAAACCGTAGCTCCAGACCTTTCGTTGGAGAGGGGCGGGGTACCCCCTCCTCACTTGCCTACCTGGCTGTATCGCTTGCGGCTGTCCGAGGGCGTGGTCGGGCCAGCGGCACAAAACGTTCTCATGGGTACCCCGCCCCTCTTCTCGAGCCGCAGCAAAGCTTCATCACATGGGGCTCCTGAGAGACGACGGCAGCGACTGCAACCCTTGAGCGCTTGCCCCTTGAAGCTTGAAAGCTTCTGAGGACGGGCCTCGACAGGCCCTCTGAACGTTTTGCGCCGCTGGTCCAGCAAGATCTGTCGGACGGCTGAGGACGATTCAGCCAGGTAGGCGAGTGAAGAGGGTCTGTCGAGGCCCGTCGAGAGAGGCCTACAGCGCTTCTTGACGCAGACCGCAGTACGGGCAGTCGCTGACGTCTAGCCCGATCAGCTGGTCGCAGCGGCGGCAGGCGCGGAGGTTCTCGGGGCTGCGGGGCAGGGAGGAGACCGAGGGGGCCAGCGGCAGGACCATGCCGACCGGCTCCATCTCCTCGCCGGTCTCGCGATCGACGTAGACCGAGCCGGGCTCGGCGGGGGCCAGGGCCTCCCGGCCGGAGGCCGCGGCGCGCATGCGGTAGAGCTGCTTCTCGTTCATCGCCGGGAAGACTATTAGCTTGGGCGGCTCCGATGCGCGTCCTCATCTTCCACGGCTACATGCTGCGCGGCACCGGCAGCAACATCTACAACGTCAACCTGGCGCGGGCGCTGGCCCGGCTTGGTCATGAGGTCCATCTGCTCTGCCAGGACCGCGAGGTGCGGATCGAGGGGGTCCAGATCCACAACCCGGACATCGGTGGCCTGCTGCCGGTTTACGTGAAGGACCCGTACGAGGGGTTCGAGGTGAAGACCTTCCCCGAGCTGAGCGAGGCCGAGCTCGACCGCTACCTCGAGGCCAACGTCGCCGCCGTGCGTGAGGTCGCCGCCGCGGCAGGGGGGATCGATCTCGCCCTCGCCAACCACCTCGTGATGGGGCCGGCGATCCTCGCCCGCGCCGGGGTTGCCCCCTTCGCGGCCAAGATCCACGGCTCGGCGCTCGAGTACACGGTCAAGCCGCACCCGCGCTTCCTGCCCTACGCGCGCGAGGGCATGGAGGCCGCCAGGGGGGTGCTGATCGGCTCCGCCCACACGGCCGAATCGCTCTGGGCCGCCCTTCCGGAGGTCTCCGGCCTGCGGGCGAAGTCGCGCCTCGGGCCCCCGGGGGTCGATATCGAGGAGTTCCGCCCCGACGGCGAGCGAGAGCAGCTGGTTGCCTTCGTCGGCAAGCTGATCGTCTCCAAGGGGGTCGATCTGCTGCTTGCCGCCTGGCCGCTGGTCCGCGCCGCCCATCCAGACGCCCGGCTCGAGGTCGCCGGCTACGGGGCCTACGAGGAGGGGCTGCGGCGGCTGCTGGGCGCGCTCGAGGGCGGCGATCTGCGAGAGGCGCGCGACATCGCTCGCCACGGTTGGGCGCTGGAGGGTGGGGAGGAGAGGTCGCTGCCGATCCTCTCGGCCTTCCTGTCCGATCCACCCGAGGGCTACGGGGGGATGGCTCGGGCGGCAGCCGGCTCGGTCCAGTTCGTCGGCCGGCTCGAGCACCACGAGGTCGCCGCCTTCTTCCCCCGCGCCGAGGCGATGGTGATGCCGAGCACCTTCCCCGAGGCGTTCGGGATGGTCGCCGTCGAGGCCGCCGCCTGCGGAACCTTGCCCGTCGCCGCGGGGCACTCGGGGATGCTCGAGGTCTCGCGCGAGCTGCGGGCCGAGCTTCCGGAAGAGGTCGGCGCCCTGACCTCCTTCCCCGTCGAGCCCGGGGCCGTCGAGGCGATCGCCGCGCGTCTGTCCACCTGGCTGGCCCTGCCGGAGAACGAGCGGGAGGGCGCCCGACTCGCCTTGGTCGAGACCGTCGGGCGGCTCTGGAGCTGGGAGGGAGTGGCCCGGCGCGCCCTCTCCGCGGCCGCTGGTGAACTCGATCGTTTACCGCGGCCCGGGAGCTAGTGCCAAGCGTCACCTGGGGCCGCAAAGCCTCCCGCCGCCGCTTCAATAGAATGCCCGCCGCCCCCAATGTACGGCCGCCTGCCCATAGTCAAGATGCTGCTGGTGACTCTCGCCGCCACGGTGGTGATCTCCGTGGTCATGGTCCAGATCAACTGGGACGGCCAGCAGGCCTCCACCGCCGCGCCGAAGATCGATCACCTGCTGAACGTGATGATCGTCCTCTCGTCCTTCGTCTTCTCGCTGGTGATGGTGATGCTCTTCTACGCGCTGTGGAAATTCAAAGCCAAGCCGGGCGACGAGTCCGACGGCGAGCCGATCCACGGCAACACCCGCCTGGAGATCGCCTGGACCCTGATCCCGACGATCATCGTCCTCTTCGCCGGCGGCTACAGCTGGAAGGTGCTCGACGAGATCGAAAACCCGAAGGACGGCGCCCTGACCGTCTCGGTCTTCTCGCAGCAGTACGCCTGGAGCTTCGCCTACCCGGGCAAAAAATACGCTTACAGCGAAGGCGAGCTGCACGTCCCGGTCAACCGCCAGGTCCAGTTCAAGATGCACGCCCTCGACGTGATCCACTCCTTCTGGGTGCCCGAGTGGCGGATCAAGAAAGACAACGTGCCCGGGATCACCACCACCGCGATCGTCACCCCGGACAAGGTCGGGACCTACCAGCTGGTCTGCACCGAGCTCTGCGGCTTCGGCCACGCGACGATGCGGGCCAAAGTCGTCGTCGAGTCGCCCGCCAAGTTCAACGAATGGGTGGAAGGGCTCGAACGGGAAACCCCCGAAGCGCTGCTGAAAGTCGTCGAAGACACCACGACCACCAACCCTCCGGCCCTGGATGCCGGAGGGGCATAATGGAGTGAGCTGATGGTTGCCGCGATCAAGAGACCCGGCTGGTGGCGTGGCCTGCTCGGAGCCATTGCCTTCGGCGCGTTCGGCTTCGGCCTCGTCATCGCCCTGCGGGCGATCTCCGACCTGCCGCTCTACCAGACCGAACAGACCGGCTACCCGCACGTGATCGTCCCGGCCGTCCTGGCGCCGCTCGGCTTCCTCGCCGGCTTCGGCTGCTTCGACTACTGGCTGCGCTGGGCCGCCGGCCTGCCGACGATTCCCGACGATCACTCCCAGCACGGCGCCAAGAGCTGGAAGGACTACTTCAAATTCAACACCGACCACAAGGTCATCGGTGTCCAGTACGTCGTCACCACCTTCATCTTCTTCTTCCTCGGCGGCCTGATGGCAATGCTGATCCGGGCCGAGCTCGCCCAGCCGGGCACCCAGATCGTCGAAGCGTCGACCTACAACAGCCTCTTCTCGACGCACGCGGTGCTGATGATCTTCGTCTTCGTGATCCCGGTCTTCGCCGGCCTCGCGAACTACGTCCTGCCGCTGATGATCGGCGCTCCGGACATGGCCTTCCCGCGCCTCAACGCGCTCAGCTTCTGGATGCTGCCGTTGGCCGGAATCCTCTTCATCGGCAGCTTCCTCGCTCCCGGCGGCGCCTTCGACGCCGGCTGGACCGGCTACGCGCCGCTCTCGACCGGGGCCCCGTTAGGCCAGTCGTTCTTCAACCTCGGCGTCCAGTTCGCCGGCGCGTCGTCGATTGCGACCGCGCTCAACTTCCTGGTCACGATCATCACCATGCGTGCGCCCGGAATGACCTTCTGGCGGATGCCGCTGCTGGTCTGGGCGAACCTCTCGACCTCGCTGCTGGTCGTCGCCGCGACCCCGTTCATCGCCGGCGTCCAGTTCATGGTCCTCTTCGACCGCCTCCTGCACACCAACTTCTTCGATTACGCGGCCGGCGGCGACGTGATCAGCTACCAGCACATCTTCTGGTTCTACTCCCACCCGGCGGTCTACATCATGATGTTGCCCGGGTTCGGGATCGTCTCCGAGGTCATCTCGACCCATGCCCGCAAGCCGATCTTCGGCTACCGCCTGATGGCGCTGGCGCTGATCGGGATCGTCGTCCTCAGCTACTCGGTCTGGGCTCACCACATGTTCGTCGCCGGGATGTTCTCCTGGCTGCGGGTGCCGATGATGATCACCACGCTGCTGATCGCGGTGCCGACGGGGATCAAGATCTTCTCCTGGCTGGGGACCCTCTACTTCGGCAAGATCCACACCTATTCGACGTCGATGCTGTTCGCGCTCGCCTTCATCGTCACCTTCACGATCGGCGGCATCTCCGGCGTGATGCTCGGCATGGTGCCGATCGACATCCACGTCTCCGACACCTACTTCATCGTCGCCCACATCCACTTCGTCCTCTTCGGGGGCTCGGTCTTCACGATCTTCGCCGGCGTCTACCACTGGTTCCCGAAGATGACTGGGCGGATGTACGACGAGAAACTCGGTCGCGTCCACTTCTGGGGCACCCTCGTCGGCACCTGGGGCACCTTCATCCCGATGCACTGGGTGGGGATGGACGGGATGCCGCGCCGCGTCGCCGATTACGCCGAGCAGTTCGGCAACTGGAACCTGCTGATCAGCGCCTTCGCCTTCATGCTCGGCGCCGTCCAGCTCGTCTTCGTCTACAACATGATCGTCAGCTGGCGCTTCGGCCCGAAGGCCGACGCCAACCCCTGGCGCGCCAACTCGATCGAGTGGCAGGTCTCCTCGCCGCCGCCGATCTTCAACTTCGACGAGATCCCTCGGGTCGTCGGCGGTCCCTACGAGTTCGGGGTCCCGGGCGCCAAACACGCGATCATGGCCGGCGAAGGCGCCGAGGTGCCCGCCGGTGAGAAAAGCGTGGTGGGCAGCAGCTCATGAACGCTCAGGCGGGTGATGAGCGCAAGCCGCTGCTGGTCTTCCTCAACGAGGTAGCCGGCGGCCGCAAGCTCCTGCAGGCAGTGCGCGAGCGCCAGGAGATGGTCTCCGGCGTCGTCGTCGCCGCGCCGCAAAACCAGCCTTCGGTCGGCCAGCTGATCGACACCAGCGAGGTCCGCGAAGCGGCTCGGGCCCGGGTCGAGGTGACGATGGCGGTCCTCGCTGAGTTCGGCATCGAGTCGTTCGGCGAGGTGATGGACCCCGAGCCGTCGCTGGCTCTCGACGACGCCGTGCGGGCGCACCGCCCTGGCGAGGTCCTTCTCTCCTGCCTGGCGGATACCCGGTTCGGTTTCATGCGACGCGACCTGGTCGAGTGGGCGCGCGAGAAAGTCGAACCAGAGGTGAAGCTGACCCATATCCCGGTTCGGATCGACGACGACGCAATCCGCTGGGACCTCAACCACACGCTGGTGGTGGCGACCAAGACCGTCGCCGCGCCCGACCTGGTGACCCGCCTCAAGGAGCGCGCGAACATCCGCCCGCACCGCTTCACGATCATCTGCCCGCGCGCCGAGGACGTCAGCGAGGGTCAGGTGGTCCGGGACCTGGCCGCGACGCTGGCCGAGCTCTACCGCAATGAGATCGACGCCACCGGGCAGCCGATGAGCCCCGATCCCTTCTACGCGGTGAAGAACGCGATCGAGCACTACCGGATCGACGACATCCTGATCTCCACCTTCGCCGGCGAGAGTTCAAAATGGCTCGAGGAGGACCTGATCGGCCGGGTGCGCGAGATCACCGAGAAGTCCGTCGAGCACATCGAGGTCGGCCGGCCGGCGGCCGCGGTTGCCGCCGCCGTTGCCGGGGGGGAGGCAAGCTGATGGAGAGTGCCACGGTAAGCGTCGGCCACGGCCACGCCGATCATCACGGCCCGCCGGAGGCCAACCAGAGCTCGCGGATCGATCGCCAGACCCTGGGGATCCTGCTCTTCATCGTCTCCGAGGTGATGCTCTTCGGGGCTTTCTTCGCCTCCTACTTCTTTCTCCGGGTCGTGGTCGACCCGCCGAGCTGGCCGCCGCACCCCTACCACCTGCCGGTCGGGGTCGCGGGCATGAACACCGCGATCCTCGTCTCCTCGAGCTTCACGATCCACTACGCCCTGGAGGCGATCCGCCGCGGCAACCGCACCGGCCTGAAACTCGGCCTGGTCGCGACCTGGTTGCTGGGCGCGACCTTCCTCTTCATCCAGATCAACGAGTACGTGCACATCGGCTTCAGCGCCCGCGACCTCGGCTTCGGTTCGATCTTCTACAGCCTCACCGGTCTCCACGGCGCCCACGTCTTCGTCGGTCTGATGCTGCTCACGTTCGCGACGATCCGCGCCTTCCGCGGCCACTTCGGCCCCGACGCGGAGGACCACCTCGGTGTCGAGGTGCCAGGCATCTACTGGCACTTCGTCGACATCATGTGGATCATCGTGTTTGTCACGGTGTACATCCTTTAGCGCGGGCGCTGCAAACCGGCGCATCTCGCGTGCCTCGGTCGACTCGGATCGGGTCACGCACTGTTAGTGCGCTCCCCTCACCTCGCTCCCTGCGGCCCACGACCTGCTTGGTTTTCGCGCCCGTGCGTGGTTCGGGTAGGAAGATGATGCTGTGCGACTGAACGAGGCGGCGGTTTTCAAATGGGTCGTGATCGCGGGGCTCGTGGGAGCCCTGGTGGTTGCGGTGACTCTGCTGACGCGGCCGTTGGTGGGCTCGCTGCTGGGACTGGTGCTGGTGATCGCCGGTTGCGTCTACGCCTATCGGTGGATGAGACAGAGATGGCGCTGAGTTGGCGCAGAGTTTTTTGTTTCTAAGACAAAAAGTTGCATTTATCTCTGTAGGCTGGCAACATGGAGACCATGGTCAGGGAGAACTGGACCGACGAGCGGATGGACGAATTCGGGAAGCGGATCGACGAACGCTTCGACCGTGTGGATGAACGATTCGATGCGGTTCACTACGAGATGAGACAGGAATTCGCCCAGGTTGACAGGCGCTTCAACGAAAGCGACAGGCGCCTCGATCAGATGGACAAACGATTCGACAGCTTGGATCGTGGCATCGAGGCGGTTCAGAGGGCCATCGTCTTCGGCTCTATCACGATGGCCGCGACCTTTGCCGCTGGTCTGATCGCGTTCCTGGTTCAGGCCTAAAGGCGCGAAGCAGCTCGAGGGCTGCCAGGGTCAGCGCGATCGGGACCGTTGCCGGGGTCTGGTCGATCCAGAAGAAGAGCAGATCGAACGCCGGGCAGATCACGGCGGCTAGGACGGCGCCGCGCAGCTGCAGGCGGCGGTCGGAGGCGAGCAGGGCGCCGAGGGTGGCGGCGATGAAGAGGTCGCCGAAGCCCATCACGGCCGAGCCGAAGGAGGCGAACTGGAGGCGGGGGAGGTCGGCGGCTGGGGCTGCGGCGTTGAGGACGGAGTTGGGCTCCTGGAGCAGGTTGGAGGCGATCAGATAGGCGTCGACCGCCGCCATCGCGTAGATCCCCAGCTTCAGCCAGCGGGGCGGGACGACGCAGGCGACCAGCCAGCCGAGGCTGACGCAGGCCAGCGCCGAGAGAGCGAGGGCGGCGGTCTCGCCGGCGACGGCGCCCTCGGCCGCCCAGGCGATCGCGAAGAGCGGAATCACCAGCAGGGCGTGGCTGGGCCTCGCGCCCCTGGAGAGCCAGGCGAGGGCGGCGGCGGCGAGCGGCGGCACCGCGACCAGGGCCAGGTAGGTGAGGAAGCGGGCGCTGGCCGATTCGAGCGCGATCCCGGCGACGACCACGACGATCGAGAGCGGCAGCACCAGCGCCCACCAGCTGCTGCGCAGCCGCCGCAGCAGGGTCGTCGAGGGGGCTTTGGGGATCGGGACGAGGAGAGCCTGGACCAGGCTCAAGACCCCAATCGAGAGCCAGAAGGGGAGCAAGCCTCAGGCGGAACCAGCGGTTGCCGCGGCAGGCGGCCGCTCGGCCTCGTCCACCGGAGAAGGGAGGGCCTCCTCGGGCGGCTGCAGCCGCCCGGCCGCCGCGACGGTCCACAGCATCGCCAGCCAGTTGCCGGTGGCGATCGCGACGTGGACCCAGACCATCTCCGCCGGCAGTTCCAGCCACCACTGCAGGCCCCCTACGGCGCCCTGGAGGGCCAGGAGGGCCAGGACCAGGGTCAGGGGCTGCAAAGCCCTCCTGTCGGCTCCTGGGCGACGGAGGAGGAACCAGACCCCGATCGCGGCGAAGCCGTAGATCGCGGCGATCACCGCATGGCGCTGGACGACCCATTCGAGCGTTCTGGCGCCCTCGAAGTCGAAGCGGTGGACGAGCTGCCCTTCGTGGGCGCCCGCGTGCGGCCCCGAGGCGGTGGCGATCGTGCCGGCGAGGATCGTCAGCTGCCCCAGCGGGATCAGCGCCCGTACCGCCCAGACCCCGACCCGGTCCCGCGAGCGCCGCCGCTCCCATGGTTCGTAGCGGGAGCACCAGGCGAGCGCGAAGGCCGCGTCGAGCAGCATCATCGAGAGGATGAAGTGGGACATCACCAGCCCCGGCGCCAGGTGGTACTTGACGACGAGGGCGCCGAGGATCGCCTGGCCGATCACGCCGAGCGGCAGCAGCGCCCCGAAGACGGCGAGGTGCCAGCGGTAGGGGCGGCGAAAGAAGGCGAGGACGCTGGCGGCGATCACGGCGAAGCCGACGAACCCGGTCAGCAGCCGGTTGCCGTACTCGATCACCGCGTGCGATTCGAGCGGGGGAGTGGAGCCGCCGTAGCATTTGGGCCAGTCCGGGCAGCCGAGACCGGAGCCCGTCAGCCGCACGGCGGCGCCGGTCAGCACGATCAGCGAGAGGGCCGCCAGGGCGACCAGCGTGACCTGGGCGTAGCGGTGGGGGGAGATCTCGAGGCGGCTTTTCAGGCGGTCTCGCATCTACCGGCAATCATGGCAGCGGCCGCCTGGCCGCGACCGGGTCAGCCTTTGGAGCCGCCGCCGGAACCGCCGCCGGCGTTTTCGAGCAGGTATTTGACGAGGTCTTCGAGTTCTTTCGAGGACAGGATCTGCTCGTAGTTCTGCGGCATCACGTTCGGCGGGTAGCCCTTGACGATCTCGGCGTTCGGGTCCGTGATCATTTCCTTGACTGCGGGTTCGGTCTCACCGGGGAGTTCTTCGTCGAGGTTCGGGCCGGTGACGCCGCCTGATTCGGCGGCGGCGAACGTGTGGCAGCCGCCGCAGCCGTTGTTGGCGAAGACCTGGGCGCCGGGGCCGCCGGCGACCTTCGGCGGAGCCGCACCGGGCACGCCGGCCCATTCGCCGACGTAGGCGGCGACGTCGTCGAGATCCTGGCCGGTGACGATGTCGGCGGGCATCGAGACGGCGGGATTGCCGTTGTTGAGACGTGGGTACTCGACCTGCGCTTTGACGACCCCCTCGACCGTGTCCGAGTCGTTCCCTTCGGCCCGCGCCGCGGCGAAGGCGTGGTCGAGGTTGGGGCCGATCTGTGCGGTCGTCCCGGCCTGCGCCAGCGCGTGGCAGGTGCCGCACTTCTGGGTGAAGAGGGTGCGCCCGCGCTGCGGGTCTGCGTCGGTCGTCCCGCAACCGGAAGCGACCACCATGAGGGCGGCGAGAGCCACTAGGGCGAGCAGCGGGACGATGAGTTTCGATGCGCGAGCCATGGGGTGTGACGCGGGGCGGAGTCTATATGTCAGGGCTGCCGGGAAGCGTGCCGTCAGGCATGGCCGACCGGTAGTCTTCGAGTCGATCCGCACTAGCTCTGGAACAACGGTGACGGGAGGTCGCAGATGCAGGTCAGGGATGGAATGTCGGAGATAACGCTGACCGTCGGGCCGTCCCACACGCTCCGCGACGCGGCCGAGAAGATGGTCGAGAAAGGGACCGGCGCGGCGCTGGTGATCGACGCCGAGCTGCCGACGCCATCCGTGGTCACCGAGCGCGACCTGCTGATCTCGGTCGCCCGTGGCCAGGACCCCGGCCTCGAGCGCGTCGCCGACCACATGAGTGAGGGAGTGCTCACCGCCGCCCCCGACTGGAGCCTCGAGCGGGCCGCGGCGGAGATGTCCCGCCGCAACGTCCGCCACCTGGTCGTCTTCGAGGACGGCGACCCGATCGGCGTCCTCTCGATGCGCGACATCGTCCGCTGCTGGACCAGCGACGGCGCCACGTCGGAAATGCCCTTGCCGGGCTGATCTGCGGGGTTCAGCCCGTCAGGGCTGAGGGGGTCCGGAGATGGTTTCCACGGGAAGCGCGGCCCCCCGGGTCTCCTGGCGGCGCGGGAGGCGGTAGTAGTCGCGGACGGAGCCGCGGACGATGCTGCGGAAGGCGGCGAGCAGGAAGATCGCGCCGAGGAGCGCCCAGATTTTCGGCGAGAAGATGAAGCCACCGGCGAAGGTGCCGCAGATCAGTCCCATCGCGCCGATCGCGAAGAAGATCGGCGCCCAGGAGGGACGCGGCAGGTAGACGGTCTCGCCGGGCTCGGGGACTTGTCGGTGATCGGCCATTCCTACTGGGCGATGTAGAGGAAGGCGGCGACGAAGCTGAGGGCAAAAATGCCGGCGGCTATGCCGCCCGCCACCAATCCAGCTTTCATCTGCCGACGTGCGGTCTCGCGGTCCATGAGGTCGGATTTCTATCAGGAGTCGAGGGCGGAGTTGTGTGCCCCTCTCCCAAAGACCGTCGCGCAGCTGGGATGAACTTGAGGGCGCCGTCGTGACTTCTTGAGCCTTTGTGAGAGGGGCACACAACTCCGCCACCCGGTCCGTATCCCGCGACTCAACTTCGCAACAGCTGACGGAACGGCTCGTCAGCGAACAGCAAGAGAAAAGAAGCCCTGCCGCCCACCCTTCTTTAGGAAAGCTGCTGTACCTCGAGCCCTTTCAGCGTGTCGCTAGGGAGACAGGACACCCCCTCCACAAAGGCTCAAGAAGTCACGATGGCGCCCATAGATTCGCCCCAGCTGCGCGACGGTCTTTGGGGAGGGGGTGTCCTGTCTCCCCTACCGAGAAACGCTTGCAGAAGCTCTCTTAGACGTTGGCCGCAATGGCCATCGAGAGAAAAAGCAACGCGAGGTACGCGAGAGAGAAGAGATAAGTACGAAGCGCCCAACGACGATCAGCCGAGCGGAGTAGTCGAACCGCGAAGTAGATGAAGCCGCCGCCGAGGAGGATCGAGGGAACGACGTAGGCGACGCCGAGGCCGCCGGCGCAGAAGGGCAGCTGGGTGACCGCGTAGAGGAGGACGGTGTAGAGGAGGATCTGGCGGCGGGTCTCGTCCTCGCCGCGGACGACCGGGAGCATCGGGACCCCGGCCTTGGCGTACTCGTCCTTCATCAGCAGCGAGAGCGCCCAGAAGTGCGGCGGGGTCCAGAAGAAGACGATCGCGAACATGTAGAAGGCCATGCCGTCGAGCCCGCCGGTGACGGCCGCCCAGGCGACCAGCGGGGGCACCGCACCCGCGGCGCCGCCGATGACGATGTTCTGCGGCGTCCTGCGCTTCAGCCAGAGCGTGTAGACGCCGACGTAGCCGACGAAGCCGCTCAGCGAGAGCGTTGCCGCGAGCGGGTTGACCGTCAGCGACAGCAGCAGGAAGGAAGCGGTCGCGAGGGCGATGCCGAAGGTGATCGCGGCGCGGGGGGAGATCCGGCCCGCGGCGACGGGACGGTTCGCCGTGCGGGCCATGGTGCGGTCGATGTCGCGGTCGACGGCGTGGTTGATCGCCCCGGCCCCTCCGGCCGAGAGGGCGCCGCCGAGGCAGGTGAGGAGGATCAGGCCGAGCGAGGGGTCGCCGGCCACGTACATCGTCGTCACCGTGGTGAAGAGCAGCAGCGACTGCACCTTCGGCTTGGTCAGCGTCAGGTAGTCGCGGACGACGGCGGGAAGGATCGAGCGGGTGGCCGCCGTCGGATTGGGCGCGGTCTGCGCGCCGGCACCGGATTGCATGGCGCTCAGGCTACCGGCTGCGATGCGCGCGCTGCCGCCTGCTCGGAGCGGCGGGTGCGATGACCGATCGCCTCGCGGATGTCGCGCAGCGGCCGGGGGCTGCGGACGTCGGGGAGGACGTCGAAGTTGTGCGGCTCCGGGGGCGAGAGCGTGAACCACTCGAGCGAATCGCCGCCCCAGGGGTCGTGACCCGCCTCGGGGCCGTTGGTGCGGCTGAAGATCGCGTTGAGGATCGTCAGCAGGATCCCGACGAAGAGGATGAGGACGCCGATCGAGGCGATCACGTTGTAGGCGGTGACGCCGGTGCCGGCGAAGTACTTGTAGGCGTCGATCACCTGTCCCTGCTCGGTGCCGGCGAAGAAGAGGGGAGCGAAGCCCAGTACCAGCCCGACGAGGATCGTCCAGAAGGAGATCTGGGCGAGGTTCTCGCCCATCGTCCGGCCGGTCATCTTCGGGAACCAGTAGTGGAGCGCGGCGAAACCGCCGAAGACCGAGCCGCCGACCAGCGCGAAATGGGTCGCGGCGGTCGAGTCGACGGTGTTCTTCAGGTGCCAGGCGGAGGCGACGAGCGAGTGGCAGAGCTCGGAGCCGAGCCCGATCGCGATCGTGGCGACCGCGCCGATCGCGAACAGCAGCGGCGCCCGCATCCGCAGGGTGCCGCCGGCGAGGGTCGCGATCAGGTTGAAGAGGACGAGGCCGAAGGGAACGATCAGCGCCAGCGAGACCAGCATCGCGAAGTACATCCAGCCGATCCCGATTGGCGCGGTCAGCATGTTCTGCATCCAGGCCAGGGTTCCGAGCACCGCGATCGCGGTCAGCGAGACCATCACCACGTTGCGGTTGAAGAGCGGTTTGCGGGCGAAGGCGGCGAAGATTTCGGCGATCGCGCCGAAGGCGAAGATCAGGATCAGCATGTAGGTGCCGGTGTAGAAGATCCAGCTCAGGTGCTGCCAGAGCAGCGGCGCGCCGCCGGAGCCGTCGGCGAAGAAGATCCCGTCGTAGTTGCGGTCGATCATCAGCATCGTCAGCGCCGCCAGCAGCACCGAGCCGACCACGATCATCAGCCACGAGCTGACCGCCGCGCCCCAGGCGAAGACCGGTACGCGCCGCCAGGCCATCCCAGGCGCCCGCATCGTGCGGAAGGTTGCGACCAGGTTGACCGCGAGGAGGACGAAGCCGAGCGTCGCCAGGCCGGTCGCCGTCGCCCAGGCGTCGACGCCGTTGTTGGAGAGGAAGGCGACCTCGCTGAGCGGCGCCAGCGGGTTGACGCCGGCCTCCGAGGGAGTGAAGAGGAAGGTCGAGTAGAGCACGACCCCGCCGGTGACCCAAAGGCCCAGCCCCACCTGGCCGAGGCGCGGCAGCGCGGTGCCGCGGGAGCCGATCTGCAGCGGCGCCACGTAGTAGAAGAGCCCGAACACCAGTGGCAGCGCGAAGAGGAAGATTGCGCTGGCGCCGTAGAGCGAGAGCATCCGGTTGAAGCCGACGGGGGAGAGGAAGGTGTTCTCCGGGACCAGCAGCTGGATCCGCATCAGCACCAGCTCGACCAGGGCGATGAAGAGGAAGCCGAGGGCGCCGCAGATGAGGATCTGGCCGATGTCCTTGTGGTCGGCGGAGGTCGCGAGCTGCGCCCAGCGAGGCCGCTTGGCGCCGTAGCCCTCGGCGACGAGCTCGGGGTGCGGGCTGGGGCTCATGGCGTTTCTCCGTTTTCGATCAGGCCGACCACCCGTTCCTCGGCGGCGTCGATGTCTTCGCTCTGCTTTTCCACGAATTCTTCGTATTCCTCGGGTGAGACGACGTCGACCTCGGTCCGCATCGCCGCGTAGGACTGCCCCGAGAGGGTGGCGGAGTCGCCCCGGTAGGCGCCTTCCTCGTCGGTCGTGAAGAAGACCTTGTTGGTCTTGCCCGGCACCGCGTCGGCCTTCCGGGCCAGCTCTTCCACGTTCCAGGTGTGGACGACGTCCGTGGAGAGCAGTTCGAGCTCGACCGCGGTGTCGACCGGGACCACCAGCTTGTAGTAGGAGAAGGCGCCGTTGGGGTAGTCGTAGCGCCACAGCCATTGCTGGCCGGTCGCCTTGATCTTCAGCGGTTCGGACTTCAGCGAGGCGAGGCCGGCCTCGCCGGTCGTCGGCTTTTCGCGGGCGTTGTCGGTGAAGACGATGCCAAGGATGAAGAGCAGCGCCGCGAAGAGGGTGAGCACTCCGCCGACCCGGAATTGCAGGCCGCGGCCGCTGAGCAGCTGGCGCGGTTCGGCGCCGCGCTCGCCGTGGTAGCGGCGGACCACATAGAGGAGCGCTCCGAGCACCACGACGATGAGGATCGTCGCGGCGATGAAGCCGATCCAGAAGAGCGTGTCGATCTGGTCCGTGCCAGGGGAGTGGGACGCCAAAGCGCGGCCATTCTATTCAGGCGGGGCGGCGCGACGCCCTCCCGGCCCACTCAGGACTCCGGACCTATACTCGCCGCCGCGATGAAGAGGCGCTCCCGCCCATCGAACGCGCTCCGTTTCGCCGTGCGCGCGGGCGCCGTCGGGGCGGTCGGCGCCGCGGTCGCGGTTCCCCTCCTGCGCCGCCGGCTGCGGATCCCGACCCCGGTGACCGTCGCCGCCGTCGCCACCGGGCCGCTGGCGCTGGCGGTGCTGCATCCGCGCTCCAAGCGCCGCGATGTCGCCCTCTTCGCCCTGCAGATGTGGGCCTTCACCGTCGCCCACGAGCTCCCCTACGACGACCCCGAGCGCCTCCGCGCCCGCCTCCACACCCGGTATCCGATCCGCGCCGACCGCGTCCTCGGCGCTGGGCGGCTCCCCAACGTCCGCCTGCAGCGGGCCCTCTCGCGGCTGCCGGGCGTCCGCTACGTCAACCAACTCCTCGCCTGGACCCACTGGCTCTGGTTCATCGTGCCCTACGCCTCGCTGGCTCTGATCCTGATCCGTCACAACGATCAGTTCCCGCGCTCGGCTCGCCAGATGGCGGCCGTCTTCGACCTCGGCTGCGGCGTCTACTTTGCGGCCCCGACCGCCCCGCCGTGGTGGTCCGCTGAGCAGGGCTTGACCGGAGAAGAGGTGCGACGGATCATGGTCGAGGTCGGCGAACCGACCTGGGGCCGGGCCTGGGAGCGGATGTACGACGCGCTCGGCGGCAACCCCTGGGCGGCGATGCCTTCGCTCCACTTCGCCACCTCGCTCGCCGCCGCGCTCTCGCTCTCGGAAGCGGGCAAGGTCGAGGGAGCGCTCGGCTGGGGGTATGCCAGCACCCTCGGCTTCGCCCTCGTCTACCTCGGCGAGCATTACGTCACCGATCTGATCGCCGGAGCGGCCCTGGTGGCCGCCGTTCGCCGGGGCGAGCCGCTGGCGGAACCGCTGGTTCACGGAGTTACCGACGTCCTTCGGCGTCTGGAGAGGATCGCCAGCGGGTAATTTCCCTGGCGTGTCTCCGGAAGACCCGGCGAACGGCAGCAGCCACTTCGCCGAAATGCCGATACTCACGACGCGGCGGCTGATCCAGACCGTCGTCGTCGTCTTCCTCCTGCTCGGCGCGATCTACTTCCTCTTCCCGAAGCTGGTCGGGCTCGGCGACGCGCTCAGCAAGCTCGACGAGGCCGACCCGCTCTGGATCGGGATCGCCATCGGCTTCAACGTCGTCGCCTACGCGACCTACATCGCCCTCTTCAAGGCGGTGGTCGGCGGCGACGCGCTGCGCCTGACCTGGAAGGAGACCTACGAGATCAACATGGCCGGAGTTGCGGGGACGCTGCTCTTCTCGGCCGGTGGCGCCGGCGGCATCGCCATCACCTACTGGGCGCTGCGCAAAGCCGGGATGCCGCGTCGCGACGTCGCCCGGCGGATGGTCGCCTTCGTCTCTCTCCACTACGCCTTCTATCCGATCGCCCTGATCGTCTTCGGGGTGCTGCTGCGGACCGGGGTGCTGAACGGCAAGAGCTCGGTCGAGCTGACGATCATCCCCGCCGGGATCGCCGGCCTGCTGCTGATCCTCGGCGTCCTCGTCACCCTGATCCCGTCTGACGCCGAGAATCGGCTCGCCCGTTTCGCCCACACCGAGCGCTCACGCCACTGGCTGGAGAACGCCGGTAAAATTCCCGCCACCCTGGGCGAAGGGTTCCGCTTCGCGCTCAGCCTCTTCGCCCATCCGCGTCGCGGCGGCCTGGCGGTGCTCGGTGCCGCCGGCTTCTGGGCGGCCAGCATCGGCGTCCTCTGGGCCTCCTTCCACGCCTTCGGGGTCCACGTGCCGCTGGCGGTGGTGGTTCAGGGCTTCTTCCTCGGCATGGTGGCCAACCTCTTCCCGCTGGCGCCGGCGGGCGTGGGCGCGGTCGACGCCGGCATGATCGGCGCCTTCGTCCTCTTCGGGATCCCCGAGGAGACGGTCTTCCCGGCGATCCTGATCTTCCGGCTGGTTGCCTTCTGGATGCCGATCCCACCCGGAATCTTCGCCTTCTTCCAGCTCCGGCACACGGTTCACCTCTGGGAAGAGGAGGGGCAGCCGATCGATCGCGGCGGCGAGACGCACTCGCCGGTGGAGGAGGTCGCGGCGATTGCCTTCGACGGCCAGGAGAGCTACTATAAAAAGTAAAGTAATAGACTCAGGCGGCTAGATATGGCAGAGCAGAAGAAGGTCGAGGACGTGATCATCATCGGTGGGGGGCCGGCCGGCTACACGGCGGCGCTCTACACCGCGCGCGCCAACCTGGAGCCGCTTGTCTTCGAGGGCTTCCAGTGGGGCGGCCAGCTGCAGAACACGACCGACGTCGAGAACTACCCCGGCTACCCCGAGGGGATTATGGGGCCGGAGATGATGGGACAGTTCCGCGCCCAGGCCGAGCGCTTCGGCACCCGTTTCGTCACCGACGACGTCGACCGGGTCGAGCTCTCCGACGGTGGCGTCCAGAAGGTCTTCCTCGGCGACGAGGAGCACCGCGCCAGGACCGTGATCCTGGCGATGGGGGCGGAGCCGAAACGGCTCGGCGTCCCCGGCGAGATGGAGCTGGGCGGCCGCGGCGTCTCCACCTGCGGCGTCTGCGACGGAGCCTTCTTCAAAGGCCAGGACGTGATCGTGGTCGGCGGCGGCGACTCGGCGATGGAGGACTCGATCTTCATCTCCAAGTTCGCCCGCAAGCTGACGATCGTCAACCGCCGCGACGAGTTCCGCGCCTCGAAGATCATGTTCGAGCGGGCGCGCGACAAGGAGAACATCGAGCTGAAGACGCCCTTCGTTCCGGAGGAGTTCGTCGCCGGCGAGAGCGGCAAGCTCGCGAAGGTCCGGCTGCGAAACGCCGAGACCGGCGCCGAGGAGGAGCTCGCCACCGACGGCGCCTTCGTCGCGATCGGCCACGTGCCGAAGTCCGAGATCGTCAAGGGCCAGGTCGGGACCGACGAGGACGGCTACATCGTCACCGAGGCCGGCTCGACCCGGACCAACGTCGCGGGCGTCTTCGCCGTCGGCGACGTCGTCGACCACACCTACCGCCAGGCAGTCACCGCGGCCGGGACCGGCTGCATGGGCGCGCTCGACGCCGAGCGCTACCTGCGCGACTCCGACGTGCCGGTCGAGGCGCACTGGATGCCCGGCGGCGAGCCGGCCGAGATCGCCACCGGCAGTGGCTGATTGCTCTCATCTCGATTCGGTCAACTACCTCA
>DATFQO010000053.1:0-31386 GCA_035264245.1 Solirubrobacterales bacterium
CTTCCAGGGCTACCACAAGAACCCCGAGGCGACGAAGGAGACGATCGTCGACGGCTGGCTCCATACCGGCGACATCGGCGAGATCGAGCCCGACGGCTTCATCAAGATCACCGGCCGCAAAAAGGACATCATCATCACCGCCGGCGGCAAGAACATCACCCCGGCCAACCTCGAGGCCGAAATCAAGCAGCACGCGCTGGTCTCCCAGTGCGTCGTCGTCGGCGACCGCCGCCCCTACCTGGTGGCGCTGGTCACCCTCGACCCCGAAGAGGCAATCAAATACGCCCAGGAGAACGACCTCCCCGAGGATCCCGTCCAGCTCGCCCAGAACCCCGATGTCAAGGCGGCGATCGAGGCCCACGTCGAGAAGATCAACCAGAACTTCGCCCGGGTCGAGCAGGTCAAGAAGATCTCGATCCTCCCCAACGACCTCTCCCAGGAGTCCGGAGAGCTCACCCCCACGCTCAAGGTCAAGCGCGCCGTCGTCGCCCAGAAGCACGAAGACGCGATCGAGCAGCTCTACGCGGCTTAGGTCTGCGTCAGGACGCTTCGCCGCTCTGCCGCAGCAGTACCGACGTCGTCTGCTCGAGCACCCGCCGCCAGGCGGAGGTCTGCTCGGGCTCCTCTTCGGAGGCCTGCTCGACGACACGCCGGACGCGGCGCTCGGAGATTTCGAGCCCGTGGCGCTCGGCGATCTCCTTGTAGCGGTCGTAGTCCTGGGCGAGGGTGGCGGTGACCGATTCGAAGCCGTGGCGGGCGATCCTGAGGCGGCGCGAGTAATCCATGATCGGCGTGCCGAACATCAGCTCGTCGTTGGGCCGGGGCTCGAGCAGGATGATGTCGACGCCCGGGTATTTCTCCTGCCACTGCTCGACCGCCTGGTGCAGCCGCTGGTGGGCGATCAGGCGGAAGGTCTGGTTGGCGATCGCCGGCAGGCCCATGTCGGAGACGCGCCGCACGCGGCGGCCGGTGACCGTTGGGATCGTCGTCTCGAAGTCGTTGACGTAGGGGACGAGCGGATTGACGACGACGATGAACTTGGCGCCCTTCTCGACAGCGATGTCGACGTTGGTGGTCGAGCGGATGCCGCCGTCGATGAACTGGCGCCCCTTGAGGTCGACCGGCTTGTAGACGATCGGCAGGCAGGTCGAGCACTCGACCGCTTTGGAGATCGGCACGTCGGTCCAGCCGTCTTCCCCGAAGACGATCCGCTCGCAGGTGTCGAGGTCGGTGGCGGCGAGGTAGAGCTCGGTGTCGAGAAGGCGGAAGTCGTTGACCCGCCCACCGTCGCTGAGGGCGTGCTCGACGTAGTCGGAGAGGCCGGATCCGTTGTAGAGGCCGGTCGGCAGCGCCTCGGCGAGGCCGACGCCGATGTCGATCGCCGAGAGCTCCCCGAGCCGCGCCAGCGCGCGCAACAGCTCGACCGTGCGCAGCGGCAGCGCCGCGGCTTTGCTGAGGAAGCCGAGGTAGTTCGGCTGCAGGGCCTTGCCGAGGTCGAGATCCTCCAGCTCGGAGGGCTCGCGCTCGTTGATCACCTGCATCATCTCGTCGGGGGTGATCCCGTTGGCCAGCATCGAGGCGACGAAGGAGCCGGCGCTGGTGCCGACGTAGACGTCGAAGTTGTTGACCGTACTGTTGACCGCCAGCAGGTCGAGCGCGCGCAGTGCCCCGATCTCGTAGACGCCGCCGGTGAAGCCGCCTCCGCCGAGGACGAGGGCGGTCTTCGAGGGCTTTTTGCGCCGCTGCTTGCGCCGCCTCGGTTTGGACTCGATGTCTACGACCTTGCCCATGATCCATGCAGTATTCCAGGAGGAGAGGTCATCCCCGCCCGCTACCTTGCAGCTCCCGCGTGTTGGATTACTCGATGAAACGCAGCCCGATCGCCCTGTTGGTCCTCTCAGCAGGCCTTTTTCTGCTCCTGGTCAGCGGCGCTCAGGCGAGCGCCAGCTGCGACCAGATGCGCGCCTGGCTGCACCAGGGGGGCGGAGCGGCAAGTGGACTCCTCGTCGTCGACGCCGAATCCGAGCAGGTTCTCTGCGCCAGCGCTCCCAACCGCTCGCGGCCGCTGGCCTCGAACATGAAGCTGTTCACGACCGCCGCGGCGCTGTCGAAATTCGGCCCCGAGCACCGGATCGCGACCAAGGTCTTCCGCGACGGCCGCGTCGACGCCGAAGGGGTCCTCCACGGCAGCCTCTACCTGCAGGGCGGCGGCGACCCCGCGCTCGGCACGCCGGGCTTCTACAACAGCTATCTGGCCGGGCTCGGGACCAACCTCTTCGCGCTGACCCCGCAGATCAAGGCGGTGGGGATCGAATCGATCACCGGGCGGCTCTACGCCGACGACACGATCTTCGACCGCCGCCGCGGCGTCGCCGACTCCGGCTACGCGACCAGCTCCTACATCGGCCCGCTCTCCGGCCTCGCCTTCAACTCGGGCTTCAGCGGCTCGACCAGCGCCAGTGGCTTCTCCTCCGACCCCGCCAAGCTGGCGGCGACGAAGCTGGCGGGCTCGCTGGCGGGGGCCGGCGTGCGGGTCCCGTCCCAGATCGCTCTGCGCCCGACGCCGCCGGACGCCGAACGGGTGGCGATGGTCCGCTCCCCGAGCCTCGACCAGATAGTCAACGTCACCGACGTCTACTCCGACAACTTCTTCGCCGAGACGCTGATCAAGCTGCTGGGAGCCGAATTCGGCGGCGCCGGGACCACCGCCGCCGGCGCCAGCGTGGTCGAGGCGTTCGCCCGCGCCAACGGCGCCACCGTCCAGGCGACGGATGGCTCCGGGCTGACCCGCTCCAACCGCTCCAGCCCGCGCGAGATCGTCGACCTGCTGCTGGGGATGCGGGTGGACCCGGCGGGGGAGGAGTTCATCCAGGACCTGGCGCTCGCCGGCCAGGAGGGCACCGTCGCCAGTCGCATGGAGGGGACGGCGGCCTACGGGCGTTGCCGCACCAAGACCGGGACGATCAGCGGCGTCAGCAACCTCTCCGGCTACTGCTTCAACCGCAGCGGGCGGATCGTCGCCTTCTCGGTCCTGATGGCGGGCGTCGGCGACCTCGGCCTCGCCCACCTCGACCAGGACCGGATCGCCGCGGCCGCCGCCGGCTACTGACCTACGAGCTTGCGCAGTCCCGCCTCGTCGAGGATCTCGGTGCCGAATTTCTCCGCTTTGGCGAGCTTGGAGCCGGGGCTCTCGCCGGCGACGACGTAGTCGGTTTTCTTCGAGACCGAGCTGGTCACCTTGCCGCCGGCTGACTTGACCATCGCGGCAGCCTCCTCGCGGGTCAACTCCGGCAGGGTGCCGGTGAGGACGACCGTCTTGCCTTCCAGCGGCCCCCCCTGCTGGCGCCGTTCGGAAGGGTCGGCCTCGAGCCTGACCCCCTTGCCACGCAGCTTCTCGACCAGCGCCCAGGTGGCCTCGTCGCTGAGCGACTCGGCGATCTGCACCGCCATGATCGGCCCCACTCCCTCGACCTCCTCGATCGCCTCGGGATCGGCCTCGTGCAGGGCGTCGATCGTGCCGAAGTGGTCGGCCAAGGCCTCGGCGGTGACGTAGCCCACGCCGGGTAGGCCGAGCGCGTAGAGGACCCGTTTGAAGGGCCGCCGCTTCGAGCCTTCGATCGCGGCCACCAGGTTCCGCGCCGAGGTCTCGCCGAAACGGTCCAGCTCGACCAGCCGCTCGGCGGTGAGGTCGTAGATGTCGGCGACGTCCCCGATCACGCTGCCTTCGAGGAAGGTCTGCGCCTGCTTTTCGCCCAGCCCCTCGATGTCCATCGCCCCCTTGCTGACGAAATGCTTGACGTGCTGGAAGGACTGTCCGGGACAGCCGGAGCGGTTGGGGCAGATCGTGAAGACCGAGCCCTC
This sequence comes from Solirubrobacterales bacterium, assembly GCA_035264245.1. Classification (GTDB taxonomy): domain Bacteria; phylum Actinomycetota; class Thermoleophilia; order Solirubrobacterales; family 70-9; genus VAYN01. The sequence continues at coordinate 3,862 of DATFQO010000053.1, forward strand.
GGGCTTGATCGTCGGTGTGTCGCAGGCCGGGCAGCGGGCGGGCGGCTTCTCTTTGCGGGCCCCCTTGTGCTTGCGCGGCAGCTTCGGCGAGACGACCTGCGGAATGACGTCGCCGGCGCGCATCACCACCACCTCGTCGCCCTTGCGCACGTCCTTGCGGGCCAGGTCCTCCTCGTTGTGGAGGGTCGCGGTGGTGACCGTGACACCGCCGACGTGGACCGGCTCCAGCATCGCGAACGGCACCAGGTGGCCGGTGCGGCCGACGTTCCAGACGACCTGCTTCAGCTTCGTCGTCGCCGTCGTCGGCGGGAACTTCCAGGCGATCGCCCAGCGCGGCTCGCGGCCGACGACGCCGAGCTCGCGCCAGAGCGCCTTCTCGTCGACCTTGACGACGACGCCGTCGATCTCGTAGTCGAGCTCCTCGCGCCGCTCCTCCCACCAGTGGCAGCGCTTGACGACACCCTCGACCCCCTGATGGTGGTCGGTGTCGGGATTGACCTTGAAGCCGGCATCCCGCAGCCACTCGACCTCGGCCATGTGGGTCGGCAGGTCGAGGCCGCGGACGGCGCCGATCCCGTACATCCAGGTCGACAGCGGCCGTTCGGCGGCGAGCGAGGGGTCGAGCTGGCGGATCGAGCCGGCGGCCGAGTTGCGTGGGTTGGCGAAGGTCGGCTCGCCGGCCTCGGCGCGGCGTTCGTTCAGCGCTTTGAAGGCGGCGATCGGCAGGTAGACCTCGCCGCGGACTTCGACCAGCCGGGGCGCCTTCCCCGAGATCCGCAGCGGCACCGAGCCGATCGTGCGCAGGTTCTGGGTCACGTCCTCGCCGATTCGGCCGTCGCCGCGGGTCGCGCCGCGGACGAGCACCCCGTCCTCGTAGGTGAGGGTTATCGCCAGGCCGTCGATCTTCGGCTCAGTCGTGTAGCTGAACTGCGAGGCGGTGATGTCCATCCGCTTGAGGTGGTTGGCGATCCGGTTCTCCCAGCCGCGCAGCTCCTCCTCGTTGCGGGCGTTCCCCAGCGAGAGCATCTGCTCGGCGTGCTCGACCTGTGCGAAGCGGTCGAGCGGCGGTGCTCCGACCCGCTGCGTCGGCGAGTCCGGCGTCCGCAGCCGCGGGTTCGCCTCCTCCAGCGCGCGCAGCTCGTTCAGCAGCTTGTCGTAGTCATCGTCGCCGATCTCGGGGTCGTCGAGGACGTAGTAGAGCCGGTTGTGTCGCTCCAGCTCCTGCCGCAGTTCTGCGACCCGCTGCTCAGGGGCGGCACTCACGCCGTCGTGGCGCTCGCCGCCAGCATCTCCTCGAAGCCCCAGCCGCGCAGTCGCTCGAGTCCGCCGTGGTCGGTGAGGTCGAAGTGGATCGGGGTGACCGAGATCCGGCCCTGGGCGACCGCGTAGAGGTCGGTGCCCTCGATCTCCTCGTAGCCCGGCTGCCAGCCGTAGATCTCATAGTGGCGGCGACCGTCGCTCTCCTTGACCAGCTTCAGCTCGTCGTTGTAGATCCGTTTGCCGAGCTTCGTCACCTCGACGCCGGTCGGCTCGCGGTTGGGGCAGTTGACGTTGACCAGGGTCGCCTCCGGCATCGACTCCTGCCGCAGGCGGGAGACGAGCTGGGCGGTGAAGGCGGCGGCGACCGCGAAGTCGAACTTGCCGCTGACGTAACCGAGGCCGCCGGCGGAGGACTGTTGGGAGAGGGCGATCGCCGGGATCCCGAGGACGATGCCCTCGAGCGCCGCGGCGACCGTGCCCGAATAGGTGATGTCGTCGCCGAGGTTGGCGCCGTGGTTGATCCCGGAGACGATCAGGTCGGGCCGGCCGCCGACCAGGCCCAGCTCGGCGAAGCGGACACAGTCGACCGGGGTGCCGTCGGTCGCATAGCCGACGCGGCCGTCTTCGAAGTTGACCTCCTCGACGCTGAGCGGCGAACGGGTGGTGATGCTGCGGGCAGTGGCGCTGCGGTTGGAGTCGGGGGCGACGACGTCGACCTCGATGCCCTCGAGCTCGACCAGCGCCCGCCGGGCGGCCTGCAGCCCCGGCGCCGAGATGCCGTCGTCGTTGGTGAGGAGGATGCGCACCAGGTCGATTCTAGGAGGTGGGCCGGGGCACTCCCGCCCGGACAATCGCCGGCCTAATTAGGCCGGCGATTTGAGTATCCGCCCGTTCGGGAGTGCCCCGGCCCACCTCCCAACCGGGGATACTGCGCGCCTTGAGCACTGTGCGACTGGACATCGAATACGACGGTGGCGGCTTCCGCGGCTGGGCGCGCCAGCCGGGGCTGCGAACCGTCCAGGGCGAGCTGGAGGCGGCGCTGGCGACCGTCCTGCGCAAGCCCGTCGACCTGACCGTCGCCGGGCGGACCGACACCGGCGTCCACGCCCTCGGCCAGGTGGCGAGCTTCGAGACCGCGACCGAGTCCCCGCAGGACCTGGCGCGGCGCGTCAACGGCCTCTGCCCCGACGACGTCGCGGTCACCGCCGCCAGCGTCGCCGCCGAGGGCTTCGACGCCCGTCGCGACGCCAAGGCGCGCAGCTACCGATATCGCCTGCTGGCGAGGTCGACGCCGAGTCCGTTCGAGCTCGGCAAGGCGCTCTGGTGGCCCCACCAGGTCGATCGGGAGGCTCTCGATGCCTGCGCCGCGGCCCTGCCGGGAACCCACGACTTCACCGCCTTCACCCCAACCCAGACCGACCACGTCCGCTTCGACCGCGACATCCTCGCCGCCGGCTGGGAGCAGGAAGGCGACATCCTCAGCTTCCGCATAACCGCCGACGCCTTCATGCGCAACATGGTCCGGGTCCTCGTCGGCACCCAGCTGGAGGTGGCCAGCGGCAGGAGGACGGTCGAGGGCTTCACCCGACTCCTGGAGGGCGCCCCCAGAACCGAGGCAGGCGACACCGCCCCGCCCCACGGCCTCTACCTCGCGTCGGTCCAGTATGAGGGGGCGGACTAGCTGATGCTGTCGCTGAGGTCAAACGCTTCTGCCATGACTGCAACAAGGAGCAGTAGTCGAAGGGCGTTCTGCTCACTGCCGTAGCGCCGTGATGCCCCATGCAAAATCGCGTTTCTATTAAGAGATCGTGGCTCTCCAGGACGCCCGTAGTCCGCCTGATCAAACCCCTCAAAGAGTGCGACGTTCGCCCCCGCGGAATGGAGCATCGTCTCCAGGGTGTCCACTGCAACCCCGAGGGTCGCATTTTCCTTTTCCCGCAGCTCTTTCAGAGCCTTTCTAGTCCGGCCCCTTTTGGGCGCAGGGGCCGACTGATAGGCGAAATCAACGAGGACACCCTCCACTAAGGGCAATAAACCGTTGATGACCAGGTACCAATCCCGCCGCTTGTATGCAGACAGGGATTGCTTCACCAGGGGACGACGAGACGCTAGTTGAGGGCTCTGCAGCAGAACCTCTCTCGTTGATCCGAAAACGCGGGTTCCCGGGCGGAAGCTGCGCGTCATCAATCGACTCACCTCCCGCTTTCCGGCATCTGCCATCCCAACTAAACGTCGATACGCCCCTACAGGCAGGCTAAGGGGAACCGGCCAGCCATGGGCTTGGACGAAGTCGTTCGTTCGTTCGTCAAGCCTCTGCTGTTCTTGGACAAACCGATCGAGCCCCGAGCCAAAGCCTTCTAAAGAGAATTTCCAGCCGCGAAATAGTTTTCCGACGCCACTTTGCGCTCCATAGAGCTCAGCAATACGAAGGCTGCCAAACTTCAAGCCGTAGTCAGTTGGATGAATCCGAGCCGCAGAAAGGGCAGCCGACGAACCGATCCCACGTCCAAGAATCGTGGCATTGGTTTTCTCCAGAGTCTCCCGAAGCTGTGACCCGATGAAGTTGGCTCCAGAGACTCGACGAAGCACTTCATCATCCAGAGGTGCAACAAGGTGCTTCAGATTGGTGGTCTTCGGAAAGATGCTTCCTTCGACCGACCGGACGGTTTCGATCGCCCTTGAAAGATCGGTGAGCGCTCCCACTCCGACAAGGTTTCGCAGCGGATCTGAGGGCGGGATCTTCGCCATGTCAGGACATAGCCGTGCTCGTGGTTCCTTTTGCACCTATGTCGTGCAAAGGGAACCACAACCTAGGGGAGAAGACAAATCAGTCCGGCCCTGAACTACCTTAGGTTTGCACCTACGCCTTAGCCGGGGGGGGACACCCTCGGGCTGGCGGATACTCAAAGTCGCAGTGCTAATTAGCACTGCGACTTGTCAGAACGAGGGCCCCCGACGCCCGGCCCTCAGACCAGCTCGAGGTAAACCATCTCGGTCGAGTCGGACTTCCTCGGACCGAGCTTGACGATGCGGGTGTACCCGCCGGGCCGCTCCGCGTAGCGGGGCGCCACCTCGTCGAACAGCTTGTGGACGATGAACTTGTCGTTGTGGAGCGTCGCCAGCGCCTGACGGCGGGCGTGAAGGTCGCCGCGTTTGGCGAGGGTGATCAGTTTCTCGACCTCGGGCTTGACCGCCTTGGCCTTGGCCTGGCTGGTCTGGATCCGCTCGTGCTCGATCAACTGCTTCGAGAGGTTCGAGAGCAGGGACTCGCGGTGGGACGAGTCGCGGCTGAGCTTGTTCCGCTTCTTTTTATGCCGCACCTGATCCTCCGCTCCGCCCTTGCGCCCTAGTCCGCCTGGAGGTCCAGGCCGCGGGAGTGCAGGGTCTCGATGACTTCCTCGATCGACTTCTGGCCGAAGTTCGGGATCGCGTTCAGTTCCGCGCGCGACTTGCGAACCAGGTCGCCGACGGTCTGGACGCCGGCCCGCTTCAGGCAGTTGTAGGAGCGAACGCCAAGTTCGAGCTCCTCGATCAGGATCTCGTCGAGGCCGTTGGCGGCGGCAGCGCCGCCGTCGCCGCCCGGCGCGGAGAATCCGTCGCTCGCCGGCATCGGCGCCGGTTCACGCGCGGTCAGCTCCTCGACCCGGTCGGCGTCGGTGAAGATGGCCAGGCTCTTGATCAGGATCTCGGAGGCCTCGCGCAGCGCGGCCCCGGGCTCGATCGAGCCGTCGGTCTCGAGGTCGAGGGTCAGTTTGTCGAAGTCGGTCCGCTGCCCGACGCGGGCGGAGGCGACCGCGTAGGAGGCGCGGCGGATCGGCGAGAAGATCGAGTCGATCGGAATCACGCCGATCGGCTGCTCGTCGGACTTGTTCTCTTCGGCCGGCGAGTAACCGCGGCCACGGCCGATCGTCAGGTAGACCTCGAGTTTGGTTTTTTTCTCGAGCGTCGCGATCGGCGCCTCGGGGTTGAGGATCTCGACGCCGGAGGGCAGGTCGATGTCCTTGGCCTTGACCTCGCCGGGGCCGGTGGCGACCAGCGGCGCCTCGACCTCGTCGGCGTCGGTGTGCATGCGCACGACCAGGTCCTTGAGGTTGAGGATGATGTCGGTGACGTCCTCTTTGACGCCAGGCACGGTCGAGAACTCGTGCGCGACTCCCTCGATGCGGACGCTGGTGATGGCGGCGCCGCCAAGCGAGGAGAGGAGCACGCGACGCAGGCTGTTGCCAAACGTGTAGCCGAAGCCCTTGTCGAGCGGCTCGATCGTGAACGTGCCGCGACGGTCGTCGAGTTTCTCGGAGGTGATGCGGGGGACCTGGAAATCGGTGGTCATGAGTTCCTTGCTCTGGGGTGTGTCAGAAATCGTTTCCGGACTACTTGGAGTACAGCTCGACGATCAGCTGCTCCTGGACCGGCGCCGAGATCTCGGAGCGCTCCGGATAGCGCAGGACCTTGGCGGTGAGGGCATCGTGATCAGCCTGCAACCAGGCGGGAACCGTGGAGACGAGTTCCGTCGCCCGCTGGATCGTGTCGGTGGCGTTCGATCCGGACTTGATCGAGATGATGTCTTCGGGTCGTACCTGGTACGAGGGGATGTTCACCCGGCGGCCGTTGATCTGCCAGTGGCCGTGGGTGATCAGCTGGCGCGCCTGGCGCCGCGAGGCGGCAAAGCCGAGGCGAACGAGGACGTTGTCGAAGCGGGACTCGAGCAGGCGCAGGAGGTTCTCGCCGGTGACGCCCTCCTGGCGGGAGGCCTTGTCGTAGTAGGCGCGGAACTGTTTCTCCAGCACCTGGTAGTAGCGGCGGGTCTTCTGCTTCTCGCGCAGCTGCACCCGGTACTCGGACTGACGCATGCGGCCACGACCGTGATCACCAGGCGGGTAGGAACGGCGCTCGACGCCGCACTTGTCGGTGAAGCAGCGCTCGCCCTTGAGGAAGAGCTTCTGCCCCTCGCGACGGCACTGCTTGCACTGCGGCGAGGTATCGCGAGCCATTAGACGCGCCTCCGCTTCTTCGGGCGGCAGCCGTTGTGGGCCTGCGGCGAGACGTCCTTGACGGTCGTCACGTCGAGGCCGGCGGCCTGCAGCGAGCGGATCGCCGTCTCACGGCCGGAGCCGGCGCCCTTGGCGAAGACCTCGACCCGCTCGAGGCCGTGTTCCATGCCCTTCTTGGCGGCGGCGTCGGCAGTCACCTGGGCGGCGAACGGGGTCGACTTGCGTGAGCCTTTGAACCCGGCCGAACCGGCCGACTCCCAGGCGATCACGTTGCCGTCGGTGTCGGTGAGGGTGACGATCGTGTTGTTGAAGGAAGTCTTGATGTGCGCCTGCCCGTAGGTGACGTTCTTTTTGACGCGGCGGCGCGTACGCCCTTTGGCGGGTTTTTTCTCGGCCATCTCTGCCTATACCTTGCGCTTGCCGGCGACGCTGAGGCGCCTCGGGCCCTTGCGGCCACGGGCGTTGGTCTTGGTCCGCTGGCCCCGGACGGGGAGGCCGCGGCGGTGGCGCAGGCCGCGGTAGGAGCCGATCTCCATCAGCCGTTTGACGTTCTGCGAGCGGTCGCGGCGGAGGTCGCCCTCGACCTCGAGGTTCTCGACCGCCTCGCGAAGTTTCATCACCTCGTCCTCGGTCAGGTCCTTGACCTGGGTGCCGGGGTCGACTTTGGTCTCGGCGAGAATCTGCTTCGCCGTCGAGTGGCCGATCCCGAAGATGTAGGTGAGGCCGACTTCGACCCGTTTGTTGACCGGGACGTTGACTCCCGCGATCCGTGCCATGGCTAGCCCTGCCTCTGCTTATGGCGCGGGTTCTGGCAGATCACCAGGACCGCCCCATTTCGGCGGATTACCTTGCACTTCTCGCACATCGGCTTGACGGAAGCTCGGACCTTCATCGCTCCGGATCTCGTATCGACAACAGGATTCCCACACGCCCCATGAATCGGACGGCAGGACGAACCAACCGGCCAACAAGGCCGACCGGGAAAGATAGCAGGGCGCGCCTGAGGGGGCTCTGCTGAACGGGCGCAGTGCCAGGATGGCATCTCGCCACCCCGGCACCGCAGTCGCCAATGACTTCCCTCAGCAGACGTCGGACGTTTTGTAAAGGCGGATCGACGAGGCTTCGTCGTTGAATCCACCCATGGTCGAGCTGCTCGAATTCGGCTGCATGCAGAGAAGGTTCCCTCCACCTCCGGCGTGCTGCGACAAACGAGCGTCCTGGTTGATCCGATTTCGCCAGGAACTCGCCTTGTCGTTGAAGTTGTAGGCGGAAAGATCCTGCCAAAAGCCCCGATCTTGGAACTGGAGCATGCGGCCTTCGTAGTTCGAATGTTCCCAGATGCAGACCCATCCGTCTGGGCATTCGCTGAAGCTGGCAATTTCGACGACCTGGTTCCCATCGGAGTACGTGGTCACATTCCCAGTGACACTCACGGGGACGGGAGTCACGGCTGCCGACGGAGATTCTTCCGCTGCGACGGCGCTGCCCGCAAGCCCGGCCAAAGCGCAGCAAGCAACGATGAGTAACTTCGGTGAACGCATCAGTCCTCCTTTTGATTAGAGAGCACTGACCGTACTGTGAAATTTGTTTACTTAAGGTTGAATCTGCGAACACTCAAGGACGCGACTCGATGAACAGCGTGCTTACCAGCGGAAACGGCGGGGAGGCATCGGCAAACTCCACCGGTTCGAGAGCAATTGCCGCCGTCGCAAGCACCTCAGAAGTCTCGGGATCCCAGATCAGCTCATAGCGCGCCGGTCCCCCCGAGTAGCTCGATTCCATTCCGATTGCCATGCCTGAGCGCCCGAGTTGGTCCTGAGTCTCACCGAAGTATTGGATGCCTGGAATCTTCTCTGCCGCGCGGTAGAGGGCAGCCCTCAGATCGGGGGTCGCCGCCGGGTTTTGAAGAAGTTCGCCGATCAGCAGAAGCGTCCGCACCTCCGGCGGTGCGGAGTTGTCGGTCTGATTCGCACGTTGGCTGAGATCCGCGAGCAGATTGTCGGGGTCGGTTGAAAGGCTCGAAACGTCGACTTCATTGTCGGCCTCGGATTCAGGCGGGAGGGTGCGTTCGACGACTTCATCGCTATCCCCCGCCAAGAAGTTCGGCCGCCCGGCGGCTTCCCAGGCAGCTTTGTCTCCCGGACCCACGAACTGAGGCAGAGGGCTCACCACTCGGAGTCGACCGGCTTCAGACTCGGATCTCCATTCTTCTCGCAGTTCCGATCGATAGACGGACCACGACTCTCCACCGGCGATAGCAGTGTCGATCGAGCTGAATCGGACCTTCGAATAACGGACGGCCGAGGCCGAAGGAGGCGCTTGCGAAGCCGCAGCCGCAGCGACTTCGTTCAAGGGACCAAGGGAACCGCTCCCTTCGCTGCCACCCCCCAGCAGGGCCACCCCTGCGATCAGCAGAACCGCCCCTGCCGCGACAGGGGCGAGGACCCACCGGGGGGGAAAATGTCGGCGATGCGCAGGCGGGCGCGGTTCTGCACCCTGGTCCGGGTCAGTGGCGAGAATCCTCTGTAGGAGTGCATCGCCGCCAGGATGCTCCCTGGCGATCTCCGCAGCTTTCCCGGAGGTCGAGGGGTCGATCGTGCGAAGTTCTCTCATCAGCATTTCGTTCTTGGATTTCATGGGGCCTCCGCGGCGCCAGGCTTGGTACACGGGTGCGACTTCTCACCCTCTTCTCCTAGTGAATGTCCAAAAGTCGTCATCTCTTTCAGCAGGCGTCTGCGAGCCCGGTGCAGTCGCAGAGAGAAGGCTGCCGTGCTGCAGCCGAGGGTTTCGGCCGCTTCGCGAGAGGAGAGCCCATCCCAAGCAATCAGGGCGAGAACTTCGCGATCCTCAGCGCGAATGGCGGCGAAGGCTGTGACGAATGCCTGCCGGTCTGCGATCAGGTCTGACGTAGAAGCCGAGGGATCGCCGAGCTCGACGTATTCCAAAGGCACCGCCGAACCGTGGCGAGAGCGCCGTTCTGTGTAGCGCACGTGGTTGGCAAGAACCCGCCGGGCGGTCCCGAATAGCCAGGGCAACGCCTCGCTCGGCAGATCCTCGAAGCGCCGCCAGGCGATCAAGAAGGTCTCGGCGACGATTTCTTCTGCCAGGTCTCGATCCTGGGTCCTGCGCAGCACAAAGGAAAAGACACGGGAGTAGTTGGAGCCGAACAGAGCTTCGAAGCGTCGCTTCCGATGCTCTTTGGTCAGTTGGGTCTTCTTGAGTTCCACTCCATAAGTAGTGTCGCCGAACCCGTAAAGCTTTCAGCAAAGCGTGCCTGATTAATACATCGTGATTTATGAAACTAAGGCGATAAGAAAGCCGTCGTAACCCTTGACGCCGACGGTTTGGATCGTGGTGGCGTCGACGCGTGGCTCGTCGCCGAGCATCTCGTGCAGGTGACGCTGGGCCTGGGTTGCCTCGTCCGTGTCGTCGCCGTCGGCGAGGGTGCCGCCGCGGACGACGTTGTCGGCGACGATCAGCCCTCCAGGGCGGGTGTGATCGAGCGACCAGGCGAAGTAGTTGGGCGTGTTGACCTTGTCGGCGTCGATGAAGACGAGGTCGAAAGGTTCGGCGGCCTCCTCCAACCCCGGCAGTGTCTCCAGGGCGGGGCCGATGCGGATCTCGACCTTCTCCCCCACGCCGGCCGCCTCGATGCTCCGCCGGGCGACCTCGGCGTAGTCTGGGTTCGCCTCGAGGCTGATCAGGCTCCCGTCCTCGGGCAGGGCCCGCGCCATCAGGATCGCGCTGTAGCCACCCAGCGTCCCGAACTCGAGGATCCGCTTCGCCCCGACGAGCCGGACCAGCAACTGCAGCAGCTTCCCTTGGGGCGGCGAGACCTGAATCGCCGGCAACCCGGCGGCCTCGGCAGCCGCAACAGCCCCACGCAGCGCCTCGTCCTCGGCGACGATCGTCTCGCCGATGAACTGGTCGACGGCTGAGAAGGTCTCCTGATTCATTCGGAGGATGTTGCCATGTCCCCTCTTCGGGACAGGCGGCTCGAATCTTCTCCGACGGTTCACGATGAATTCCTCGCGAAGGACCCCATGCAGATGCCGCATTCGCAAGATCGCGCGATCGAGCTCCTCACCATGCCCTCAGCGCGGCAGCCGCTGGGTCGGCGTCACCACCTGCTGGAAGGTCGGCCGGTTCTGGAAGGGGAACGGCGGCATCGAGATGCCGCCGGTCACTGCCGGCCGGTTCTGGTCGAAGCACGAGGGCTGCGGGTTGGCCGCGCAGGCGCCGTCGCCGCCGCCGTACAGCTGCTGCGGCGTGACCTTCAGCGCCGCGGTGAGCGTGCGCTGGAGCATCTGCCGGCACTTGCGCTTCGAGCCGTTGCCGCAGTAGACCCGGCTCCAGGCGCCCTTCGGCTGCGGTCCGAAGAGGTCGCGCAGGTCCTTCGAGACGTAGCTCCACCAGCCGTCGCTGAAGTCGGGTTCCGTCGGGGAGCCGCCGGTGTAGCTGCCGGTCCGAACCATCCCTTCCAGGGCGGCGTAGGCCCGGCCGCCGAGGGCCGGCTTGAACTCGCCCGCGAGCAGCTTCGGCCACCAGGCGTCCATCAGCTCGACCGCGTCGTTTTCCTCGTAGGCGCCGTCGCGGTCAAGGTCGCGACGGTGGGCGCCGTGTTCGCGCCAGGTGCGCAGGGTCACAAATGCCTGACGCAACGGCTTTGATTTCGGTTCGCCGATCGCCTTGAGGATCGTCGGCAGCAGCCGGTAGCCGCGCAGGTCCTGGGTCGCCGGTTCCTCCATCGCCTGGACCAGCTGGGCGATCGTCATCTTCTTCGGCCCCTTGATCGCCGCCTTCACCTTGTCGGCGATCATCTGCGAGCGGAACAGCGGCCCGTAGCTGTACTTGTCATCGGCCGCCGCCCAGCCCGGCGCCTGCTTGTTGTTCCAGGAGACGAGGAACGGCGGGTCGACCGCCTGCGGGTGCTTGGGAAACGGCAGCCAGTCGGCGGTCCGGCCGCTCGGCTCGTAGCCCATCCAGTCGAACTTGCCGGTACCGAGGACCGGGAAGTCCGGCGAGGTCCCCCTCGCCCGCTGCGGCATCCAGCCCGAGAGCGCGTAAGCGATGTGTTCAGAATCGATGTAGGACCAGTTGAAGAGGAAGTTGATCTTGCTGACCGCCTGCTTGAACCCCTCAGGTCCGGTCATCACCCCCGGTTCGTTCAGCTGCGCGAAGCCGATCACCGAGTCGGCCTCGTGGAAGTAGGTGCTGCGCTGGCGGGCGAAGGCGACCTTCTCGCCGCCGACCCTGCCGCGCGCGTAGACGATCCCGTGCACGGTGCGGTAGGCAATCAGCGTCTGCGAGCCGGCCGGCGTCGAGTCGGCCGCGTTCGAGGTCCAGCTCTCGCCCTTTTCCAGCTTTTCCATCGCCAGGCACTTGCCGCGGTGGCGGTAGTGGAAGTTGTCCTTGCAGAGGACCTCGGCGAAGGTGTCGACGTTGTCGGAGGTGGCGGTCGTCGCGCTCCAGGCGTAGTCGCGACCATGGCCAAGCTGGACGTAGAGGCTGACCCCCGGGAAGGCGGCGCCGCGGGCGTCGATCCCCGGCCCGTGCAGGTCGACCTCCTGGAGGATCTGGGGAGCGAAGTAGCCGACCTGCGGGCCCATGACCGCGATCGGGTGGCCGCTGGCCGACTCCGTGGCCGAAACGAGCTCCCAGTTGGAGGCGTGCCCCGCGGCTTCGATCGCCGCCTGCAGGCGCTGTCCGACCGTCGCGGTCGTCCCGCCCGTCGCGCTGGAAGCGCCGGCGCCGTTGGTGCTGGTGAAGCGGACGCTGCCGCGGTCGGGCAGCGCCAGGCCGCGCTTGGCGAAGGCGCCGCGGGTCTCGTAGGGAAAGCGCTCGGCGACCGTGGTCGGCGCCTCGGGATCGTTCTTGGAGCGGAAGTTCGCCCACGCCTTGCGACCTGCCTGCTTGCCCATCCGCCGGACGAATGCCTGCATCGTCAGCGCCGAGTTCAGCTCGTTGCCGCCGCCCTGGCCGAAGATGCCGCCGACCAGCGAGGCGATCGCGATCACATCGGTCGACTTCCACGGTTCCATCGGCTTGTTCAGCAGCGTGTACTCGCCCGGCTTCAGTTCCGGGTCGAGGTTGGCGGCGGCAATGTAGGCGTTGATCCCTTCGACGTAGGCAGCGACGTCGTCGACCGCCTGCTGCCCGAGGGCGCCGTAGAGCCGCGGCGCCTGGGCCAGCTGCCTTTCGAGGTCGGCTTCGGTGTAGGGGGCGAACTGCCACTGACTGGCGTCGGCGCCGGCGTTGGAACCGCCGAGGAAGGAGGCGAGTTCGGCGCGGCCGGTGTGGCGCAGGACGTCCATCAGGAAGAGCCGGTCGGCGGCACCGGCATAGCCGGCGCCGAACATCGTGTCGGCCCGGGTGTCGCCGTAGACGTGCGGGACGCCGAACGCTTTGTCGCGGAGGATCGTGACCCCGGGGCGCGGTTCGAACGCCGAGGCGGCTTCACCAGGCGGCACACCGAAGGTCGCGTCCTTGAAGTAGTTCGGGATCTGCTCTTCGGTCAGCGTCGGGCCCGCGTAGAGCAGGTTTTCGTAGAGCGGCTGCTGGTCGGCGAAGTGCGGCGGCAGCAGGCCAGGGCCGCGGAAGGCGAGGACCTCGCCGAAGTTGGCGGTGCCGTTCTGCCCGGGTGGCAGCACGTTGCGGAAGCCGCCCGCGTCGTTGGCGCCGTAGGGCGCCGGAGCGGCCGAGGCGCGGGGTGCGGCGGCGAGGAGCCCGACGAGAACTACCAGCAGCGCGAGAGCACGATGGGGGCGGCACTGGAACAGCAAGGAACCTCTCCTTCCGTTGCGGCGCCCACCGCAAGGGACAGACTACCCGCCCGGCGGTCTGGCTACTCGGACTCGTGCCAGGGGGTGAGGATGCGCGGCCCCGAGGGGGTGACGGCGACCGTGAACTCGAAATGGGCGGCGAGCGAGCCGTCTTCGGAGTAGACCGACCAGCCGTCGTCGCCCATCCGCACCAGCGGACCGCCGACGTTGACCATCGGCTCGATCGCCAGCACCATCCCCTCCTCCAGCTCCGGGCCCTTGCCAGGCTCGCCGAAGTTCGGGACCTGCGGTTCCTCGTGCATGTCACGGCCGATGCCGTGCCCGACCAGGGTGCGAATGATCGAGAGACCCTCGACCTCCACCGCGCGCTGGATCGCCGCCGAGACGTCGCCCAGGTGGTTCCCGGGTCGCATCTGCTCGACCCCGGCGAAGAGCGAGGCCTTGGTCACGTCGAGCAGCTTCTGAGCCTCCGGGCTGACCGGGCCGATCGGCAGCGTCATCGCCGCGTCGGAGACCCAGCCGTCCTTGATCACGCCGACGTCGATCGAGATCACGTCGCCCCGCCTCAACTCGTAGGGGCCGGGGATGCCGTGGACGACCATCGAGTTGGGCGAGGCGCAGATCGAGCCGGGGAAGCCGCGGTAGCCCTTGAAGGCTGGCTCGGCGTCCTGCGAGCGGATGAACTTCTCCGCCGCCTCGTCCAGTTCGCCGGTGGTGATCCCGGGCCGGGCCTTGGCGGCGAGCATCTTCAGGCAGCGGACGAGGACCGCGCCCGAGGCGGCCATCTGGTCGACCTGCTCGGGGGTCTTCTTGATGATCATGCGATACACGCTAATGGGCGCCGCTGGCGGGCCCGTGAGCCTAGACGGCCTCGTCCTGCTCCATCCGCAGGGTGGCCAGAGTCCGGCGGATCTGCTCCGCCACCTCTTCCGGCGCCGCCTCGCCCGCGATCCGGCGGAGGACGCCGCGGCTGTCGTAGTAGTCGACCAGCGGCTTGGTCTTCTCGTGGTAGGTCTCGAGTCGCTTGCGAATCACCTCGGGCTTGTCGTCGTCGCGGATGATCAGCGGTGAGCCGTCGATGTCGCAGACCCCCTCCTCCTTGGGAGGTTCGAACTCGACGTGGAAGACGTGGCCGCTGGCCTCGCAGGTTCGCCGGCCGCCGAGCCGCCGCACGACCTCCTCGTCGGAGACGTCGATCAGCAGCACCGCGGTCACCCCGCGGCCGAGCTCGGAGAGCTTCGCGTCGAGCGCCTCTGCCTGCGGAGTGGTGCGCGGGAAGCCGTCGAGGATGAAGCCGTCGAGCGCCTCGCTGGAGCCGATCCGCTCGGCGATCACGCCGACGATCACCTCGTCGGGCACCAGGTCGCCGCGGTCCATGAACTCCTTCGCTTCGCGGCCCAGGTCGGTCTCGTCCCGGACCGCGCCGCGCAGAATGTCCCCGGTCGCGTAGTACGGCAAGCGCAGGTCTTCGTTCAAGCGCTCGCCCTGGGTTCCCTTGCCGGAGCCGGGAGGACCAAGGAGGACGAGATTTAGCTCAGACACGAATGAAGGATTGGATCAGACCCGGCGATGCGGGGGCGGGCGGCCCGACAGCTTATTTGAGGAAGCCCTCGTAGTTGCGCATCATGAGTTGAGCCTCCAACTGCTTGACCGTGTCCAGCGCGACACCGATCACGATCAGGATCGAGGTGCCGCCGAAGTAGAAGTTGGCCGCCGTCTGGCTGATCAGGATCGTCGGCAGCGCCGCCACCGCTCCCAGGTAGAGGGCACCGGGGAAGGTCAGACGGGACAGGATCCTGTCCAGGTACTCGGCGGTCGGCCGCCCCGGACGCACGCCGGGAATGAAGCCGCCGTATTTCTTCAGGTTGTCGGCTTGGTCGACGGGGTTGAAGGTGACCGCCGTGTAGAAGTAGGTGAAGATGATGATGAAGAGGACCTCGCCGACCACGTAGGCCCAGCTGTTGGGGCTGAAAAACGCGGCGAAATCGAGCGCGGTGGGGGTGTTGAGCATCTGCCCGATCGTCGCTGGGAAGGCCATGATCGAGGCGGCGAAGATGACCGGGATGACGCCGGCCATGTTGACCCGCAGCGGCAGGTAGGTGGAGCCGCCGGAGGTCATTTTGCGGCCGACGACGCGTTTCGCGTACTGGACCGGGATCCGGCGCTGGCCCTCCTGGACGAAGACGATCGCGACGATCACCGCCAGGGCGATGAACGGCATCATCACCACGAAGACCTGGTCGGGGTTGTTCCACCACTTCGAGAGGCCGGGGACGATGCTGGAGGCGATCGAGGCGAAGATCATCAGCGAGATGCCGTTGCCGATCCCGCGCTGGGTGATCAGCTCGCCCAGCCACATCAGCAGGGTGCAGCCGGCGGTGAGGCAGATCACGATCAGGAACAGCCGTGGAGCGGTGAGCTGGCCGACGACGTTGGTCCCGGCGCTGTTGCCGAAGGAGCGGAAGAGGAAGACGTAGCCGATCGACTGTCCGAAGGCGAGACCGACGGTCAGGTAGCGCGTGTACTGGGTGATCTTCTGCTGCCCGACTTCACCCTCTTTCTGCAAGCGCTCCAGCGACGGCACGACCACCGTCAGCAGCTGCAGGATGATCGAGGCGGTGATGTAGGGCATGATCCCCAGCGCGAAGAGGCTGAGCCGCGAAAGGCTGCCGCCGGAGAAGAGGTTGAGGAAGCCGAGAACGCCGGAGCCGCCGAAGTTTTCGGAGATTTCCTTGACGGCGTCCGTATCCACGCCAGGGGCCGGGATGTAGGACCCCAGCCGGTACAGCGCCAGCATCGCTGCCGTAAACGCAAGCTTCTTGCGAATGTCGGCAACGCTGAACGCGTTGAGAATAGTTCTGAGCATTACGGCTCCAGAGTGTGACAGGAACCGCCGGCCGCTTCTATCTGCTCCTTGGCGGCCGCGCTGAAGGCGTGCGCGTGAACCTCGAGTTTCTTCTTGATCTCACCCCGGGCGAGGACCTTGACCGGGTCCTTGCGCTTCGCCAGACCCTTCTCGCGGAGGCTCTGCGGCGTCACTTCGGCGCCGCTTTCGAAGCGCTCCTCGAGGTGTGAGAGGTTGACCGGCTGGGTCTTGGTGCGGAAGTTCTCGAACGGCATCGACTGCTTTTTGTGCGGGCCGCGAAGCTTTCGCATCCGCATGTGGATCGGGTTCTGCCCGCCCTCGTAGCCAGCCTTGCGCTTGCGGCCCGAACGAGCGCCGGCGCCCTTATGGCCACGGCCGGAAGTCTTGCCGCGGCTGCCCTCGCCGCGTCCGATCCGCTTGCGCGAGCGTTTCGAGCCGGGCTTCGGCTTCAGGTTGTGAAGACCAATCTCTTCTTCGCGCGAAGTGTCTTTCTTGGCCTGTTTTTCGGTTTTCTCAGCCACCGTCGACCTCCACGAGGTGAGAGACGACCCGCAGCTGACCCTGCAGCTGCTCAGAATCCTTGATCTCCGAAGACTTGCCGATCCGCCCCAGCTTCAGCGCCTTCAAAGTAGCTTTCTGATTCGGATTCGTCTTAGCAGCAGACCGAATCTGCCGAATCTTCACAGAGCTCACGAACCCTCCCCAGCCTTCTCCTCGGCGGGCTCCCCAGCGGGCTTCTGCGCCTCCTCGGACGGCTCACTGGCTGCTGGCTCAGCGGCCTCTGCCGTGGGTGACGTCGTAGGGGGGACCGTCTCCTGCGCAGTTGCAGGAGACGGTGGGTCCCCTGCGGCGGCAGGACCCGCGGCCCCATCGCCCTGTCCCTCATCCGAGAGGGTCTCAGCGGCGCCGTTGCCATTGCCATCCAGCCCAAGCACCTGGCTGATCGTCAACCCGCGCAACTCAGCAACCTCCTCAGGCCGCCGCAGCCGAACCAAGCCGTCCATGGTCGCCTTGACCAGGTTGATCGGATTCTGAGTCCCAATGCTCTTGGTCAGCACGTCGCGAACCCCACCGAGCTCGAGCACGGCGCGGACGCCGCCGCCGGCGATGACGCCGGTACCGGGGCTGGCCGGGCGCAGGACGACGTGGCCGGCACCGAAGCGGCCGATGATGCGGTGGGTCAGGGTGTTCCCGTATTTGGGCACCCGGATCAAGTTCTTGCGGGCGTCCTCGACGCCCTTCTGGATCGCCAGCGGGACCTCGCGGGCCTTGCCGTAGCCGATCCCGACCACGCCCTCTTCGTCGCCGACGGCGACCAGCGCGGTGAACGAGAAGCGACGGCCGCCCTTGACCACCTTGGCGACGCGGTTGATCTCGATCACGCGCTCCTGCAGGTCGAGCCCGCGGGGGCTGACCGTCTCGACGTTCTTGGTATCCATTCCCTTCATGGCAGCGGCCAACCGTAGCGAAACGGCTTAGAAGGCCAACCCTCCCTCGCGTGCACCCTCGGCCAGCGCCTTGACGCGACCGTGGTACTGGTAGCCGCCGCGATCGAAGACGCAGGTCTCGACGCCGGCGCCTTTCGCGCGCTCGGCCAGCAGTTGGCCGGCCTTCTTGGCCTGCTCGGTGGCGCTGAGCTTGCGCAGATCAGGCTCGATCCAGTTGACGGCCGCCAGGGTGCGTCCCTGAGTGTCGTCGATGAGCTGGGCGAAGACGCCCCTGTTGGAGCGGTAGACCGAGAGACGCGGCCGCTCGGCCGTGCCTTTGACGCGGGCGCGGACCCGGCGCCGCCGTTTGAGCCGGCGCTGGCGGTTCGTAAGCACCGTCATGCGCGCTTACCAACCTTCCGCATGACCAGCTCGCCCTTGTAGCGGATGCCCTTGCCCTTGTAGGGCTCGGGCGGACGGCGCTTGCGGATGTCCGCGGCGACCTGTCCGACGAGCTGCTTGTCGATGCCTTTGACGATGACTTCCGTCGGCTGAGGCACTTCGAAGTCGATTCCCTCGGGGGCGTCGATCGCGA
Source organism: Solirubrobacterales bacterium (assembly GCA_035264245.1). Classification (GTDB taxonomy): domain Bacteria; phylum Actinomycetota; class Thermoleophilia; order Solirubrobacterales; family 70-9; genus VAYN01. The sequence continues at coordinate 21,783 of DATFQO010000053.1, forward strand.
CCGGGTGCGAGTAGCCCAGCGCCAGCTCGAGGTTTTTGCCTTTCAGCGCGGCGCGGTAGCCGACCCCCTGGATCTCCAGGCGCTTCTCGAAACCGTCGGTGACGCCCTCGATCATGTTCGCGATCAGGCTGCGGGTGAGGCCGTGCAGGGCCCGGTGCTCGCCGCGGTCGGTCGGCCTGGCGACAGTGACGATGCCGTCGCTCTGCTCGACCGTCATGTCGGCGGAGAGGGTCTGCCGCAGCTCGCCCTTCGGCCCCTTGACGGCGATGTTGCCAGGGGCGATCTCCACCGTGACGGCGTCGGGTACGGAGACGGGTTTTCTTCCGATGCGGCTCATCTGCTCACCAGACGTAGGCGACGACCTCGCCGCCGACACCCTTGGCGCGGGCTTCGTGGCCGGTCATCACGCCGGTAGAGGTGCTGACGATTGCGGTCCCGGTGCCGCCGTGGACGCGGGGGACGTTGCCGTGGTCGACGTAGCGACGGCGACCCGGACGCGAGACCCGTTCGATCCCGATGATCACCGGCTGGCGATCCTCGGTGTACTTGAGCTCGACGTTGATCGCCTCGCCGACGGTGGCGGGCCTGCGGCTGAAGTCCTTGATGTAGCCCTGCTCCTTGAGGATCCGGGACAACTCCAGCTTGAGGCCGTTGAGGGGAATTTCCACCTCGTCATGGCCCGCGCGGATGGCGTTGCGGATCCTGGTCAGGTAATCGGCGATCGGGTCGGTGTGCATGCTCTCGTCCTACCAGCTCGACTTGGTCATTCCGGGGATGTACCCCTCGTGGGCGGCGTCCCGCAGGCAGATCCGGCAGAGGCCGAATTTGCGGTAGTAGGCACGCGGACGCCCGCAGCGGCGGCAACGGTTGTAGCCACGCGATTTGAACTTCGGATCGCGCGCCTGCTTCACCTTCATCGAAGTCTTAGCCATTGTCTGAACTCTCCTCCGGCGTCTCGCCGGCCTCTTCGTCTCCGCCCTCGGCGGCGCCCTCGTCCTCGCCTTCCGGCTTGGCGTAGGCCTCGGGGTTCTCCTCTTTCAGCTGTTCGAGTGCCGCCTGCTCGACTTCAGCCTTCTGGCGGGCTTCCTCTTTGAGCTGCTCTTCCTCGGCTTCTTTTTCTTTCGCTTCGCGCTCGGCCTGGCCGGGGCGGCCCTCCTGGGCGAACGGCATCCCCAACCCGAGCAGAAGCTCGAAAGCCTCGAGGTCAGTTTTAGCGGAAGTCGTGATCGTCACGTCCAGACCCCGGACGACGTCGATCGAGTCATAGTCGATTTCGGGGAAGATCAGCTGCTCTTTGACGCCCATCGAGTAGTTGCCGCGGCCGTCGAACGAGCGCGGGTTGAGGCCGCGGAAGTCGCGGATCCGCGGCACCGCGATCGAGACCAGGCGGTCGAGGAACTCCCACATGCGAGCCCGCCGCAGCGTCACCGAGACGCCGACCGGCATCCCCTCGCGCAGCTTGAAGGAAGCGACCGACTTGCGGGCGCGGCGCACGTTCGGGTGCTGGCCGGCGATGATCGCCAGCTGTTCCTGGGCGTTTTCGAAAGAGCGTTTGTCCTGTTTCTCGGTGCCCAGACCCATGTTGAGGGTGATCTTCTCCAGGCGCGGAGCCTCCATCGGCGTCGAGTAGCCGAATTTGCTGGTCAGCGCCGGCAGGATCTCGCTCTCGTAGCGCTCGCGCAGGCGCGGCGGCGGAGCGGCCTGAGAGGTGGGTGCCACGGTCGCCTCCATCAGCCGATCTCGTTTCCGGTCCGCTTCGCGTAGCGGACGCGCTTGCCACCTTTGTCGACGCGGACGCCGATGCGGGTGGGCTTGTTGTCTTTGGGGTCGAGCAGCATCACGTTGGAGACGTTGATCGGACCCTCCTTTTCGACGATGCCGCCGGCCTGGGCGTTTTTCAGGTCGCCCTGGGAGCGCGGCCGTTCGTGGCGCTTGATCATGTTCAGGCCCTCGACGTAGACGCGGCGCTTTTTCGGATCGGTGCGGGTGACGCGGCCTTTCTTGCCGGCGTCCTTGCCGCTGATCAGCAGCACCGTGTCGTCGGTGCGGATGCGCATCGACTTGGCCATCAGAGCACCTCCGGCGCCAGCGAGATGATTTTCATGAAGTTGCGATCGCGCAGTTCGCGCGCCACCGGCCCGAAGATGCGGGTCCCGCGGGGGTTGTTGCTGGCCGGGTCGATCAGCACCGCGGCGTTCTCGTCGAAGGAGATGTAGGTGCCGTCGGGGCGGCTCAGCGGCTTGCGGGTGCGGACGACGACGGCCTGCACGACCTCGCCCTTGCGGACACCGCCCTGCGGGCTGGCCGATTTGACCGTCGCGGTGATGACGTCGCCGACGCTGGCGTAGCGCCGGTGCGAGCCGCCTTTGACGCGGATGCAGAGGATTTCGCGCGCGCCGCTGTTGTCGGCGACCTTGAGCCTGGACTCCTGCTGGATCATCCCGCTACCTCGCCTTCTCCACCACGTCGACCAGGCGCCAGCGCTTGGTCTTGGAGAGCGGCCGGGTCTCGATCACGCGGACCACGTCACCCTCGCCGGCCTCGTTGCGCTCGTCGTGGGCGTGCAGCTTGGTCGAGCTGCGGACGATCTTCTCGTAGGTGCGGTGACGGCGGGCGATGTCGATGCGGACGGTGATCGATTTGTCTCCCTTGCTGGAGACGACGATCCCCTGGCGCACCTTGGCCGCGTTCGCCTCCTTCTCGGCCGGCGGGGTGCCGGTGCCGGGGCTGCGCTCCGCCTTGACGGCCTCGCGCTGCTTGCGACGCAGGTTGGCGCGGACCCGCCGTTCCTCGGCGCGCCTGGCAACCCGGTCCTCGGTGCTGAGCTGCGGCCCAGCCTCACCCGAACGGCGCGACTTCCGCAACCGCCGCCGCTCCTTCCAAGGAAGATCGTCCTCAGGATCAGGCTCTGCAGGCGCCTCTTCCGCAACGGGAGCAGCCTCAGCAGCGGCAGGCGCCTCCTCAGCCGCAGGGGTCTCCTCAGCGGCCGGAGCCTCCTCAGCTACCTCCTCGGACGGCTCACTGCCCTCTCCCTCGGCGGCCTCTGCCGCGGGTGGCGACGATGAGGGACCGTCACCTTCAGGTGACGGGGTCTCATCGGAGACAGGACCCGCGGCCTCAGCGCCCTCGTCCTGAGTGCTCTCGTCCTGAATATCGTCTTTTTTAATCTCGTCGTCGCTCATATCCGTCGCGTCTCTTTCTCAACATCGATGCCGCGCTGCCGCGCGACGGTCAGAAGCTTTGCCACGTCCCGCTTGGTCTGCCCAAGCCGGGCGGTGTTCTCGAGCTCGCCGGTCGCGTGCCGAAAGCGCAGGTTGAAGGCCTCCTGCTTGGCGTCGATCAGCTTCGCCACCAGCTCGTCGTCTTTGAGGTTATGCACCTCGGCCGCTTTCATCACTCCCCGGCCCCCTCGCGCATGACGAATTTGGTTTTCACGGGAAGCTTGTGGCCCGCCAGGCGCAGCGCTTCGCGCGCCAGCTCCTCGGGGACGCCCGCCAGCTCGAACATGACCTTGCCGGGCTTGACCACGGCGACCCAACCCTCGGGGTTGCCCTTGCCCGAGCCCATCCGCGTCTCGGCCGGCTTTTTCGTGTACGGCTTGTCGGGGAAGACGTTGATCCAGACCTTGCCGCCACGTTTGATCTTGCGGGTCATCGCGACACGGGCAGCCTCGATCTGGCGGTTGGTGATCCAACCGCGCTCGAGCGCCTTGATCCCGTACTCGCCGAAGGCGACGGTGCTGCCGCCCTTGGTGTTGCCGCGCATGCGGCCACGGAACTGTTTGCGGTGCTTGACCCGTTTCGGCATCAACATCAGCGACCACCTCCACGCTGTCCACCGCGGCCGCCGCCGGGACCACCGGGTCCGCGACCTCCGCCGCCGCCGCGTCCGCCGCGATCCCCACCGGGACCGCCGCCGCGTCCGCCGCGGTCGCGACCACGTCCACCGCCGCCGCGATCGTCGCGTCGTCCGCGGCCGGACTGGCCCTGCGGCTCGCTGTCACCGGAAACGAGGTCGGACCGGAAGCCCTCCGGCATCACTTCACCCTTGTTGATCCAGCATTTGACGCCAATCCGACCGGTCGTGGTGCGGGCCTCGAAGAAGCCGTAGTCGATGTCGGCGCGCAGCGTGTGCAGCGGCACTCGGCCGTCGGAATACTGTTCGGTCCGCGCCATCTCGGCACCGCCGAGGCGGCCGGAGACCTGGACCTTGACGCCCTTGGCGCCGGAGCGCATCGCCGAGGTGAGGGCGCGTTTCATCGCCCGCCGGAAGGCGACACGGTTCTGCAGCTGCTCGGCGATCGACTGGGCGACCAGCTTGGCGTCGAGCTCGGGGCGCTTGACCTCGCGGATGTTCACTTTCACCGGGCTGCCGGTGAGCTTGTGCAGCTCCTTGCGCAGGGCATCGACTTCGCTGCCGGACTTGCCGATCACGATCCCGGGCCGGGCCGTGTGGATGTCGACGGCGACCTCGCCGCGGCGCTCGATCGTGATGTTCGAGAGGCCCGCGTGCGAAAGCTTGTTGACGATGTGATCCCGAATCTGCAGGTCTTCCTGAAGGACGTCGGCGAAGTTTTTGTCCTCGTACCAGTTCGACTTCCAGTCGTGGATGTAGCCGACCCGGAAACCCTCGGGGTGGATCTTCTGTCCCATGCTTAGTCCTCCACCGGGGTCAGGGCCACACGGATGTGGCTGGTTCGCTTGTTGATCGGGGTCGCCCGGCCCATCGCCCGGGGGCGGAACCGGCGCAGGGTCGGACCCTCGTCGACGGTGATCGAAGAGACGCGCATCTCGTCGCCGATGAGGTCGTGGTTGTTTTCCGCGTTGGCGGCGGCGGAGTTGATCAGCTTGTGAATGTCGTGAGCGGCGCCGCGGGGCGAGAACTGCAGCAGCGCCCGGGCCTTTTCGATGTGCATGCCGCGCACCTGGTCGGCGATCAGCCGCGCCTTGCGCGGGGCGATCCGCACGTAGCGGGCGCTGGCCTTGACGACCGGAGGCGCCGCCGGAGCTTTGGGTTTGGCTTTCGCTTTTGCCGCAGGCGCTTTTCCAGCTTTTTTCGCCGGCTCTTTTTTCGCTTTCGAAGCTTTGCCGTCGGCTTTTTTCGTCTCTTTTTTCGCAGCCGGTTTTTTGTCGGCTTTTTTCGCCGGAGCTTTTTTGGCTTTCGCCTCTTTTTTGGCGGCGTCTTTTTTCTCGGCTTTTTTCGCCTCGGCTTTTTCGCCGGAGGCTTTCGCCGCGTCGGCTTTCTTCGTGGTTTTTTTCTGCTCGTCGGCCATCGCTATTCCTTGCCGCCATGCGACCGGAAGGTGCGGGTCGGCGCGAACTCGCCGAGCTTGTGCCCGACCATCGACTCCGAGATGAAGACCGGGACGTGTTTTTTGCCGTCGTGTACGGCGATCGTGTGGCCGACCATCTCCGGGAAGATCGTCGAGGTCCGCGACCAGGTTTTCACCATCTGTTTGTTGCCGGCCTCGTTCAGCGCCGTGATCCGCCCCATCAGGCGCTCCTCGACCCACGGACCCTTTTTCGTCGATCTACCCATGACTAACGGCCCTTCTTCTTGCCGCGGCGGCGGCCGCGGACGATGTAGCGGTCGGACTGCTTGCCCTTCTTGCGGGTGCGGTAGCCGAGGGTCGGCTTGCCCCAGGGGGTGACCGGATGGCCACCGGGAGTGTGGTGCGCCTCGCCGCCGCCGTGCGGGTGGTCGACGGGGTTCATCGCGACGCCGCGGCTCTGCGGGCGCTTGCCCTTGTGGCGGCTGCGGCCGGCCTTGCCGACCTTCATGTTCTGATGCTCGGCGTTGGAGAGGGTGCCGACGGTGGCGCGGCAGTTGGCACGGACCAACCGCATCTCCGAGGAGGGCAGGCGCAGGGTGACCATCTCCCCCTCCTTCGCGACAAGCTGGATCGAGGCGCCGGCGGAGCGGCCGAGCTTGCCGCCCTGGCCGGGGATCAGCTCGACGTTGTGGACGATGGTGCCGGTCGGCATCTGACCGAGCTCCATCGCATGGCCGGGTTTGATGTCGGCCTCGGGGCCGGATTTGACCTCGTCGCCGACCGTCAACTGCGACGGGGCGAGGATGTAGTCCTTGAAGCCGTCGGTGTAGTGCACGAGGGCGATGTAGCAAGTGCGGTTGGGGTCGTACTCGATCGAGGCGACCTTGGCGGGCACCCCGTCCTTGAGGCGCTTGAAGTCGATCTTGCGGTAGCGCCGCTTGGCGCCGCCGCCGCGGTGGCGAGCGGTGACGCGGCCGTTGGCGTTGCGCCCACCGGACTTCCTCAGGCCCTCGGTCAGCTTCCGCTCCGGCTCGGAGGCGGTGAGCTGCTCGCGCAGCGGGTAGGTCGCGAAGCGGCGGCCCGGGCTGGTCGGTTTGGTTTTGCGGTTCGGCATCTCAGATCTCCTAGGCGGTCTCGGCGCCCTCGAACAGCTCGATTCGCTCGCCCGGCGCGAGCTGGACGATCGCCTTCTTCCAGGCGCGGGTGCGGCCTTTGGTCAGCCCTCGGCGCTTCGGCTTGGAACGGACCTTGGCGGTCCGGACCCCGGCCACGTTGACCCTGAAGACCTCTTCGACCGCCTGCGCGATCTGGGTCTTGTGGGCCCGGTCGTCGACCCGGAAGGTGTACTTGCCTTCGGCGATCAGCGCGTAGCTCTTCTCTGAGATCACCGGACGGATGAGGATCGTGCGGGCGTCCATCAGCCGAGCCTCTCCTTCAGCGTTTCCAGGGCGGTCTCGGAGAGGACGATCGCGGCGGCTCCGATCACGTCGGCGACCCCGGCGGCCCCGACCTCGAGGACGTGGGTGCGGGGAAGGTTGCGGAAGCTCTTCATCGTCCCGATCTCCTCGGCGGTGACGAGCAGCAGGATCGGGTTCCTGGCGCCCCATTTGGCCAGCGCCTGGGCAGCGGCTTTGGTCGAGGGCGTCTCGAAGTCCTTGGCGTCGAGGACGGCAACCGACCCGCGCTCGGCGTGGACCGAGAAAGCGGAGCGCATCGCCCGGCGGCGGGCTTTGCGGTTGACCTTGACCGTGTACTTGCGCGGCTTCGGGCCGAAGGCGACGCCGCCGCCGAAGCGGTTCGGGACGCCGAGCGTGCCGACGCGAGCGCGGCCGGTTCCCTTCTGCCGCCAAGCCTTGGCGGTGGTGAAGGAGACCTCGCCGCGGGTCAGGGTCGAGGCGGTGCCGCGGCGCCGCGCGTTGAGGTCGGCGCGGGCAGCCTCGTGCACGAGCGACTGGTGGAAAGGCTCGGCGAAGATCTCTTTAGGCAGATCGGCTTTGGTCGCCTTTCCGAGCACGGTGGCTTTGGCGCTAGCCATCGGTCCTCACCTCGACGATTCCGTTGCGGGAGCCGGGGACCGAACCCTTGATCAGCAGCAGGTTGCGCTCGGCGTCGACATCGGCGATCTCGAGGCCCTTCTGGGTGACGCGCTTGTTGCCCATCTGCCCCGGCATCCGCATCCCTTTGAAGACGCGGGCGGGGAAGGTGCTGGCGCCGATCGAACCGGGGGCGCGGACGTTGTGGGAGCCGTGGCTGACGGGGCCGCGGCTGAAGTTGTGGCGCTTGATTCCGCCCTGGAAGCCCTTGCCGATCGAGATCCCGGCGACCTTGACCTTCTGGCCGGCCTGGAAACCTTCGACGGTGACGTCGTCGCCGACCTTCGGACCCTCCTCGGCACCGAGGTTCTCGTCGCGGAACTCGACCACGTGGCGCATCGGCGCCGCGCCGGCCTTCTTCAGGTGGCCTTCCTCGGCCTTCGAGAGCTTGCCCTGCTTGACCTCGCCGAAGGCGAGCTGCACGGCGGCGTAGCCGTCGCGTTCGGAATCGCGGACCGCGGTCACCTTGCAGGGACCGGCTTCGACCACCGTCACCGGGATGACGCTGCCGTCCTCACGGAAGATCTGGGTCATGCCGAGCTTCTTGCCGAGGATCGCAGCCACAGGAGCACCTAGAGCTTGATCTCGATGTCGACGCCCGCCGGCAGCGAATCAAGGCGCTGCAGCGAGTCGACGGTTTTCGGCGAAGGCTGGAGGATGTCGATCAGCCGCTTGTGGGTGCGGATCTCGAAGTGCTCACGCGAGTCCTTGTCCTTGAACGGCGAGCGAATCACGCAGTAGACGTTTTTCTCGGTCGGCAGCGGCACCGGGCCCGAGACGCTGGCGCCGGTGCGCTCCGCGGTCTCGACGATCTCCTTGGCAGCCCGATCTATGGCGTCGTGGTCGTACGCCTTCAGTCGGATCCGGATTTTCTGTGCCGCGATGGTTGCCACTTCGTTGCCGTCTCTTCTCTTGTCGTCTTTACCGCGCAAATAGGGCGGGGCCCCTGTTGCTTGGGGCGCCGCCCCGGTCGTATGTCCTTGCAGTTGTCTCTCCGCCCGAGGGCGGAGTCGGGGCGGGTGGAGGCCCGCCCCTTGGGGGTCGTTACTCGATGACCTCGGCGACGACCCCCGAGCCGACGGTGCGGCCACCCTCGCGGATGGCGAACCGCAGACCCGGATCCATGGCGATTGGCTGAATCAGCTCGATCGTCATCTCGACGTTGTCTCCGGGCATCACCATCTCCGTCCCCTCGGGGAGGTTGGCGATCCCGGTCACGTCGGTGGTCCGGAAGTAGAACTGAGGCCGGTAGCCGGAGAAGAACGGGGTATGACGACCGCCCTCCTCCTTCTTCAGGCAGTAGACCTCGGCTTTGAACTTGGTGTGCGGCGTGATCGAGCCGGGCTTGCAGAGAACCTGGCCGCGCTCGATCTCCTCGCGCTTGGTGCCGCGCAGGAGGGCGCCGATGTTGTCGCCTGCCTGACCCTCGTCGAGGATCTTGCGGAACATCTCGACCCCGGTGACCGTGGTTTTGGTCGTGTCCTTGATGCCCACGATCTCGACCTCGTCGCCGGTGTTGACGATCCCCTGCTCGACGCGACCGGTGGCTACGGTGCCGCGGCCGGTGATCGAGAAGATGTCCTCGATCGGCATCAGGAAAGGCTTGTCGAGCTCGCGCACCGGCTCGGGGATGTAGGAGTCGAGCGCCGCGGCCAGCTCGAAGACTGCTTTCTGGGCTTCCTCGTCGCCTTCCAGCGCCTTCAGCGCCGAGCCTTTGATGATCGGCGTCTCGTCGCCCGGGAAGTCGTACTCGTCGAGAAGTTCCTTGACCTCCTCCTCGACCAGCTCGACCAGTTCGTCGTCGTCGACCTGATCGATCTTGTTGAGGAAGACCACGACGTGCGGGACGTTGACCTGACGGGCGAGCAGGATGTGCTCGCGGGTCTGGGGCATGACGCCGTCGGCGGCGGAGACGACCAGGATCGCGCCGTCCATCTGCGCGGCGCCGGTGATCATGTTCTTGACGTAGTCGGCGTGGCCGGGGCAGTCGACGTGGGCGTAGTGCCGGTTGTCGGTCTCGTACTCGACGTGGGAGGTCGCGATCGTGATGCCGCGTTCCTTCTCCTCCGGAGCGTTGTCGATCTCCTCGAAGCTATGAGCCTCAGCACCGCCCACGGTGGAGAGGGTTTTGGTGATCGCGGCCGTCAGGGTCGTCTTGCCGTGGTCGATGTGACCGATGGTGCCGACGTTCACATGCGGCTTATCGCGCTCGAATTTCTCCTTGGACATCTCTCTCCGT
>DATFQO010000054.1:0-3133 GCA_035264245.1 Solirubrobacterales bacterium
CGCGACGGTTCGGACTAGGTTCTGGCAAACCCGCCGCGTAGGGTTTGCGAGATTTACCGCCAAAACAAAAGACGGTCCGCCATGTGGTGCGTTGCGCGTTTCGCGCTCGGCTCACAGGGGAAACCGTCTGGCGGTTTCCTAACTCCAAGAATTGACAAAAACTGAAGGGACTCCCTAACCCGCAGCTAAGATCTGTAAGTCTCCAGATCACACCCCTCGATGCACACTTGGCAGGGCTCCCTGCGCATGAACGACAACATTGGCGCTCCGCCTATCCTCGCCTGTAAGTGCCGGTTTGCAAGTGGACAGGGTGCCGGCATAAAAGTGTTACACCCCCGCCGCCTCTCCACCGGTCTCCGCCTGTGCGTCACGCCCGTGCGTGCGCCAGGATGGCCCCTTCAGATAGAAGACCTGCCCATGGTGCATCAGCCGGTCGACCAGGGCGGCGGCGAGACTGACGTCCTGGACGACACCGGCCCACTCCGAGAGGCTTTTGTTCGAGGTGACGATGGTCGGTCGCCGCTCGTAGCGGCCGGCGATCACCTCGTAGAGCGCCGGCCCGAACGCCGGCGTCGTCGGCAGGTAGCCCAACTCGTCGAGCACGAGCACATCACAACTGAGCAGCGGTTTGAGCAGGCGCTGCCGGCCGACCACCGTCGTGCTGCGGCCGATCTGGGTGGCGAGGGTCTGGGCGGTCACGAAGCGGGCGGTCGCCCCGAGCTGGACCTGCTTGGTGGCGATGCAGATGGCGAGCATCGTCTTGCCCAAGCCGGGGGGACCGACGAGGGTCAGCGTCCCCGCCTGCGCGACGAACGTCGGGTCGAGGTAGCGCAGGACGACCTGGCGTTTGAGGTCGGGGCGGAAGCGGAAGTCGAACTGCTCGATCGTCGCCGCGAAGGGGAAGCCGGCCTGGCGCAACCGCCGTTGGGTCTCCGCCGCGGCCCGTGTGGCCAGTTCCTCGTCCAGGAGCCCACCGAGGAAGTCGGCGTAGCCCAGCTCGTCCTGGGCCGCCCGGTCGAGCCAGGCCGGGAGCACGGCCGCCGCCTGGTGCAGGTGCAACGCGGTGAGCAAGGCGTCCGGTGTCGCGGTCATCGGACCACCTCCGGCAGTGCCTCGTCGACCTCGACCCAGGCTTCGTAGACGCTCAGGTCCCGATCAATCTCGTGCTGTGGCGGTTCGCCGGCCAACCGGAGGCGGGGGGCGGCCGCGACGGGCGCGGGTGCAGCCGTCAGCCACCGCGTCAGGGCCTCGGCGGTGTAGGCGCCGGCGTCGTCGGCCCGCGCCATCGCCGGCAGCAGTGCCTCGCTTCCCGCCTGCTCATAGAGGGCATAGACGGCGAGGATCTCCTCCCGCAGCCGCGCCCGGTGGCGGCGGGAGAGTTCGCTCAGGAACGCCGGTGCCCGCCCGCCCAGGCCCAGGAGCACCTCCCGATAGAGCATCGCCTGCGCCCGCGGCTTGGCCGGGAAGAGCGGGGCGAAATGGGCGGGATCGATCACCCGCTGCCGGGCGCCGTCCGGTGCTCGCGGATGGTCGGCCAGGCAGGTGGCATCCCGCCAGATCCGTACCCGCTCGCGATGCAGGCGCACCGTCACGGGCGCGCCGACGTGGGCGACGGGGACCGAATAGCGGTTGCCCTCCACGGCGACGAGGGCTTCGCGCGAGACCACGCCGCTGTCCAACAGCCCGAAATCGTGGGCGGTGAGTGGGAGCCGACCGCCCTTGGCCGCCTCCGCTGCCAGGCGGACCAGCGGCGGTTCCCCCGTCGCGTCGGAGGGCCGGGCGTTGACCTGATCGCACCAGGCGCCGGTCTGTTCCGCCAGATCGGCATCGTCGGCGAAGCCGCGTCCGAGGAGGAAGTTGCCCTTGACCCACTTGACCAGCGACTCGACGCTGCCCTTCTGGTTGCCGGCCCCCGGGTCGCAGGCTTGCGGGTGGAAGCCGAACTCGCCGGCGAGGTGCAGCAGCGCCGGGGTCCAGATGGGCTGGCCGGTCGCATCCCGGCCACTGGTGACGGTCTTCATGTTGTCGAAGACGAGCACCCACGGCACCCAGCCCAGCGCCAGGAAGCACTCGACCAAGCCGCGGAACAGCGTCTCCTGGCGCATGTCGCCGGTGAAGCCGACCCGGCTCCAGCGGCTGAACTTCAGCCGGCAGGCCAGGAAGTAGCGCGTGGCCCGCGGTTGCTGGGTAAAGGGGAAGCGCCGGATCTCGCCCCAATCGACCTGGAGGTACTCGGCCGGCAACCCCTCGAACCGGATCGGCACCGCGGCCGCCGCCTGCTGCTGCGTCAACTCCCGCCGGACCCGGCGCACCAGATCGTCAAAGACCGTGCGCCCACCCCGGTACGGCTGCGCCGGGTCGGTGCGCGCGCTTTCGAGGATTCGAATGTTCGATAAACCGTCGCAGATCCCTCGTTCGATCTGCGGGCGATAGGCTTCGACGTTCGACCGACGCCGACGTTTGCTCGAGGGCTGCTCGACCGGCTCCTTCAAGACCCGAGCAATCGTCGTCGGACTCCGTCCTAACTCGGCCGCGATCCGGCGAATGCTCTTGCCGCGCTTGGCCATGACCTGAATCGCGCTGCGCTCCATCTGCCGTAACACCCCTTCCCCCCATCCTTCGACGGGGTTCTGCGGCAGCAGGGGTAGCGTGTACCACTTTTATCCCGGCGTTTCCGCTCTCACTGTCCACTTCTATCCCGGAGCTTACACCTCATGGGAGAATCATACCGTGTGGGGCTGGTTGCCTCGCGAGTGTTCGCACCGCACGGCCACCATCTTGATCCCGATTCGGGGTGCGATTCTCCGAGGTAACACCCCGTCCGGGTTCGGATCCTTCCGCGACGACGATCCGTCGAAATCCGAATCTCGAACGCCGCTCGTGCGTGCCGCATCTGCCCGCACCAGGCATCAGCTTCCCGCGCCGATGAGCAGGGCGTCCGTGTGGCCGATGTGGCCGATGTGGTCGTCTGGGGCGACGACGGTGTCGGCCTGGCCCCGGATGCGCGGTGGCATCACCGGCCCGGCGAGCCGATCCTCTTCCAGCCAGGTGCTGTCGAAGGTGAGGATCACCGTGGCGCGCCACTGCTGGACGCGGCGCTGGAGGGTGCGCAGTTGCCCATCGGGGAAGCGTC
>DATFQO010000055.1:0-17075 GCA_035264245.1 Solirubrobacterales bacterium
CTCGAGGGTGTAGTACGGGGTAAACCCCCGCGCTACTGCGCCTATCGAGGAGGATCAGATGAAGTACGTAAAGATGCTCGGGCTGCTCGCTCTCGCCGCGACCGCTCTCTTCGCCTTCGCCGCCAGCGCCTCGGCGACGACACTCACATCGCCTAAAGGCACTACTTATACAGGTTCAATCAAAGCCGCTAGCGAGGGTCATGCAATCACCCATGACACCTCAGGCCTCGGAATCACACTGGAATGCAACGTATCTGTTGAATCGACCGTCGTAAGTCATGGCTCCAGCGTCACAGTGAAATCAAATGTCAGCAGCCTGACTTGGACTAACTGCACAAATAACTGGTCTACAACTACGCTCAAAACTGGCTCGTTTGAAACACATCCAATAACGGGTACGGACAATGACACAACAACATGGAGCGGTGCTGAATGGACAGCGAAACAGTCCACCACCGGCCTTCACTGCATCTACTCCACCGCCAACACGGATATTGGGACCTTGACAAGCAGTACGGTCACCGGTGGCAACGCCACACTGGACATTGCTGCCACGATCACCAGAACGGGTGGCTCGAGCGGCTTCTTCTGCGGCACGGCTGTCCAGTGGACAGGCAGCTTCAAAGTGAGTACCCCCAGCACTCTTTACGTAGACGCGTAGCCGGGGCTGAGAACCCGAGGGTCCGCCCAATGTTGGGCGGACCCCATTTCCTGATCCGCTCAACCGATGAGCTAGAGAGCTTCGGTTCGCTGGGGTCCTAAAATGTCTCCGTCGAAGATTCGTGACGGCTTAGTCGGCACGGCCTCCGCAAACAGGATGTCGCTGCGACGCGGGGCCTTTATCACCGTCCACTCGTCGCAGCCGGCGAAGGCTTCGTCTAGGCGCTGGGCCATGGTGCTGCGGGGGCGATTCTGGTCGAAGATCTGCTTGGACATCGCGCTCCGTCCTCCTGTAGGGGTTGGTGAAGTTTCCCCCCGCTCGTCGGACGAAAAATATGCATTTTGCGATTGTTTGGGAACGTTTGTTCGGTCGAGGCCCTATGAGGAAGCCGCAAACTGGGCGATCTCTTCGGCCAAGCGCTCTGGCTGATCGAGCGGGACGAAGGTCTTGGCGCCCTCGATCCGCACCAGCTTCGCGTTCCCCGCTTCGCCGGCGAGGCGTTCCGCATAGGAGATCGGGAAGTACTTGTCGCCCGGCGCCCAGGTCAGCAGGATCGGCAGCTGCGAGCCGCGCAGCTTCTCGGCGGCCGCAAGGGTGTGGCGTTTGTTCATCCCGGCGGTGACCTTGGCGGCGTCCCGCATCACCCCGGAGTCGTTCTTCGTCGCTCCCATCCAGGAGGCGATCAGCTCGTCCGGGAGCTTGGTCTTCGCGAAGGGGGCGAAGGCGCGGCGGGCCACCGCTCCGATCCGGAACGGGGCCGAGAGGACCTGCATGCCGCCGGGCAGCTTCGCCAGCGGCGGCATCGCCTTGAACATCCCCGGCGGGAAGTTCTCGTGGGTGTCGCAGTTGGTCAGCACCAAGCGGCCGATGCGCTCGGGGTAGGAGGTCACCAGGACCTGGGACATGGCCCCGCCGGAGTCGTTGCCGACGATCGTCACGTCCTCTAGCTCGAGCTTCGCGAGGAAGTCGGCGATCAGGTGGGCGATGCCGGGAGGGGTGAGGTCGGCGTCGGGGTTCATCGCCACCTGGTGCGCCGCGATCGGCCAGTCGGGCGCGATGCAGCGGAAGCGGTCGGACAGCCGGTCGACGACGCCGTCCCAGAGGCGGCCGTCGACGAGGTAACCGTGGACGAAGACGATCGGCTTGCCCTCTCCCGCCTCCCGGTAGCGGATCGTCCCCTGGGGAAGTTGAAGCTCCTTGCGCTCGTCCGTCACGATGCCCTCCTTGTCAGCTTGCCGTACGACTAAGATACATACTGCATGAACGTAAATCCAGAAAGGCGTACGCAAGCCGAGCGCACGCAGGCCACCCGTGAGGCGCTGATCGCCGCCGCCCGCCCGCTCTTCACCGAGCGCGGCTACGAGGACGTCGGCACCGAGGAGATCGTCCGTGCCGCCGGCGTCACCCGCGGCGCGCTCTACCACCAGTTCGGCGACAAGGCGAGCCTGCTCGAGGCGGTCTACGAACGGATCGAGGCCGAATCGACCGAACGGGTCGCTCGCGTCGTCCTCGGCTCCGACCTGCACAGTCCCCTGGAGGCGATGAAGGCCGGGGTCGAGGCGTTCCTCGACGAGTGCGCGAAGCCTGAGCTGCGCCAGGTGGCCCTCCACGACGCGCCGGCGGTACTGGGCTGGGAGCGGTGGCGGGAGATCGGCGCCGCCAACGGCCTCGGTCTGATCGAAGCGAGCCTGGCGGCGGCGATCGAGGCGGGGGAGATCCGCGAGCTACCGGTCAAGCCGGTGGCCCACCTGCTGATGGGCGCCCTCGACGAGGCGGCGATGCTGCTCGCCCGCGACGAGCGACCGCAGAGCCGGGCCGAGGTGACCGAGGTCCTACTGACGCTGCTCGAGAGCTTCGCGGTCGTGCGGTCATCTGCCGGTTAACGAACGGCAGGCGGAAAACTCAGTTGTTTTTGACTAGCGGTTGTCTGTCGAGTAGAAGGGTCGAAACAGGCCTTTGCGCCTCGACCAAGGATCCAAAAATGGACAGACTCAAGATGCTTGGACTGATCGCCCTCGCCGCGACCGCCGTGATGGCTTTCGCCGCCACCGCCTCGGCTACGACGGCTACATCGCCCAAAGGCACGGTCTACACAAGCACGGTTACCGCGTCGACGGAGGGGCACGCGATTCTACACGACAAAAGTGGACTCGGTATCACACCGGAATGCAATGGCACCCTCGCAGGAAGCATCGCAGAAGATGGGGTTGGAAAAGCGATCGGCATCAAAGTAACGACTCTGGGTTGGAGCAACTGCACAAACAACTGGGCACTCACGACCCTGAAAGCGGGTCTCGTGCAGATTCATAGCGTGTCTGGTTCCGAAAACGGAACAGTCACATCGACCGGACTTGAAGTGACAGGAAAACAGTCAACCACGGGACTGCACTGCATCTGGTCGACCAACGTCACTGATATCGGCTTTTTAACAAGCTCAACCAGCACGGGCGGCAATGCGACAATCGACATGTCGGGCACCCTCAAACGGACTGGCGGCTCAAGTGGCATCTTTTGCGGCGAAGAAGCCAGTTGGACAGGGAGTTACAAAATCACCACTCCGACTACGTTCTACGTGGACGCCTGAGGGGTGGGTGGACACTAGATTTGCGGCCGCCGAAGGGCGGCCGCAATAGTTACTGGCCCTGCTCGAGAGCTTCGCGGTCGAGCGCGTCGACTGACCCGGCCAAGCGCCGCGACTCCTTCTGCGCGTACATCCGGACGTCGGCGAGTTGCATCGCCTCGGCGGGGGAGTCCGCCTCCTCCGGGATCGAGGCGCTGCCCCAGGCGGCGCTGAGGTCGAAGCCCCTGCCGCGCGAGGTCAGCGCTTCGGCGGCTTGGACCGCCAGCGCATTGCGCTCTTCCAGACCGCGATCGACCAGGCCGCCCTCGGCGAGGACGAGGAACTCGTCGCCGCCGAGGCGGTAGGCGGTCGCCTCGTCCCTGACCGCAACCCCCAGGCGCCTGCCCAGTAATCCGAGCATCTTGTCTCCCGCCGGATGGCCGAAGGTGTCGTTGTAGCGCTTGAACCCGTTGAGGTCGAGCAGGATCACGGTCAGCGGCGCTTCGGGGGAGCGTTCCAGTTGGTCGAGGTCCATCCGCAGCCGCGCCTGGCTGCCGAGGCCGGTCAGCGGATCGGTCCGCACCTGTTCCAGCAGCCGCGTGTTTTCCCGCAGGCTGAGAGCCAGCCTGCCGATCACGGCCAGCATCGTCGTCGACCAGAGGATCGTCGTCAGCGGGCTCTCCTGGCTGTTCGAGTACTGAATGACGACAAGGGCGATCATCGCCACCGCGACGATGCCGGGGACGACCATTTCCCGCCAGCCGTCGAACCGCGCGTCGGGGAGGATCCGGTCCGCATCCGGCTGCCAGGCCTCGGCGCCGAGCAGGACGGCCGAGAGCAGGTAGATCGGTTCGACCCAGTCGCCCCCGGGCACGGAGGCTTCGTAGGCCTGCAGAGTGAAGGCGACGTCCGCAACCGCCATCACCGCGAGCCCACCGAGCAGCAGCGTCCAGGTCCTGCCCGGCCGCCAGCGGGTGAGGGCGATGACGCCGACGATCAGGGAGATCAGGACGACGTCCCCGAACGGGTAGGCCAAAGTGGTCGCGACTTCGATCGGCGTGCCGGTCGCGCGGTCGGCGACGAACTCGAAGACCAGGGCGGCGCCGAGGGCCCCGGTCCCGAGCGCGGCGATCAGGCCGTCCATCCAGAGACGGGGGTCGAGCTCATCGGCCCGAGCCCGGACCAGCAGGTAGAGGCCGAGGATCGCCAGCGGGTAGAAGCCGATGTAGCCGATGTCGGCGGGGGAAGGGTAGGGCGCGTCGGCGTTTCCTTCGATGTAGAGCGTCCACCAGATCTCACCCGCGGCCCAGGCGAGGATCGAGGCGCTGATCGCGAACCAGGCGCCACGCTCCGGGCCGCCCCGCAGCGCCCTCGTCAGGCAGGCGAGGCCGGCGCATATGACCACCGCGTCATAGATCACGCCGTTGACTGCGACGTCCAGCGCGGAGCCCCCGATCCCGATCCAATCGTGGACGATGACGACCGCCGCGCCGCCGAAAAGGACTGCTGCGATTGCGTTCCGCACAGGGACCTATCGGCACGGCTTGCGCGGTTCTCTAGACTTGATGGAGATGAAGGCAGAGATCCACCCCAATTACACGCTTGCCAACGTGCATTGCTCGTGCGGCAACCAGTTCTACACGCGCTCCACGAAAGAGGACTTGCATGTAGAGCTCTGCTCCGAGTGCCACCCGTTCTACACGGGCAAGCAAAAGCTGGTCGACACCGGCGGCCGCGTCGAGCGTTTCCAGCGCCGCGCCGCCAAGCACAGGGCTGGGAAGTAGCGCGTGAGCCCGCCGTCGGGCTCGGCACTGGCATCCCACCAAGACCCCTCCGGCAACGGCGGGGATCCCCTGCGCATGCCCGACGGCGCCCTGGTCGCCAAACGCGACGCGCCGGTCGGCGGCCAGGCCGTGCTCGAGGGCGTGATGATGCGCGGCATCTCGGTCTGGGCCGTCGCCGTCCGCACCCCCGAGGGGCAGATCGAGGTCGAGTCCGAGTCGCTCGTCCCCTGGGCGCAGCGGCACCGCCTCTGGCGCCTGCCGGTGATCCGTGGCGTCGTTGCTCTGGGCGAGTCCCTGAAGATCGGCTTCAAAGCCCTCGCCATCAGCGCCAACGCGCAGATGGAGGAGGACGAGGAGGGCGAGAAAGAGGAAATCGGGGGATGGGTCTGGGGACTGACGATCGTCTTCTCGATGCTGCTGGCGATCGGCCTCTTCTTCGTCGTCCCGGTCGGTCTCACCAGTCTGATCAAGGACCAGCTCGGCTCCTCGCTGCTCTTCTGGCTGGTCGAGGGGGTCCTGCGGACCGCGATCTTCATCGGCTACATCCTCGCGATCAGCAAAATGCCCGACCTGCGCCGCGTCTTCGAGTACCACGGGGCCGAGCACAAGACGATCTCCTGCTACGAGGCCGAAGACGAGCTCGTGCCCGCCCGGGCGAAGCTCTACTCGCGCCTGCACCCCCGCTGCGGGACCAGCTTCCTGCTGATCGTGATGGTGCTGGCGATCTTCGTCTTCGCCCCGATCGGGCTGCCGGCCTGGTACTGGCTGCTGGCCTCGCGCATCCTCGGCATCCCGCTTATCGCCGGCCTCTCCTACGAGGTGATCAAGTGGGCCGGGAAAAACCGCCGCAAACGGTGGGTTCGGGCGGTGATGTGGCCGGGGTTGATGCTGCAGAACCTGACCACCCGCGAACCCGACGAAGAGCAGCTCGCGGTCGCGATCGCCTCGCTCAACGCCGTCCTCGCCCGGGAGACCCCCGAGGAGGCGGCTAAGAAGCCCCACATCGAGATCGTCGCTTAGCGGTCCCGCTCTAGTCTTCGCTCCATGATTGAGCAACTCGTCGACCAGATCGAGTCGCGCTTCGCGGAGCTCGAGGCGCAGATGTCCGACCCGGAGGTGATCTCCGACCGGGCGCGCTACGCCGAGGTCGGTCGCGAATACCGCGAGCTGCAGCCGGCCAGCGAGCTGGGGGCGAAATGGCGGACCCTGCGCGACGACCTCGAAGGCGCGCAGGAGCTGCTCGCCGAGGGTGAGGACGAGGAAATGCGCAAGGTCGTGGAGGAGGCGCCGGCGCAGCTGGAGGCGCTGGAAGAGGAGATCCGCTTGGCGATGGTCGAGCGCGACCCGAACGACGCCAAGAACGTGATCGTCGAGCTCCGCGCCGGCACCGGGGGCGATGAGGCGGCGCTCTTCGCCGGCGACCTCTACAAGATGCTGACCCGCTACGCCGACGAGCTCGGCTACTCGACCGAAGCGCTCTCGCAGTCGGGTTCGGACTCGGGCGGCTTCAAGGACGTCACCTTCGAGATCAAGGGCGAGGGCGCCTACTCGGTCTTCAAGTTCGAGGGCGGCACCCACCGCGTGCAGCGGGTCCCGGAGACCGAGTCGCAGGGACGGATCCACACCTCGACCGCGACCGTGGCGGTGCTGCCGGAGGTCGAGGACGTCGAGGTCCAGATCGACCAGAACGACCTGCAGATCGACGTCTACCGCTCCTCCGGCCCCGGCGGCCAGTCGGTCAACACGACCGACTCGGCGGTCCGGATCACCCACAAACCGACCGGCGTCGTCGTCTCGATGCAGGACGAGAAGTCCCAGCTGCAGAACAAGGATCGGGCGATGCGGGTGCTGCGGGCACGGCTCTACGAGCGCGAGCTGGCCGAGCAGCAGGCGAAGGTCGCCTCCGAGCGCAAGGCCCAGGTCGGCAGCGGCGAGCGCTCGGAGAAGATCCGCACCTACAACTTCCCCCAGGGCCGGGTCACCGACCACCGGATCAAGCACACCTCGCACAACCTCGAGGGCGTGCTGGCGGGGCAGCTGGGCGAGTTCACCGACGCGCTGTCGGCCGAGGAGAAGCGGCAGAGGTTGCAAGCTGCCGCCGTAGGCTGACGTGTGTGATCTGCGGATTTCGGCGTCCTCAGTCGCTCGCGTGCAGAGCACGCCACGCTCCCTGCGTCCTTGAACTCGTTGACCACACCCGCCAGTAGCCCGAGACAAGCTTTGGACGCCGCTACGGATGCGTTCCAGGCCGCCGGAGTGGAAACCCCCCGCCTCGACGCTGAAATTCTGTTGGCTGAGGCGACGCAATTCGATCGAGCGGCCCTGATGTCCGGTGCTGAGGTGGCGCCGGCGGCGGCTCGGCGCTTCGGCGAGATGGTGCGGCGGCGGCTACGGCGCGAGCCAGTGGCCTACATCCTCGGCCGCAAAGGGTTCCGTCACCTGGAGCTGGCGGTCGACCGGCGGGTCCTGATCCCGCGACCGGAGACCGAGCTGCTGGTCGAGCTGGCGGTCGAGCTCGGGCCGGCGAGCGTGCTCGACGTCGGTACCGGCTCGGGCGCGCTCGCTCTCGCTGTCGCCGACGAGATGCCGGGGTGCGAGGTCACCGCGACCGACACCTCGCCTGGCGCGCTGGAAGTTGGGCGGGCGAACGCCGAGGGCCTCGGCCTTGCCGACCGCGTTCGCTTCAGCGAGGGCACGCTGCCGCGGGACGGCAGCTTTGACCTCATCCTCGCCAATCTCCCCTACGTCGCCGAGCGCGACTGGCCATCCCTCCAGCCCGAGGTCACCCAGTGGGAGCCGCGGGAGGCGCTCCTCGCCGGCCCCGACGGCCTCGACGCCTACCGCGTCCTGATCCCAAAGTCCGCCGGACTTTTGTCTCGCTCTGCGGAACGAAGGTCCGGCGGACTTGCGGTCGAGGTCGGGGAGGGACAGGCCGAGGCGGTCGCGGCGCTGATGCGCGAGGCCGGCTTCGGCCCGATCGAGGCGCGGCGGGACCTGGCCGGGATCGAGCGGGTCGTCGTCGGCCGGGTAGGGGAGGGGGCGTGACCGAGCTGGTCCAGCTCCGCAGCGGTGAGGCGCAGGTGGCGCGCAAGGCGCTCGAGCGCTGCATCGCCTCCGGCGGCGTCGCGGTCTTCCCTTCCGACGGCCTCTACGGGCTCGCCTGCGATCCGCTCGACGCGGGGGCGGTCGCCAAGATCCACCGCCTCAAGGGCCGCGACGACGGCAAGCCTTCGGCGGTGATGTACTTCTCGCCGCTGGCGATCCGGGAGCTGGTCTCCGGCCTCGGGCCGCGGACGAAAGCGGCGGTCAGCGCCCTGCTGCCGGGACCGGTGACGCTCGTTGTCGCCAACACCCAGCGCCGCTACCCGCTCGCCTGCCGCCAGGATCCGGAACGGCTCGGCATCCGCCTGATCGGCGGGCCGCTGGCGGGGACGATGTGCCCCGTCTTCCAGACCTCGGCCAACCTCAGCGGCGAGCCGGCGCCGTTTCGCTTCGGCGACGTCCCGGAGGTGATCCGCGAGGGCGCCGACCTGGCGATCGACGGCGGCGAGCTGCCGGGGCTCCCGTCGACCGTGGTCGACATCGCTTCAATCGAGGACGACGGTTCCTGGCGCATCCTCCGCGACGGCGCTCTCTCCCCCGGCGATCTGGCGAGCCAGCTCACCTCGGTCGGGCTGGCCTGAGGCGCAGCCGAAGCGTTTTCAACAGCCGGGCTCGCCTCGGTAAGGCAGGTGGACGAGGCGTTGGGACATGTTGTCGTCCTCGTTCGACTCGAAGAGGTGTTCCTGGGGGTCGACGATCATCCGGTAGGCGAAGCACCCGCGCAGGCCGGCGACGTCGATCCACTGCTGGTGGTAGGCGGCGGGATAGATGTCAGACCAGCCGACCGAGGTGCCGAGCCTGACGTGATCGCGGTAGGGGTTCTGGTTGCAGCCGGGGTAGACGCGCCCCGCCGGCGAGTGGCGGCCGGCCCGGGTCCGGTAGAGGTCCCGCAGGCAGTAGTTGAGCTTGGGGCTGGTGCGGACGACGTCGCCGACCGCTCCATCGGGGCCGACCCGGCGCAGCTCGAAGTTGGCCAGCTGGTGGACCTTCCAATAGGAGCCGCCAAAGTAGGTGCCGACGGTGGTGAAGCGCAGCCGCGCCTCGGTCGGCAGCGTGACGTGGCCGCCACCTGCCCTGTAGACGCGCTGGTTGATCCGCATGCTGCGGGGCCCGTTGCGGGTGCCGTGCAGCTCCATCGGGCCGCGGCCGCGGCTCTGGACGTCGCTCGTCGCCCGCAGCAGCACGTGGCCACCGAGCTTCTCCACGTAGATCTCGCTCGGCGGCGCGATCCGCAGGTTCGGGCAGAGCAGCCGCTTGGCTTCCGGGCCTTCGCAGGGGTTGTCGACGGCCGCCGTGGCGGTGGCTGGCAGGGTCAGCGCGATCAGCGCCAGCGCAGCGATCGAAAACCGGGCTCGCACCGGCTGAAGACTATCCCGACCCGTTGCTATGGTCGGCCCTCGATGGCCGATCTGCCGGACAACTTCCAGAGCGCGCCGCTGGCCGAGGTCGATCCCGAGATCGCCGCCGTCCTGGACGCCGAGCTGCGCCGCCAGCAGCGGACGCTGGAGATGATCGCCTCGGAGAACTTCGTCCCGCAGGCGGTGCTCGAAGCGGTCGGCTCGGTGCTGACCAACAAGTACGCCGAGGGATACCCCGGCCGCCGCTACTACGGCGGTTGCGAGGAGGTCGACGTCGCCGAGCAGCTGGCGATCGACCGCGCCAAGAGCCTGTTCGGCGCCGAGCACGCCAACGTCCAGGCCCACTCCGGCGCCCAGGCCAACAACGCCGTCTACATGGCGCTGATGGAACCGGGCGACACCTTCCTCGGCCTCGCCCTCGACCACGGCGGCCACCTCAGCCACGGGATGAAGATCAACGTCAGCGGCACGCTCTACAACCCGGTTCCCTACCACGTCGGCCGCGAGGACTTCCTCGTCGACATGGAGGAGGTCGAGCGCCTCGCCAACGAGCACAAGCCGGCGTTGATCGTCACCGGCTGGTCGGCCTATCCGCGCCAGCTCGACTTCGCCGCCTTCCGCGAGATCGCCGACTCGGTGGGGGCCAAGCTGATGGTCGACATGGCCCACTTCGCCGGCCTGGTCGCCGCCGGCGAGCACCCGAACCCCGTCGAGCACGCCGACGTCGTCACGACGACGATCCACAAGACCCTCTGCGGCCCGCGCAGCGGCATGATCCTCTGTCGCGAAGAGCACGCGAAAGCAATCGACAAGGCGGTCTTCCCCGGGCAACAGGGTGGACCGCTGATGCACACGGTGGCGGCCAAGGCGGTCGCCTTCCAGATCGCCGCCAGCGAGGAGTTCCGCCAGCGCCAGCGGCAGACGATCGCCAACGCGCGGGCCTTCGCGGCCGGCCTCGAAGCGGGCGGCGTGCCGGTGATCACCGGCGGCACCGACGTCCACCTCGTCCTCGTCGACCTCACCCCGACCGGCCTCGACGGCCAGACCGGGGAGGACCGGCTCGACGAGGTCGGGATCACCGTCAACCGCAACGCGATCCCCTTCGACCCGCGCCCGCCGATGAATCCCTCGGGCCTGCGGATCGGCACCCCGGCGCTGACCACCCGGGGAATGGGCGAGGACGAGATGACCGAGATCGCCGAGGTCATCGTCACCGCCCTCGGCCCCGATTTCGAGTCCTCGAAAGAGGACCTTCGGGCGCGTACGAACGCCCTGATGGACCGCTTCCCGCTCTACGCCGATCTCGCGGCGACCGTTTAGCCCTTTGAAGATCTGGGTCGACATGAGCGCCCCGGCGCACGTGCTGGTGCTGCGCCCGATCATCGACCGCCTGCGGGCCGAAGGGCACGAGGTGGGGATCACCTCCCGCGACTACGCTCAGACGCAGCAGCTGCTCGCCCTTCACGGGATGGAGCACACGCCGATCGGCCGCCACGGCGGCGCCTCACGGCTGCGCAAGGCCTACAGCCTCGCCTCGCGCAGCGCCGGGATGCTGAACTTCGGCCGCGGTCGGGGCTTCGACCTCGCCCTTGCCCACGGCTCCAACGACCTCGCGATCGCCGCCAAGACGCTCGGCGTCCCGGAGGCCAACATGCACGACTACGAGTACGCCGTGACCCAGCACCGGATCGGCTGCCGCCTGGCGCGGCGGGTGATGTTCCCGGACACGGTCCCGCTGGACCGCCTGCGCCGCTTCGGCGTCAGCGAGGTGAAGTACTTCCCCTATCCCGGCCTGAAGGAGGAGTACTACCTCTATGACTTCGAGCCCGATCCGGAGGCGCTGGTCCGGCTTGGCGTCGAGACCGAACGCGTCGTCGTCATCGTCCGGCCGCCGCCCGACGTCTCGCTCTATCACCGCAAGTCGAACCCGCTCTTCCCCAAGGTGCTCGACCGCCTCGGTCGCGACGAGGGAGTGCACGCGGTGGTGCTGCCCCGCACCGACGCCCAGCACGAGTTCATCACCAGCCTCGGCCTGCCCTCGGTGATCGTCCCGCCCGGCGCGGTCGAGGCACAGAGCCTCGTCGCCCTCGCCGATCTCGTCCTCTCCGCCGGCGGCACGATGAACCGCGAGGCCGCCGCCCTCGGCACCCCCGTCTACACGACCTACGGCGGCCGCCTCGGCGGCGTCGACGAAGCGCTGATCCGCTCCGGCCGCCTGCGCCCGCTGACCGACGCCCGCGCCCTCGAGCTGGAGAAGCGGACCGCCGAGTCGACCCCCACACGGCGCGATCCGTCCGCCCTGGTCGAGACCATCCTCGGTACCGTCGGAGCCTCACCATTGCCCGAAGAGCCTCATCCCGTAACGCCTTCCTGAGCGAGCTGCCCGAGGCCGAGGCCGGCCTCGAAGAACTCGTCGCGCCCGCGGCCGAAGGCGACCCCCGGCCGATCGACCCGATTCTGCGGGCGCTCGACATCCTCATCTCCGCCTCGATCCTGCTCGTCCTCTCGCCGCTGCTGGCGCTGGTCGCGCTGGTGATCTCGCTCGACTCCGGCCGGCCGGTCCTCTACCGCGGCGCCCGCGTCGGCCGGGCCGGACACCTCTTCTGGATGTACAAGTTCCGCACCCTCAACCCGGACGCGGAAACGCGGCTGGGGCCCTACTACGGCGAGGAGCTGACCCGCCGCACCGAGGAAGAGCGGACCCGGATCGGCGGCGTCCTGCGCCGGACCCACCTCGACGAGGTGCCGCAGCTCTGGAACGTCTTGCGCGGCGACATGTCGATCGTCGGCCCGCGCCCGATCCGCCCCACCTTCTACGCCGAGCTCTGCCGCGAAATCCCCCAGTACTGGCAGCGCCTCGTCGTCCGCCCCGGCGTCACCGGCTTCGCCCAGACCCGCATCACCCGCGAGGAAACCTGGGCCGACAAGCTCGCCCACGACATGGAGTACATCGCCGACCGCTCGGTCTCGCTGTACGTCCAGGTCCTGCTGGCGACGGTCGCCAAGGTGCTGGGAAAAGGCCCCGCGGCTCCGAAGAACAACAGCGGCTGAATCTCTCTGACCTCAGGCCGCGAGGGAGGGTGGGGCACCCTCCTACCTTCGCTGGGCTATTCGCCTGGGGAGGAACTGCGAGCAGTCCTACGACGAGCTCTCGGGCGAATAGCGGACGCCGCTCGTACGGAGGGTGCCCCACCCTCCCAGTCGATTCGCGGTCGCATCAGCTCACGAGATTGAGCACCCAGCCGAGTTATCCCCCGGTGGGGCGAAAATCGGAAGCGATAGTCCAGTGGGCGGAATCTCAGTGCGGACCGGGTGGAGGGTCGGGTACCCGTCGTACGAGCGGCGTCCGCTATCCGCCCCAGCGCTCGTTTCTCGGATGGCTCCAACGTCTCCGGGCGGATAGCCCAGCGAAGGTAGACGGGTACCCGACCCTCCCCAGCGCTCTCGGACCTCCAGCCTCCCTGCCAGACTGCCCGCCCATGTGCGGGATCTGTGGAGTTGTCAGCCCCGACGGGCCCCCCGATCTTGACGCCGTCGGGCGGATGAGTGGGCGGCTTGTTCATCGTGGGCCGGATGACGACGGGTTGTTCCACGAGGGGCCGGTGGCGCTGGCGGCGCGGCGGCTCTCGATCATCGACCTTGACCACGGCCACCAGCCGATCGCCAGTGAGGACGGCTCGGCGGTGGTCGTCCAGAACGGGGAGATCTACAACTACCGCGAGCTGAAGCGGGAGCTCACGGGACGCGGTCACCGCTTCGCGACCGACTGCGACACCGAGGTCCTGGTCCATGGCTACGAGGAGTGGGGCGACGGGTTCCTCGAGCGGCTGCGGGGGATGTTCGCGATCGCCTTGTGGGACAAGCGCCGTCAGCGGCTGCTGCTGGCCCGCGACCGCTTCGGGATCAAGCCGCTCTACTACCGAGTGGCCGGTGGCGGCATTTCCTTCGCCTCGGAGCTGAAGGCGATGCTCGGGCAGCCGGGCTTCTCGCGTGAGATCGACCCCAAGGCGGTCTCCGCCTATCTCGCCTTCAACTCGATCCCGGCGCCCTTGACGATCTTCGCCGAGGCGCGCAAGCTGCCCCCCGGGCACCTGCTCGCCTGGGAGGGGGGAGATCTCGAAACGCGCCGCTACGCGCGGGTCGGCGCGGTGCCCGGCGGTGAGCCGCGCCACGGAACCGAAGCCGAGCTGGCGGAGGAGCTGCGCGAGGTCCTCGACGACAGCGTCCGCGCCCACCTCGTCGCCGACGTCCCGGTCGGGGTCCTGCTCTCCGGCGGGGTCGACTCGGGGGCGCTCGCCGCGCTCGCAAGTGCCCACCTCGGCGAGCCCCTGCGGACCTTCTCGATCGGTTTCGAGGAGGAGGGGTTCGACGAGCTCTCCCGCGCCCGCCTCGTCGCCGAGCGCTACGGCACCGACCACCACGAGCTGGTCGTCCGCCCCGACGCGGTCGAGCTGCTGCCGCGGCTGGTCGAGGCCTTCGACGAGCCCTTCGGCGACTCCTCGGCGCTGCCGACCTACCTTGTCTCCCAGCTCGCCGCCGGCCACGTCAAGACGGCGATGTCGGGGGAGGGGGGAGACGAGCTCTTCGGTGGCTATTACACCTACGTTGCCGACCTGCTCGCCCGCCGCGTCGGCCGGCTCGCGCCGCTCGCCCGGCCGCTGGCCGAGGCGCTGCCGAGCCGTCACGACCGCGTCGGCTTCGACTACAAAGCCAAGCGCTTCGCCCGCGCGGCGGCGCTGGGGCCGCTGGAGCGCCACCACGCCTGGAAGGAGATCTTCTCGCCCCAGGCACGGGCCGAGCTGGCGGGACCGGCCGGCGCCGGCTGGGACCCGGTCGACCTCTACCGCGAGCGCTACGCCGAAACCGAGGGTGCCGAGCCGCTGGCGCGGATGCAGGACGTCGACCTCGGCATCTACATGGTCGACGACCTGCTGGTCAAGACCGACCGGCTGAGCATGGCCCACTCGCTGGAGCTTCGGGTCCCCTTCCTCGACCAGAAGGTCGCCGAGTTCGCCTTCTCGCTGCCGCGGAAGATGAAGGTCCGCGGCTTCGCCAAGAAGCGGCTGCTGCGCAGGGCGCTCGCGCCGCTGCTCCCCGACGAGATCGTCCACGGACGCAAGCAGGGGTTCTCGATCCCGCTCGCCGCCTGGCTGCGCGGCCCGCTCGAGCCGTTCGCGCGCGAGACGCTGGCGCCGAGCACGCTCACGCGTCAGGGTCTGCTCGAGCCCACCGCCGTGACGCCGATCCTCGACCGCCACTGCGCCGGCCAGGAGGACCTCAGCCGCCAGATCTGGGGACTGATGGCGCTTACCCTCTGGTTCGACCGCTATGCCGACTGACACCGACGCCCTCCTCGCCTTCCTCGTCGCCGGCGTCCTCGCCCTGGCGCTGGTGCCGCTGACCAAGTGGCTGGCGCTGCGGGTCGGGGCGATCGACTATCCGAGCGAGCGCAAGCTGCATCTCGCCCCGACGCCGAAGCTGGGCGGCCTCGGGATCCTCGGCGGGGTCGTCGTCGCCGGCTTCGTCTGGCTCCCCGGCGACGGCGAAAGCCACGCGATCCTGATCGGCGCCCTGGCGATCGCCGCGGTCGGCGTGCTCGACGACGTCTTCGACCTCCCCGCCGCGGTGAAGCTGCTCGGTCAGACCGCCGCCGTCGTGATCCCGGTCTCGGCCGGCGTCACCGTCGACAACTTCACCTTCCCCTTCTTCGGCCGCCTCACCCCTGGGACGGTCGATCTCCTCACCCTGCCCGGGGGAGGGGTCGTCCACCTCGGCGACGTCGGCACCGTGATCGCGATCGTCGCGGTGATCAACGTGATCAACCTGATCGACGGCGTCGACGGCCTCGCCGCCGGGGTCGCGGTGATCTCCGGCGTCACCCTGGCGACGATCGCCCTCTCGCTCGACCGCAACGCCGCCGGGGTTCTCGCCGCGCTGACCGCGGGCGCCGCCCTCGGCTACCTGCGCTGGGGCTTTCCCCCGGCCAGCACCTTCATGGGGGACACCGGCTCCAACCTGCTCGGCTACCTCCTCGGGGCGGTGGCGGTGCAGGGAGCGCTGAAGACGAACGCGGTTGTCGCCCTCTTCCTGCCGTTGATCATCCTCGCGGTGCCGATCCTCGACACCGGCTTCGTCGTCGCCAAGCGGCTCAAATACGGCCGGCCGATCTACAAGGCCGACCGCTGGCACTTCCACCACCGGATGGCCGACATCGGCTTCTCGCAGCGGCGCACCCTGCTCTACCTCTACGGCTGGACCGCGGTGATGGCGCTGCTGGCCCTCGCCCTGCGCTTCGTCCCCTACAGCGACGACCACGGCAACTTCGACCCGCTCTGGACCGCCGTCATCGCCCTCTTCGGGATCCTCGCCCTAGCCGCCAGCGTCTACCTGGTGGAGGTCTTGGAGATCCTCAAGCTGCGCCAGACGAGGCTGCGCCAGCTGATCACCCTGCGCCGTCAGGTGGGAGCTCCGGAGCCCCAGCCCGAGGAGATCGAGCGCGCGGTCGAAGAGGAGCTGGAGACCGGGACCTTCCCGACGGTGGACCCGGAGACGGGCGAGTTCGAAGCGATCGACTCCAGGTAGTGGCAACCCTCACGAAGTGGCTTGAGCAAGCCATTCCGGGGCCCTTTTGGATATAGTCGCCCCTGCGCTCACTCTGCCTCCAGCCGAGCGCCGTTCCTTGTTATGTCTCCTCCCAAGTACGTCGATCTAATCGCGCTGCTCGCCGCGCTCGCCGTCTTCCTGCTCGGCGATCTGCCGCTGCTCGGCTTCGCCGTCGCGGCCGCCGTCTGGCTCACCCAGCGGGGGATTCAGATGCTCGCGCAGCGCCGAATGAAGCAGGAACTGGCGAACGGCAACCGGCAGAAGGCGATGGGCATCGTCGCCGGCAGCACCCTCGGCCGGGTCTGGCTGATGGCCACCGCCGTCCTCCTCGTCGGCATCGCCGAACGGGAGTCCGGCCTCGCCGCGGCGATCCTGCTGCTCGCCCTCTTCACGATCTCCTTCGCCGCCCAGGGCCTGACGCACCTGTTCGACGACCAGCCCGAGGGCCAGGGGGCCTAGGCCATGGAGTCGGCAACGATGCGGGCGCCGGCTGGCGCCGCCGGGAGCGGCGACCCCGAGAAGAGCGGCCTCAGCACCAAAGCCAAGGTCCTGATCGGCTTCGGCGTCTATATCGCCGTCGCGATCCTCCTCATCCTGATCTTCCCCAGCGAGGGCAAGAACGAAGCCTTCAAGCCGCAGAACGAGTTCAAACTCGAACCATGGGTGACGATCGAACTCGCCGGTATCGATCTCAGCATCAACAAGGCGGTCCTCTACCTGGTCCTCGCCAGCGCCCTGACGATCCTGACGATGACCTGGATCGCCCGCCGGATGGTGCAGAAGCCGAACCGCGTCCAGACGGCGGTCGAGGTCGCCTACGACCTGACCAAGAACACGATCACCGGCGGCAGCCTCCACGGCGAGCTGGCCCGCAAGTGGTTCCCCTTCATCGGCGCCCTCTTCTTCTGGATCTGGTTCTCGAACATGCTCGGCTTCCTGCCGCTGCCGACCAACACCGAGCACACCTTCTCGATCGGCGGCCTCGAGATCCCCTCCTTCGCGATCTA
>DATFQO010000056.1:0-50917 GCA_035264245.1 Solirubrobacterales bacterium
GCCTGGCCGTAGGTCGTGAAGCAGCCGGCGAGGATCGAGATGATCGTGAACGAGATCGCGAAGTTGGAGAACCCGCTCCAAGCCCTGTTCAGAGACTGTTTGTAGCCGAGCTCCGCGAGTCGTTGTTCGTCGCGGCTCGGGGACGAGACATTGCCCTCCATCAACCTCTCCCTTCCATTAGCCACCCAAGCTTTTCTGGGATAAAAGGTGTGCCGAACCGACCTAACGGTTCGGGGCGAGCCTAGACCCAGCCCTTGACCGATGTCAATGGCAGGAGAGAATCTCCTCCTCGCCCCCCATGGCCTCTCTCGAAGAAACCCTCGGACCGATCTCAGCGCGACTGGGCGAGATCGAAGGCGACCCCGTCCCGCTGGAGGGTGGGATCACCAACCGCAACTACCGGGTCCGCTTCGCCGGCGAGGACCTCGTCGTGCGCCTGCCGGGCAAGGACACCGAGCTGCTGGAAATCGACCGCACCGCAGAGAGGGCGGCCGGGGAGCTGGCGGCGAGCGCCGGGGTGGGGCCGGAGGTGGTGGCGATGCTCGACGACCCGCCGTGCCTCGTCACCCGCTTCGTCGTCGGTGAGCCGATGAGCGCCGCGGAGCTGCGCGAGCCGGAGTCGCTGGCGGCGGTGGCGGCGGCGCTGCGGGCGCTGCACGCGTGCGAGGAACCGCTGCCGGTCGAGTTCTCCAGCTTCCGCATCGTCGAGGCCTACGCGGCGCGGATGGCCGGCCGCGGCGCCGAGGTCCCGAACTCCTACGAGTGGGCAATGGCCGCCGCGCACCGTGTCGAAGCGGCCCTGGTCGGCCCCGAGCACGCGCCGGTCCCCTGCCACAACGACCTCCTCTCCGCCAACTTCATCCGCTCGCCGCAGGGGGTGCGGATCATCGACTGGGAGTACGCGGGGTGCGGCGACCGCTACTTCGACCTCGGCAACTTCGCGGTCAATAACGAGCTCGACGAGGGCCAGGAGGCGAACCTGCTCGGCGCCTACTTCGAGTCGCCGGCGAGCGACCGGCGGCTCGCGTCGCTGCAGCTGATGCGGTTCATGTCCGACTTCCGCGAGGCGATGTGGGGGGCGCTGCAGAGCACGATCTCCGAGCTCGACTTCGACTTCCACGCCTACTGCGCGAAGCACTTCGACCGCATGCGCGAGTCCGCCGGCGACGGCCGGCTGGAGGAGCTGCTCGAGGAGGCGGCCGGTGCAACAGGCTGAGCTGCCCGACCGCGCCCGCTGCGTCATCGTCGGCGGCGGCGTCGGCGGCACCTCGCTCGCCTACCACCTGGCGAAGCTCGGCTGGGAGGACGTCGTCCTGCTCGAGCGCTCGCAGCTGACTTCGGGCTCGACCTTCCACAGCGCCGGGCTGGTCGGGCAGCTGCGCGGCTCGGTCTCGCTGACGAAGATGATGATGCACTCGGTCGAGCTCTACCGGCGGCTGGGCGAAGAGTCCGAGTTCGAGCCGGGCTGGGTCGAGTGCGGCGGCATCCGCCTCGCCTCCAGCGAGGAGCGGATGGAGGAGCTGCGCCGCCAGGCCGGCTGGGCGAAGACCTTCGGGCTGCCGCTGGAGCTGATCAGCGCCGAGGAGGCGAAGGAGATGTTCCCGCTGATGTCGACCGAGGGGGTGCTCGGCGCGGCGTGGCTGCCGACCGACGGCTACATCGACCCGGCGCAGCTGACCTACGCCCTCGCCGACGGCGCCCGCCAGGGCGGCTGCCGCATCTTCACCAACACGCGGGTGACGGCGATCGACGTCCGCGACGGCCGGGTGCGGTGCGTCCGCACCGAGAAGGGGGACGTCGAGGCGGACGTCGTCGTCGATGCCGGTGGGATGTACGCGGCCGAGATCGCCCGCATGGCCGGCGTCCGCGTGCCGCTGATCCCGATGTCCCACCAGTACCTCGTCACCCAACCGCTCGACGCGGTCCGCGAGGCGCGCCAACAGCAGAAAGTCCGCCGGACCTTTGATCCGCTATCCGGATCAAAGGTCCGGCGAACTTCTGGTCGTTTGCCCACTTTGCGGGATCCCGACCTGCTCGTCTACTACCGCGAGGACGGCGACGGGCTGGTGATGGGCGGCTACGAGCGGCGCAGCGAGCCGGCGTTCCTGCCAGGAGGGCCGCAGCGTGTCGAGGCGATCCCCGCCGACTTCAACGGGCGGCTGCTGGAAGAGGACTGGGAGCGCTTCGAGGAGATCACCGAGAACTCCAAGCGCCGCGTCCCGGCGATGGACGAGATCACCGTCACCAAGCTGATCAACGGCCCCGAGGCCTTCACCCCTGACAACGAGTTCTGCCTCGGCGAAACCGAGGTCGCCGGCTTCTTCGTCTGCGCCGGCTTCTGCGCTCACGGCCTGGCCGGGGCGGGTGGAATCGGCAAAGCGCTCGCCGAGTGGATCGCGGAGGGAGAACCGAGCCTCGACCTCTGGCACATGGACATCCGCCGCTTCGGCGCCCAGTACCGCTCCCCCGCCTACACCCACGCGCGGATCAAGGAGACCTACGAGACCTATTACGACATCCGCTACCCGCACCACGAGCGGCAGGCGGGGCGGCCGCTGCGGATCTCCCCGGCGAACGCCTGGCACCGCGAGCACGACGCCGCCTTCGGCGAGAAGTCCGGCTGGGAGCGGGTCAACTGGTACGAGCCCAACGCCGGCGCCGGGGACGAGGGACTGCGACCGCGCGGCTGGGCGGGCAAGCACTGGTCGCCGGCGATCGGAGCCGAGCACCGTGCCGTCCGCGAAGCGGTCGCGCTCTTCGACGAGAGCTCCTTCGCCAAGCTCGAGATCGAGGGCGAGGGCGCGGAGGCGTTCCTCGAAACCCTCTGCGACAACCGCGTCGCCCGCGGCGTCGGCCAGATCACCTACACGCAGATGCTGAACGGGCGCGGCGGGATCGAGTGCGACTTCACCGTCGCGCGGCTGGCCGAGGACCGCTTCTCGATCGTCACCGGCACCGCCTTCGGCAACCACGACCGCGAGTGGATGCGGCGCCACCTGCCCGGCGGCGATGAGGTGCGGGTCCACGACGTCACCTCGCGCTGGGCCTGCTTCGGCATCTGGGGACCGCGGGCGCGCCAGGTCCTGCAGCCGCTCACTCCCAAGGACCTCGGCAACGATGCCTTTCCGTACATGTCGCTGCGCGAGACGACGGTCGGCAACGTGCCGGTGCGGATGCTGCGGGTCACCTACGTCGGCGAGCTCGGCTGGGAGATCTACTGCCCGACCGAGTACGGGCTCGGGCTGTGGCGGGCACTCTGGGAGGCGGGCCAGCCGCAGGGGATGCTCGCCGGCGGCTACCGGGCGATCGACAGCCTGCGGCTCGAGAAGGGCTACCGCGTCTGGGGCGCCGACATCACCCCGGACGAGACCCCCTACGAGGGCGGCGTCGGCTTCTGCGTCAAGCTCGACAAGCCGATGGGCTTCGTCGGCGAAGAGGCGTTGCTCGGCGCCAAGGAAGGCGGCCCGCGCTCGCGGCTGCGCTGCCTGACCCTGGAGGACCCGCGCTCGATCGCGCTCGGCAACGAGCCGGTGCGCGTCGGCGGTGAGGTCGGCGGCCGGGTGACGAGCGGCGGCTACGGCTACACGGTCGGGCGCTCGATCGCCTACGCCTACCTGCCGCCCGAGCACGAGCCGGGGACCGCGGTCGAGGTCGAGATCTTCGGCCGCTGGATCGAGGGTGAGGTCGCGAGCGAACCGCTCTTCGACCCGAAGGGCGAGCGCATCCGCGCCTAGGCGCGTTTGTAAACCCCTGGTTGACTAAAGCGCCCCATCTAGGCGGAGACAGGTGCCGGCAGCAGGCCGGCGAGGATGTGCTCGGTGCCCTCGGTGTGCTCGCGCATCTGCCCCACCGCCTGGGAGCCGTCCCCCTTGCGCAGCGCCTCGACCAGGCGCGCGTGCTGCTCGTTGGAGCGGACGAGGACCTCGGGCGGATGGGCGATCAGCGCGATCAGGTCGCTCATCTGCGCCTGCACGTCGGTCATCGCACTCAGCAGCCGCGGCGAGCGCGCGGCCTCGGCGACGTCGAGGTGGAAGCGGATGTCGGTGCGCCGGTACTCCTCGAAGTTATCCACCTCTCCCGCCATCTTCGCGACCAGCTCCTCGAGCCGGTCGAACTGCGCCGCGCCGCCGCGCTCGGCGGCGAGCAGCACCGCCCCCGACTCGATCGCGACCCGGTAGTCGAGCACCGCCCAGGCGCCCTGGTCGAGCGGCTCGCCGGCCTGCTCGGCCAGCGGCGGGCGGGCAGCGACGAAGGTCCCCCCGCTCCTGCCCCGCATCGAGACGAGGTGCCCGCTCTGCGTCAGCGCCGTCAGCGCCTGGCGCAGGGTCGAGCGGGAGATTCGCAGCCGCTCGGCCAGTTCCCGCTCCGGCGGCAGCTTGGCGCCGGGCACCAGCAGTCCGAGCCGGATCGCGCTTCCCAGGCGCTCCACCGTCTCCTCGAACGTGCTCGCCGGTCGCACCGGCAGGAACACAGCCTCCAAGGCCGCGTCGCGCTCCATGCCGTCAACCGTACCGCCGGTCAGGCTTCCATGTAGCGAGTGAATGCCTCGCGGGCGAGATCGCTGAGCGAACGCCCTTCCTTGTCGGCCCGGGCCCACGCGGCCTCGTAGAGCTCGGGCGGGGCCCGGAAGCTGACGCGAGGCGAAGGGCCATTCGGACCGAGTGAGGGTCGGCCGACGTAGCGGCGCTTCCATTTCGATAGATCCGGAGGGTTCTTCTCCAAGTCTTCCGCCATCTGTTCGGCGATCTCCTCGGTGATCACCAACCCCGAGTTAGTCACCCACCGCAACTCCTCCTCGGTCTTCTCACCCTGCTTGTTCACCTTTTTTGCCATGAGCGTGCCTCCTCGTAGAGCCCTCGGTAGCGGTCCCGGAGGTTCATCGCGTGGATCACCAGGAAATCTTCTTCGTCCCTTTCGGCTGCGATGACCTCGAGTGGGACTCGCTCGAGGTCATCGCCGAGGAATACAACACGCTGGTCGACGCCAGAGTTCACCCTGTTCCAGCTCCGTTTGACAATTTGAAATCCGCAGTGCTCGACGACGTGCAGCGAGCGCTCTCGCGATATCCGATGCCTGGTCGCCGACCGAGCGAAGGTGATCCGTGCTTCCTCAGGCCAAACATTCTGTCGGACAGAATAGCGAAGCTCGGGATCAACTAGTTGTCTGAGCACCCGCATCAGCAGCCACGGCGGGTTGACCTCTTCGTATCTCGTCTTCGGGACGAAGACGAACGCCCGCCCGTCGGCGGCAAGGTGGAGAGAGCTCCTCGTCCAGTAGTGCTTGTACACCTGCAGCCGCGTGCCATCGGTCAGCTGCACCGTCCCCATCCACATGAAGTCGTCGACGTGGTCGGGAGCGAAGTTCAGCAGCGGCTCCCATTCCGGCGCGTCGACTTTCAGCAGCCGGCCCCTGATGGCTTGACGAGAAGGCACACGGAGATAAGTTCCGCCGTTGTCGATTTCTCCCCCGTCTGTTCGTCGTCCGGGTACAGGGAGTCGGAAAGAGCCGGATTCCACGAGCAAAGGAGAGCGTCATGGGGAAGATCGTCGTAACCGAGTTCATCTCGCTGGACGGGGTCGTCGAGGACCCGGGCGGAGCCGAGGACTACAGCCGCGGCGGCTGGGCCTTCGACTTCAGCCGCGGCGAGGAGGGCGACAAGTTCAAGATGGACGAGCTGCTCGAGGCCGAGGCCCAGCTGCTCGGTCGCGTCACCTACGAAGGGTTCGCGGCCGCCTGGCCCGAGCGCGACGACGAGGCCGGCTTCGCGAAGAAGATGAACGAGATGCCGAAGTACGTCGTCTCCACCACCCTAGAGCGGCCGGACTGGCAGAACACGACCGTCCTCAGCGGCGACCCGGCCAGTGCGATTGCCGCCCTGCGCGAGGAAGTCGACGGCGTCATCCTCGTCGCCGGCAGCGCCACCCTGGCGCGGACCCTGTTCGAGAACGACCTCGTCGACGAGCTGCGGCTGATGGTCTTCCCCGTTCTGCTCGGCCGCGGCAAGCGCCTCTTCCCCGAGGGCGAGACGAAGAGGGCGCTGAAGCTGGTCGAGGCGAAGTCCGTCGGCGACGGCGTCTCGATCCTCCGCTACGAGCGCCCGCAGTAACGATTAGGACGCCCGGCTAGCTCACCCTGCCCCGTCGGTAGGGTGAGCTATGCTTGCCTTCGCCGTCCGTTTCAAAGGAATGCTGACCAAGGACGAGCGCGAGCGACTGGCGACAGCCGGCCTCCCGATTACGAGCAGCGAATCCTCGAAAGTCGGCGGTACGATCGGCATCGGCCGCCCGATCTACACCGTGACCGTCGAGGCGCCCACCGCGGACGACTCCCTGGCGCGAGTCCGCGAGGCGATCGAACCGGACACGGCGAACTTCTCGGACTGGGAAGTGGAGCCGGCGCCTGGCTAGTTGTCAGATCGGCGCGGTTTCCTCTCCACAACCCTGACATTCAGCGCGCCCCACGTGCGCCCCTGCTGCCTAGAGTCAAGGCATGAACTTCACCGGCCCAGGCGCAGACGAAAGGTTTCGCTAGGATCATGGTTGTAATGGTGCCGAGAGAGAAGTGGACTGACGACCGCCTCGACGACCTCAACAAGAAGGTCGATGATGGATTTGCCCGTCTCGAGAAGAAGATGGACGACGGCTTCGCTCGGGTCGAGGGGAAGATGGAGAGTGGGATGAAAGAAATGCGCGAGGAGATGAGCGCGCGCTTCCAGGACGTGGATTCGCGCTTTACGGATGTCGACTCGCGCTTCAAGGACGTCGACTCGCGCTTCAAGGACGTCGACTCACGCTTCCACACCATTGAGGGGCGGTTCAACGCCATCGATTCCCGCTTCAACAGCATCGATGCGCGCTTCGACTCTCTGCAGCGATCGCTATTCGCGGCGACCGTCGTGATCGTCGGCGCGATGATCGGCGCCAACGCCTTCTAGCGGCATCTCTCGATCAGCGACCGGACTGTTCGAACGTGTGCTGGTACTGCGTCGAGGGGCCGCTGCCGTAGATCGGTTCGAAGGGGGCCTGCTGGGTGCAGGGCGGGGCGGCGATCGCGCCGGTGCTGGTCTGGCCGGCGAAGGCGTACTGCTGGATCCGTTCGAAGAGGATTTTGGCGTTTTCGTCCTGGGTTCGGGTGATGGCGCCCGTCACGAAGTTTTTCGACACGGCGGCCCTTTCTTTGAAGGCAGGGTCTTCCCAGTCGTTCTGATCCAGGGTGGCCACGATGCCGGTGGTGCACTGGCGCGTATCGAAGCTCGGCAGGCCCGCTACCAAGCCTTCAGCCCACTTCGGCGGACTGTATGCGCTGTTGCGATTGATGGCCAGCCGCTGCGGATAGGCAGCGAGCGTTTCCGGATTCATGGGACCCAGGGCGCGTAGGTAGTGCGCCGGTTCTGCCGCCTGTCCTTCGACCGTGAGGGTCCCGTTGAAGGTGGCCGCGAGGTTGGCGAAGAACGACGTGAGATCCACTTTGTAGAGCTTCAGGCCGGTCAGGATCGGGTTGAGGTTGCGGAGGAACGGATCGACCGCGCGCAGCAGCGGTGGGAATTCGTCGCGGAAGATTTCCCGCAGGGCTGCGAAGCCGCTGGGGGCGCGCTTGATCACCGGCCCGAGGCCTTCGAAGAAGGCTTTGGATTCAGGCGCCAGCTTCGAGAGGGCGATCAGCGTCGGCGAGAGTTCTTCCGCCGCCGGCACCAGCTGCTTCATCAGCGGGTCGGCGTCGACCGAGAACTCTTTCAGCCGGGCGAAGGTCAGGCGCGACTCGTCGAGGAAGGTCGGGAAGGCGCGGAACAGCGCTTCGATGTCGCGGTCGCGCCGGGCCGTCGTCTGGAAGACGGCGTTGGAGCTCTGGATCAGGTCGGCGAGCTGCCCTTCCCGCCCGCGCAGGGACTCGAAGGTGGTGGCGCCGTTGCGGAACAGCTGCCCGACCGCGAGGCGCTGGCTGTCGAGGACGCGGAAGAGCTTGTCGAATTCCGTGAAGGTCGGTTCGAGGCCGCCGATCGCGTAGGAGAGGTTCTGCCCCTGGCCGTTGATCGCGACCGCCGCTTCCTGCATCCATTCCTGGAAGGCGGCCCGGGTCTGGGGGTTGAAGGCGCGGAAGATCTCGTCGAGCTGGACCGATTCGGCGACGTTCGCCTCCGGCAGAGTGCCTCCGTCGGCGAGCTCCGGACCCTCACGCGAGCCCGGCGTCAGTTCGATGTAGGTCTCGCCGAGCAGGGTCTTGGTGCGAAGGATCGCCCGGGTCGACTCCGGCAGCGGCGCGTATTGCGCGTCGATCGCCGCGGTCGCAAGCGCCTGCCTGCCGTCCGGGGAGAGTTCGATCTTCTGGACTTTGCCGACGTTGACTCCCGAGATGCGGACGTCCGACTGTTCGGCCAGCTGCGTCGCCTCGTTGAAGGGAACCTTGACCTCGTAGGTCTTGGCACGGAACGGGGTCGGCCCGCCGAAGGTGACCCAGAGGAAGAGCAGGATCCCGAAGCAGGACAGCGCGAAGCCGGTGATGACCAGGAGTTGCGTGGTGCTGGGGGCGCGCTTGCTCATTTCGATTCACACGTCCCAGTGTTGGTCGCGAACGAGACGGGGATTTCTTCTTTGCGCGGTATCCCGATCAATTCGATCAGGGTCTGCAGGTACGGCTTTCCTTTTTCGGTCTGCTGCCCGGCATAGCCATACCCGAGGTCGGCGCCGGTGCAGGAGATCAAGGTCAAGCTTCGGAGCAGCGGACCGCCCGCATCCTGGACGTTGAAGAC
Source organism: Solirubrobacterales bacterium (assembly GCA_035264245.1). Taxonomy (GTDB): domain Bacteria; phylum Actinomycetota; class Thermoleophilia; order Solirubrobacterales; family 70-9; genus VAYN01. Next base: position 8,747 of record DATFQO010000056.1, read on the forward strand.
GGTGTTGAAGTTGTGATTGAGCCAGGGCAGATAGAAGAGGTAGCTCTGGCGCGATCCCTTCGGCTTGTAGCTGAGCTCGTTGAGGAAGGAATTGAAGCCGCCGAGCGAGTTGCCGAAGCTGCGCACCGTCTTTTCGAAGGGCTTGGCGGCTTCGGTGCCGTGCGTGAGGACCGGGCGGGTCTGGCGGACGAAGGGCCGGATCTGATCGCGGATCGGGGCGGTGGTTTCGCTGAAGAGGCGCTCGGTCGCCTTGAAGGCAGGCGTCAGCGCCTGGGCCTGCGGGATCAGCTTGATCAGGGTCGGGTAGGCCGCCTGCGAGAAGCGGTTGGAGCTCGCGAGGCCAGCGCGCGCGGCCTGCAGGGCGGAGGGGAATTCCTCGAAGGCGGCCTGCACCGATTGCTGCTGGTTGGCGAAATTGCCGAGCGCGTCCTTGGAGGAGGTGACGAAGCGCTTGACGGCCGTGTCGTGGCGGGAGAGTTCCTCGGTCAGCAGCCCGAAATTGTGGATCACGTTCGAGAGCGCGACGTGGCGGGCGGCGACCGCCTTGTTGAGCTTGGCGGTGTAGTGGACGAAGGGCTGGAAGCGGCGCAGCGCGTTGGACAGCTGCTTGCCGCGGCCGCCGATCCCCTGGGCGCCGCCGGCGACGAGCAGCTGGATGTATTGCCTGGTGTCGGCGTCGAGGGTGGCGAGGAAGGCGTCGAGGTTGGTGTTCGGTTCGGTCTGGGTGAGGTCGAAGTGGGCGCCGTCTTCGACCTCGCCCTTCTCGCTGCCGGGTTCGATCTCGACGATCATGTCGTTGAGGTTCGTTTTCGGCCGCAGCAGGAAGCTGGCGTCGGGGTGGATCAGCTCCATGTACTGGGGCTCGATGTCCATCCCGACCACGGCGTGGCCGTTTTCGAGGTCGACCGAGGTGACCTTGCCGATTTGGATGCCGGCGATGTCGACGGCCTGGCCCTGACCCGGCGTCACCGCCTGGGCGGTCGAGAACTCGGCGCTGATGTGTTCGAATTCTTCCCCGACCAGCGGCAGCCAGGCGGGGAGCGAGGCTTTCTGCTGGGTGAAGATCCCGAGCATCATCACGATGCCGGCGAGGGCAAGGACGAAGATCGCGATCGTGTCCTTGCGGTGGCCGCGTGCCTGCCTCCCGAGCCAGGCGCGGAAATGCTGCGAACGGCTGACTTTGGGTTCCGGGGCGCTCATGGATTCACCCCCGCGACCGAGGGAGATGGCGCGCCAACCTGACCGAGCGGTCCGTTGGCATCGGGGACGGGGTTGGTGTAGCAACGAACATCGGGCTCGAGCGGCGGCGCGGCGGCGATCTGCGGCTGGGTCCCGAGCGGGTCTTCGATCGTGTGCGCGTAGTTGATCTTTTCGCTGAGGGTTTTCTTGTTCGCCTGGGGGAACGGTTCGCCGACCAGCACGGGCCCGCCCCCGATCTGCGCCCGCGCGTAGGGACCGTTGCCGTCGAAGTTCTGCGCGACCCCGGCGAAGTTGACGAGGTTGTAGAGGAACTCCCGGTAGTTGGGTTGACCAGTGCTGAACTGGTCGTTGATCACCTGGTTCCCGGTCGGGACCATCACCTTGCTGGTGCAGAGGCTGAGCCGGTTGAGCTGCGGCACGGTGTTCTGCTTGCTCGCCTGGGCGGCGCCGGCGAGGGCGGGGGTGGATTCGCGCAGCAGCTTGACGCTGCCGCCCGCCTCTTTGCCGGAAAGCAGCGGTCGCACCTGGGCGAGGAACGGTTTCGAGGCGCTGATCAGGTCGGGAAGCTCGGCGACGGCGGGGCGGAACTCGATCGCGTAGGTGCGCAGCGGCGGCAGGGTCCGGTTGAGGCTGACCAGCGAGGCACGGGTGACGCGCAGGGTCGGCGCCAGCAGGCGGATCGTGTCCGAGAGATTGGTCGCCTGATTGGCGAGCGCGCCGGTGAAGACGTCGAAGTTGACGATCAGGCCCTGCAGGTCCCGCTGGCGGCTGGCGAAGGCGCCGAAGGCGCGGCCGGCGCTGGAGACGAGCCGGGAAAGATCCTTCTGCTGGGTGCCGAGGAAGGCGTTGGTCACCTGGGCGCTGTAGCGACCGGCGTCGCCGCCGTACCGGAAGGCGCCGTTCAGAGCTTCAGCTCCGGTTCTGCCTTTGACCTCGGGCAGCTGGGTCTCGTCTTCTTTGGCCGTCGGCTCATGGGTGAGCGCGGTGCCGTAGCTCTCGAGCAGGCGGCTGAGGTCGGCCCGCACCGGCGACTGCAGGGCGGTGAGGATTTCGTCGATCTGGACCGCGGTCGAGGTGCGGCTGACCGGGATCGTCCCGCCGCTGTCCAGCTCCGGCGCGCTGGGGCTGCCGGGGTCGAGTTCGACGAAGAAGTTGCCCTCGAGGAAGATCCGCGGCCGGATCGCGGCGAAGGCGTCATCGTGGATCGGCCGCCCGGAGGAGTCAACGGTGAAGTTGACCTTGGTGTTGTCGCCGTCGCGTTCGGTGCCGATCACTTTGCCGACGTCGACGCCGGCGATCCGCACCGGCGAGTTGAGGGCGATGTTGGCCGAGTTGGAGAAGGTCGCGTTCAGTTCGTAGCCGTGGCTGGTGAACGGCACGTGTTTGGTGAAGGCCAGGTAAGGGCCGATCGTGAAGATGAGGATGAAGATGATCGCGATCAGGACGTTGCTCGGCCGCCACTTGATGAGGCCGGAGCCGGATGCTGCCGCGCGCCTGTCTCGCTCCGGGAGGCGGCTCATTCTTCGACCTGCCCGCGGGTGGTGGTTCCCCAGAGTTCCGGCGCGTGACCGATAACGGTCTCGCCCTTGACGAACTTCTCGTTGCCCGCTTCGCAGACCTTGCCCTGCCCGGGCGCCGCGGTCTGGGGATTTGGGTTGAAATGCAGATGGTTCCTGTCGCTCCCCGCCTCATTCGCGGGGGCGCTGGCGAAGGTACTCTCGCTGTTGGGCCCTTCCGGTGGGCCGTAGGAGACGAATTCGAGCCAGTGACCGCTGTCGTTCCCCCTGCTTGCCGCGCTGGAGATGTTTTTGAAGGCAAGCGTCCAGTAGTTGCAAACCGTCTGGCTCGGCGTGATGTAGGCAAGCGACGGCTTCAGGACGCGGTTGGTGTCGGTCAGCAGGTCGAGGCCGTTGAAGACGCCAGGAGCTTCCTGGAAGGCGACGAGAGCCTCGGCCGTCGGCTGCAGCTGGTTGTAGAGGACCGGCGAGGCGTTCAGCACCGGGATGCCGGCATGGAGCGATTCGGCGATGACCGGCGAGGTTTCGGCCAGCGCTTTGACCCCGGGACGCAGGGCGGTGAAGAAGCGGGCCGAGTCGCGCAGGAAGGGGCGCACCGCCGGCAGGTCGGCGTTGACCTCGTCCAGCGTCGGCGGGCTTTTTTCGATCGTTTCCTGGATGTAGGGGCGGGAGACGCGGGCGAAGGCGGCGAAGGTGCGGTCGAGGACGACGAACATCTGCGCCTGGGTCTCGGCGACCGGGGCGACGGTGGCGGAGAGGTTCTCGAGCGCCTTCCAGAAGCCGGCGAAGTTGGTGCTCGGTTCGACGATCTTGCGGAGGATCGGCTGGCCGTTGACGACGAGGCGGCGCAGGGCGCCGAGCGCTTCGTTCAGCTGCGGCCCGCGGCCGGCAAGGGCGTTGCCGAAGCCGGCCTGCGTCTGGCGGATCGCGTCGCGGGTCGGTTCGTCGAACATGTCGAAGAATTCGTCGATGTCGACCGGTTCCGGCTTGGCCGAGCTGACCGGGATCGTTTCCCCCGCCTCGAATCCTTCGTCGGAATCGCCCGGCGTCACCTGCAGGAACTTGAGGCCGAGGGCCGACTTCGGCCGCACCGTGATCGTCGAGTCGACCGGCAGCGGTTCGGCGTTCTTGTCGAGGCTGAGCGAGAGTTCGGCCGCGACCTCGCCGTTGCCGACCTGGACCGGAACCACCTTCTTGACGACGCCGACGCGGACGCCGCCGATCCGCACCTCGTTGCCTTTGACCAGCGCGTCGGCGTTCGGAACCCGTGCCTTGAGGTTGTAGGTGGAGACGAAGGGCAGGCCGTTGTTGGCGTTGTAGGCGAGGAAGACGGCGACGATCACGACGAGCACGGTCACCGCCCCGACCAGGATCGGGCTGCTGGCGACGCCGCTGAGTCCGCTGCGATTTCTCATGGCCCGAGGAGATAGTCGAGAAGGGGTTCGGTCCCTTCGGTTTTCGACGACTGGGCGACGCCGGCTTTGCCTTCCGAGCCGGTGGCGCTTTCGGCGCTGTCTCCCTGGCCGACACCGACAGCCGGGCCCTGTTCGACGACGGTGCCCCCGTTCTGCCCTTCGAGGCCTTCGCTGAGAAGGCGGAGCAGCGCCGCGGGGTCAGTGCTCGCGGAGGCATTGGCTTCTGGGCCGTTGAAGTTGGCGACGCAGCCCGAATAGCCCTTGGCGGCGATGATGTATTCGAGACAGGTCGTGAGCGTGATCCGCGAGCGGCCGAAGTGCCCGTACTTGTCGAACCCGTTGAGGGATGCGGTGGTGTTGTAGATGAGGTTGGTCAGGCCGTCCCAGCCACCGGTCTGTTGGATGTTCACCAGCAGCTTCGCCAGTTCGGCGGTCGGCTTCACCCCGGACTTGGCGAGGTCGCGCGCCTTCTTCACCACCGGGTCGGCTTCGGCGAAGATCGGCCCGGAAGCTTCACCGGCGTCGCCGAGGCTCTTCAGCGAGACGGTCAGCGCTTCGGAGAACGGGGTCAGCGTCCGGGTGGCGTCGGTCAGCGCCGGCGCCGCGGTGCCGAAGTCTTCGAACAGCGGCGTGCCCGCGTCGGAGAAGGTCTTCAGGTCCACCATCGTCTTGCGGAACTCGCCGAGGAAGACGGGGAATTTCCGCAGCGCCTCTTCCAGTTCCGGTCCCTTTTCGGAGCTGGCTTCGGCGGCGGCGCCGGCGTTGGAGAGGAAGCCGGTGAAGCTTGCCCGCTCGCGTGAGAGCGGCTCGAGGATCGTGTCGGAGTCGCTCGCCAGCTGCGCCAGCTGCTTGCGCTGGGCGGAGAGGATGCCGAAGAGGCGGTCGACGTCGCGCAGGACCGGGTTCGCTCGCTTGACCAGGACCTCGATGTCTTCACCGCGCCCCGCGAGGCCGGCGCCGAGTTCGTTGAAGATCAGGCGGAAGCGCTGCGCGTAGGGGAGCGACTGGATGTCGTTGATCAGGTCCGGGTCGACGCTGGTGCCGTTGTTGCCGAGCGGCAGCAGGTACTGCCCTTCGCCGGTCTCGCCGTCGGGGATCTGCTTCAGCGCCGGCGCCGGCTCGGCCCCCGGCGCCCGCGGCAGGGTCGTGCGGCAGTCGACGAACTTCTCGCCGATCAGCGACTGCGGCCGGATCTGACAGGTAGCGTCGCTGCGGAAGTCCTGGAAGCCCGGGTCATTGATCTTCATCACGATGATCGCCTTGCCGGGCTTTTCGACCGCCTTGCCGTTTTCGTAGGCGACCGGCTCGCCGGGCATCGAGACGTCGACCGATTCGATCTCCCCTACGGTGGCGCCCGCGACGCGCACCTCCTCGCCTTTGACCATGAAGCCGCCGTTGTCGAAGACGGCGCGGACGCGGTAGCCGTCCGAGGAGCCGCCGCCGGAGACCAGCAGGATGACCACGACCACCGCCGCGACCAGGCCCAGCGCGAGTATCGCCCGCCTACTCATGGTCCGGGTGGCACGTCGCCGGGGTTGCATTCGGAGGAGTCGACGCTGCCGCCGCCGACCCAGGGGTTGGAGCCGTCGGGGGCGGGCTGGGTGGCGCCGCCGGGGCAGCGGGTGTGGGGACGGACGTCTTCGAACTGCGCGTACTGTTCGGATTTGGTGATCGGCTGCAGTTCGGAGCTGCCGGCGTCATAGCGGAAGAGGTTCTGCCCGGCGGTCGCCGCCCGCACGTAGTGGCCGTTGCCGTCGTAGTAGCCGGCGACCTGGCCGAGCTTGCTGAAGGCGTTGAAGAGGTCCGGCGTGTAGGCGCGGATGAAGTTGAGGTTCGGCTGGAAGTCGGCGATCGCCTGTTCTGAGTGCGGGAAGGCGCTCGAGGTCAGGTTCTGGACCTTGGGCAGCGTCGCCAGCAGGTCGGCGAGGTCGTTCCCCTTGCCGGGTTGACTGACGACGAGTTTGAGGTTGCGCGTGAACGGCACCAGTTTCTGGAAGACGGGCCGCAGTTCGGCCAGGAAGGGAGCCAGGTTCTTCGTCGCCGGCTTGGCGGTGTCGACCAGCGGTTCGAGGTCGTCGAGCGCGGCGCGCAGGTTGACGAAGGTGGTGTTCGACTGCCGCATCACCGGCGGCAGCCGCCGCAGGGTCGCGTCGAAGGCGGCGGTCTGCCCGGCGATCGCGTCGAAGGCGGTGCTGGCGTTGGAGATCGCGCTCGAGAGCTGCTCGCCCCGCCCGGCGACGGCGGTGGTCAGCCGCGAGGTGCTGACGACGAAGCGGGAGAGCAGCCGCTGGTCGGCGTTCAGTTCACCGGCGAAGGCGCTGGCCCGGTTCAGCGCGGTGCCGAAGTACTTGTAGGAGTCGTTGGCGTTCTTGCCCTGGCCGGAGTAGATCGCCGCGTTGCCTTTGATGAAGTTTTCCAGCCCCTTCAGCACCGGCGGCGGAAAGGTGTTGAAGAACTGGTCGATGTCGATCGGGGTCGTGGTCGACGCCAGCCCCAATTCCGCCCCGTCGTCGAGCGCCGGGTTGCTGTTCGGGCCAGGGCTGATCGAGACGTAGTGGTTGGCGACGCCGGAGAGCGAGGTGGCGCGGATCACGGCGGTGGTGCCTTCGTGCAGCTCCTGGTCGACCGAGACGTGGACCTCGGCGAGGTTGTCGTCGCTGAGGCCGATGCTTTCCACCGTGCCCGCCGGCGAGCCGCCGATCAGGACCTGGTTGTCAGGCACCAATTGGCCGGCGTTCTGGAAGACGAGGGTGTACTTGTGGCCGCCGCCACCGCCGAAGAAGATCACCGCGAGGACGATCACCGCCACCGCCAGGGCCGCGATCACCGCAATCCGGGCTGGGGTAGTTCCCCGGCTCGCCGCCGGGCCTCGCTCCTCGCCTAAAGGTTTGGCAGCCACGAATCGTCGCTTGCTTTCAGGTTCCCCGGCCCCTCCGACCCGGTAGAACAGCCGCAAGATCGTATCCGAGGGGTCCCCCGGCAAGCTCCGCCAGAGCAGGGACTTAACTGGAAATCAACGCGCTACTCTGGCTGGGGGAGCGGTTCGAGGGAGATGGGAGAGGCGCCGCCAAATCCGAGGTTAGGAGCGAGCAATGCGCAGACGTCCATTTCTAGTCGGGGCCAGCGCCGTCCTGGCGGCCGTGATCGCAGCCACGGCGGCCTGGGCCGGGCCTACCGTGGCCGGGCCCAACGGCAACACCCAGGCGATTGATTCACAGATCAGGCCGAAAAAGCTTTCCAAAACCGCTTTCACCCCGGGCAGCCTCGAAGTCACCACGCTGACGACTTCGAGCACCGATCCCAGCGGTGTCCCGGTCCCGGCGGTGCACGCGACGATCGACTTCGACCGCAACGCACGGATCTACACCAAGGGCCTCCCGACCTGCGATTCGGGGCTGCTGCAGAACCAATCGACCGAAAGCGCCGAACGAGCTTGCCGCTCGGCGAAAATCGGCAGCGGCCACGCGCTCGCCTATCTCAGATCCGGCAAGGTCTACGAAGTACCGCAGACCGTGACCGCCTTCAACGGCCTTCCCCAGGGCGGCAAGCCGACGGTGATCCTCCACACCTACGGGACGACCCCACTGCAGGTCAGCCTGGTGCTGACCGGGACCGTCTCGAATTACGGCAAGGAAGGCTACGGGCCACGCCTCGACCTCGACATCCCGCTGATCGCCGGGGGAACCGGCGCGCTGAAGGAATTCCAGGTCAAGATCGAGAAAAAGTGGCGCTTCAAGGGCGTCCAGCGCAGCTTCATCTCGGCCAAGTGCGCGAATTCGAAGAAGCTGAAGGCCCGCGGTGCGTTCACCTACCGCGACGGCCAAGCCCTGACCGCCTACTCGAAGCAGAGCTGCAAGCAGGCGAAATAGCGGCACCGGCACTCGTCAACAGGGGGCCGCGGAAGCGGCCCCCGAGGAAACCGTCCGCGGCGCGACCCAGACCTTCTACGCGCTGGACGGTTCCTAGACGCTGAGTTTGGGGATGATCCGCTCCAGCGGCTTCGGCAACCACCAGACGCGGTCGCCGAGCAGGAGCATCAGCGCCGGCAGGAGGACGATGCGGACGACGGTCGCGTCGAGGATGACCGCCACGGTGAGGCCGACGCCGAGCTGGCTGACGGTGGCGATCGGGGCGCCGGCGAAGGCGATGAAGACGACCATCATGATCAGCGCCGCGCCGGTGATCACGCCGGCGGTGCGGGAGAGGCCGAAGTGGACCGCGGCGGCATTGTCGCCGTGGGCGTCGTAGTGCTCGCGCATCCGGCTGAGGAGGAAGACGGCGTAGTCGATCGACAGCCCGAAGACGAGGCCGAAGATCAGCGTCGCTCCCACCGCGTCGACGTAGTTGTGGCCGCCGAGCGGCCAGTCGTCGGGGATGTGGAAGAGGATGGTGAGGACGCCGAAGGCGACCGCGACCGTGAGCAGGTTGAGGCCGACGGCGATCGCCGCCAGCGGCAGCGCCCGGAGGACGATCATCAACACCAGGAAGGTGGCGATCGTGATCGCGATCACCACCCAGGGCATCCGCTCCCGGGTGATCCGGCTGTAGTCGTTCAGCTGCGCGGCGGCACCCGCGACGCCGGTCTCGAGGCCGGATTTGTCGGCCAGCTCGGCGGCGTCGTCGTTGAGCCGCTGGTTGAGCTCGATCGAGCCGGGGGTGTTGAAGCTGTGGTCGGAGATGACCAGCATCGTCGCCGCCTGCCCGCCGCGTTCGAGGTCGATGGTTTCGTTGACCTGCGTGCGGATGCTCGGCGGCGTGCCGTCAAGCGCCGAGAGGACGAAGTAGCCAGAGTTGAACAGGCCCGGCGTCGCTTCGGCGACCTGGCCGGCCTGGTCGCGGATGCGTTTGCGGCTGGTCAGCACCTGCACGCTCGCTTCGTCGAGCCCGCTTTCCAGCGGCGCGGTTTCGTCGACGCCGCTCGCCAGGCCCTCGGCCAGCGCTTCGGCGCCGTCGCCGAGGTCGTCGAGCCCCGAGACCAGCCTCACCGCGCCGCCCCCGAGCTGGGTGAGCCCGTCCCCGAGCGTGCCCGCCGCTTTCGCCAGCCGCTTGGAGCCCTCGGTCAGCCGTTCGCTCGCGCCGTGCAGTTTTTCCAGCCCGGTGGTGAGTTTCTCTGCTCCGACCAGGAGCTGCTGCAGCTGGTTCTTGGTCGAGACCAGCCAGAAGGTCGTTCGCTTCGACTTGTCGTGGTAGTCGAGCAGCCGTTCGTCGAGCGCGGTCAGCTCGGCGACGAGCCCCGTGTAGGGCTCGACCTCCGGGGTCTCGGGGACGGGGTCATACGGGGTGCCGGAAACGGGGTCGATGCCGCTGAGCGCCGCGACCGCCCTGCGTGCCGCTTCCAGGGCCGCCGCGTATTCGGGGTCCGATTTGCCGACGCTCATCGCCTGCAACCGGGCCAGCGCCTCCTTCGCCTGTTCTTCGGTCACCCGCGCCGGAGCGATCAGTTCCGGCAGCTTTTCGTTCGCCTCCGCGTTCAGCCCTTTCTGAACTTCACGCGAGAGCGGCAGCGGGTTCTGCTCGAGGTTGGGGATGATCGTGTCCCGCAGCCCGAGCTTGAGGCTGAGGGCGCCGAAGGAGGCCGTGCCGAGCGCGTCGGTCAGCCGTTCGGAGCCCTTGGCGAATCGATCGAGAGCGTCGATCGCCCGCTGGCTGCCCTTGGTCGCCCGGCCGAGGCCGTTGGCGATCAGCTGCGCCCCCTCGCCGGCACGGTCCGAGCCGAGCGCAAGCAGGCCGGCGCCATCGCTCGCTTCGGAGATGCCTTCCCGCAGCTGGCCGACCCCGCCGGCGGCGACGCCGAGTTCGCGGCCCAACCGGCCCAGCTGTTTGACCTGGGCGATTTCCCCTTCCGAGGAGAGGACCGAATTGCCGAGGTCTTTCAGCGGCTGTATCCGCTGCACCGCGGGGGCAGGCCCGATCACCGCCTGGACGCCCGGCAGCTCCGCCAGCTTGCGCTGGAAGTTTTCCAGTGCGCCGAAGCTCTTCGCGTCGGTGATCGGCCCTTCGTCGGAGACGGCGACGACCTGGAACGGGGCGTCGAAGCCCTGGCCGATTTCGCTGTCGACGAGTTCGGCGTCCTGGCGAGCGGGGGAATCCTTGGCGAGCTGTTCGGGATCCGGCGGCCCGGTCTTCAGCCCGATCGCCGGCAGCGCAAGGAGGAGGAGCAGGCCGCCGATCAGCGCCGCCGCGAGGGCGGGCTTCTTCAGCGCCGCGCCGACCAGCGTCATCAGCCGCGAACGGCCGCCGGCCGGGGCCGTGGCACCGAGCCGCCAGCGGTCGACGTTCGGCCCCAGGAGGGTGAGGATCGCCGGACCCGCGACGATCGCGACCGTGACGCTGAGGATCACAACCATGCAGACCGTCCCGGCCAGCGAGGCGAGCAGCGAGCCGGGAAGGATGAAGAGGGAGACGATCATCGAGAGCAGCAGGGTGCTGCCGGCGAAGCAGACCGTGCGCCCGGCGTGCCTGCGGGTCAGCCGCGCCGCCTCGATTGGCTCGCTGCCTTCGGCCAGCTCCTCGCGGAAGCGGGAGACCATCAGCAGCGCGTAGTCGACTCCCAGCGCCAAGCCCATCATCGTGCAGACCACCAGCGCGAAGGCGTCGATCTCGAACCAGCCGGTGAAGAAGTACAGGATCCCCCGCGAGGCGACGACGGTGATCGCCCCGAAGGCGAGCGGGATCGCGGCGGCGATCGGCGAGCGAAAGACGAGCAGCAGGATCAGCAGCAGGAAGGGCAGAGCGATCAGCTCGCCCCGGTGGGTTGCATCGATGCTGTCTTCCTGGATCGCGCGGGAAAGGCTGGCGTAACCGGTCTGGGTCGCCTCGACCGGCGCGTGGATCTGCTTCTCGAGGACGGCTTCGAGGTGCGGCACGGTCGTGTTCACCGAGGTGCGGGTGTCGACGTGGAAGTCGGCGATGATCAGCGCCTTGGTCGGCTTCGGCCGCAACCGCTCCACGGAGCCGGTGTCCCAGGGGGAGAGCGTCGTCACCCGCGGGTCCTCGCGCAGCGCCGCGATCAGCTCGGGGCCCTGTTCGTCGATCGCCTTGGCGGGACCGCGGAGCAGGATCGCGAACGGCGCCGAGTCGCCGAAGTGTTCACGCAGGATCTGGTTGCCGTGCGAGGACTTGGTGCCGGGCACGTCGAGCGTGGTCGGGTCGAGGCGGTCCTCGGTGCCGGTCCCGATCACCGCCAGGCCAGCCAGCAGGATCGCGGCGACGGCGAGCACGGAGCGGGGATGTCGGAGCAGGAAGGGTTGCTCACGGTTCGCGCGATTGCGCGGTGAACCTCTCCGTGCCCTGCCGATCCTCCTTCCCACGGCTGGTAGTTTGGCGGTAGAGGCCTACGGGAGGAGTGGTTTGGTGCGGAAGACTCTGTTAAGAGCGAATGTGTTGGGACTGCTGTTGCTGCTCGTCGTCGCCGGCTCGGCGGTGGCGATCAAGCTGCGCGCGGCGAACCTGGTGATCACGACGGACGGGGGTTTCTCGCCGACGACGCTGCCGAAGAAGGGGTTCGCGCCGATCAAGCTGCACGGCTACGGCAAGATCGAGACCGAAGACGGCTCACCGCCGCCGGTGCTGGAAACGCTGACGATCTGGTTCGACAAGAACGGCGAAGTCGAGACCGAAGGCCTGCCGAAGTGCACCCCGGCGAAACTTGCGGCGACGACCACGGCGCAGGCGCGCAAGCTCTGCCCCGGGGCGATCGTCGGCAAGGGCTTCGGCAAGGCGGTCGTGATCTTCCCCGAACAGGCGCCAATCCCGGCCTCCTCGCCGATCACCCTGTTCAACGCGGCGCCGAAACACGGCAACCCCGTGGTCCTCGCCCATGCCCACCTGACCGTTCCGGGCCCGACCACCTTCGTCGTCCCGATCGAGATCGAAAAGGTAAATGCGGGTCGCTACGGCTTCAAAACGGTGGCGAAAATCCCGAAGATCGCCGGCGGCTCCGGGATCCCCCTCTACGGCCAGCTGACCGTCAACCGCAAATGGACCTACAAGGGGAAGACGCTCAGCTTCGCCAACGCCGGCTGCCCCGACGGACGTCTGCAGGCGAAAATCCAGACCGAGTTCAAAGACGGAACCAAACTCAACGGTTCCGTGTTCAAACGCTGTACGGGGCGCTGATTGAAGGGGCGATTCCGCAGAGTCGCGGTCCTCGCCGTCGTGCTGGCGCTCGGCGCCTGCGCGACGGCCTCGGGGATCGAGGCCTGCATCGGGCCGCTGTGCGTCAGCTCGACGGTGAGCATGGAGCCCAGGGAGTTGCCGGCCAGGGCAAACGCCCCGATCACCCTCAGCAGCATCACCCGGGTCAGGACCAAGGACGGTTCGACGCCGCCGACGCTGGGCAAGATCGACTTCATGATCGACAAGAACGGCCGGGTGAACAACAGGGACTTCCCGCTCTGCACCCTCGCCAAGCTGGAGGAAACGACGACCGCCGAGGCGCGCAAGCGCTGCGCCGGCGCCCTGGTCGGCAAGGGAACCGGCAAGGCGCTGGTGACGATGCCGGGCAAGGCCCCGTTCCAGATCAGCTCCCCGATCTCGTTCTTCAACGCCCCACCGACCGGCGGCAAGCCAACCCTGATCGCCCATGCCTACGAGACCGTCCCCACGCCGCAGGCCCTACTGGTGCCGATCTTCGTCGAGCGGATCGCCAAGGGCCGCTACGGCTTCCACGTCGCGGTCGAGATGCCTGAGATCGCCGGCGGCTTCGGCGCCGCGACCCTCGCCGAAGCAAAGGTCGGTGCGACCCGCAAGCGCAACGGCCGGAAGATCGGCTTCATCAGCGCCCACTGCTCCGGCGGGCGCCTGCAGGTCGAGGGGGTCCTGACCTTCACCAACGGGGACAACTTCCCGACGACCCTCACCTCGCCATGCCACACCCCCGGCTGAGGCGGCTTGCCCTTCTGGCCGCGGCCGCGCTGACGGTCGCCGGCGGCAGCGCCGGCGGCGCCCTGGTCGAAGTGGAAAACCTGGTCCTGCGGGCCGACGGCGGTTTCAAGCCGCAGGCGCTGCCCCGCCACCGCTTCGCGCCGATCGACTTCCAGGGGCACGTCGACCTCAGCGCCAAAGGCGGCGGCAAGCCCTCGGCGCTGCGCCAGGCGCTGATCGACTTCGACCACGACGGCCGCCTCAGCGTCGCCGGGCTGCCCACCTGCTCGCCGGGGACGATCGCGGCAGCGAGCACCGAGGAAGCGCGACGGACCTGCAAGGGGGCGATCGTCGGCACCGGCCACCTCGAGGCGCTGATCTCGGTCGAAGGTGGCGAGGTGCTGGCGCGCTCGGAGCTGACGATCTTCAACGGGCCGCGCACGGGCGGGCTGCCGACCGCGGTGCTGCACACCCGCACGACGGTTCCCGCCACCCAGACCTACGCGATCCTCGTCCCGATCGAACAGCGCCGCGGCGGCTTCCGCTACCGGGCCCGCATCGACCTCCCGCCGATCGCCGCCGGTCTCGGCTCCCTCACCCATGTCGACGTCAAGATCGGGCGGCGCTACCGGGCCGGCGGCGAGGCGCGCAGCTACGCCTCGGCCCGCTGCAGCGACAACATCCTCCAGACGCACGGGCGCTTCAGCTTCGAAGACGGCACCGTGATCGACGGGCTGGTCGAAAAATACTGCCGCTCGAAGTAGGCGCCAGCTGCCTTCCCCGAGTCGCCGACCTTCCTATACTTGCCCGTCCGCGGGCCGTTAGCTCAGTTGGTAGAGCAGGAGACTCTTAATCTCAAGGTCGTTGGTTCGAGCCCAACACGGCCCATCCGACCGCGGCGCGGCGACGCCGCCCCTATTCGCCCAATCCGCCGCCACCCAAGGAGGGGCTGAGCGGGTTTTCGAGGCTTTCGGGCGCTCCACCTCCGCCGGCTTTCTGTTCCTTTTCGGCTTTCTTCTTGGCCGTCAGGTAGGAGCTGGCGTTTTTTTCGTATTCGTCGAGCTGTTTGTCGATCGCTTCGCGTTCGGCTTTCGTGTTGGCAAGCTGCTTCGCTTCGGCCCGGGCCTTATCGGCCGCTTTGAAGTCGCCGGTGAAGTAGGTGTAGAAGGAGAGGGTGCTGAGCGAGTTCACCGTCGGGCGGTCTTTGGCGACGATCTTCTGCGCTTCGGTAGCGGCGTGGATCCGCGTTTCGGCTTCCGGGTAGCTGGTCGCGAGTTCGGCCAGCGTCAGCTGCATCGGCGCCACCACCAGGGCAAGGCCCGAGCTCGGTTCGTCGGTCGCTTTCAGGTAGTCCGACCAGGCCTGATCCGCCTTGCGATAGGCCTCGACCGCCTCCGTCGAAAGCGACTGGGCGCCGTTCGGTTCCACCGTCGTGCCGGCGTTGCCGGCGTTGATCTCGGCCCGCGTCAGGGACAGCAGCAGGTCGGGGTTCTGCGGTTCTTTCTTCAGCCGGACTTCGATCCGATCGGCCTGTTCTTCGTAGGGTTCGGCGGCGTCGCCGGCGCTATTGCCACCGCCGAAGAGTTCGCCGAGGCTGAACGGGCCGACGGTGAGGAAGAGGCTCGCGCCCATCAGGACCGCGAGCACGGCGTAGACGACCTTGACCATGCTGCCGCGGCGCCCGCTGCGCAGGTCGAACAGCATCTTGTGCTCCTTGTCGCCTCCAGCCACTTCTCTCTCCCTTACTCCTGTGGGGAGGGTTGAGCCATCCCTCCGCTCCGTCCCGGACGTCCCAGGACCCGAGCGAGCAGGATACTCAGCTCAAACAGAACAAGCAGCGGAACCATCTCAATGAGCATCGTCACCGGGTCCACTCCGGGCAGGGCGGCGGCGACGATGGCGATCACCAGGTAGGCGTAGCGGCGGTTTTCGGTCAGCTGCTCGACCCGCACGATCCCCAGCCGGGTGACGGCGATGATCGCCAGCGGAAGCTGGAAGATCAGGCCGCAGGCGATCTCGGTCATCGAGAAGAAGCTGTAGTAGTCGCGGGCGCGCAGCTGGATGTTGAACTGGCCGTCGTTGAAGTCGAGCAGGAAGTTGAGTGCGGCCGGCATCACCACGAAGTAGGCGAAGGCGATGCCGGCGAGGAAGAGGAACGGGAAGAGCAGGAGGATCGGCAACACCACCCGGCGCTCGGTCTCGCTGAAGGCGGGAAGCACGTAGGCGTAGAGCTGCCAGAGGACGATCGGCAGCGCGAGGACGACGGCGCCATAGGCGGAGACGGTGAGCGTCGTGGTGAAGGGCTCGGTGACGCCGAAGGTGATCAGCTGGTCATGATCGTCCGGGAGCGGCCCCTGGGCGATTTCCAGCAGCAGGTGGTTCTGCCAGAAACAGAGCGCCAGGGCGACGCCGAAGACGACGATGCAGACGATCAGCCGCGAGCGCAGCTCATCGAGGTGCTCGACGAGGCTGAGGCGATCTTCGTGGGAGATTGCCCTGACGCGGCGGGCCATCCTCGCGGGGCCTCAGCTGGTCTTGTTGCGGACGATCTCCGCGTCGGCGGGGTCGCCGTGGACCTTGGCCGACTCCGACTCGGCCTCCGGCACCGAACGAGGTTCCGGGGCCGACCTCGGCTCAGGCGCGTCCAGCGCCGTCTTCTCGTCGTCGTCGTGCTCCCCGCCGATCGAGCCTTTGAACTCGCGGATGCCGCGGCCGAGGCTGCGGCCCAGCTCCGGCAGCCGTTTCGGCCCGAAGACCAGCAGGGCGATGACGAGGACGATGGCGATCTCTGGAAGTCCGATGTTTCCTGGCATCTTGCCCATGGTAACGGGGTGGGTCGCCACCCGGATCACTTTCCGGCTCGCCTCGGCCGGCGAGTGGGGCCTGCGGTCCCCGGGTATAGGCGTCCGGTGCCTGTCCCCTCCCACGAGCTGGATCGAACCGTCGCCCTCGTCACCGGTGCCTCCAGCGGCATCGGCCAGGCGACCGCGCGGGCGCTGGCCGCGCGTGGCGCGAAGGTGGCGCTGGTGGCGCGGCGGGCCGAGCGGCTCGAGGAGCTCGGTGGCGAGATCGCCGACAGCGGCGGCACCGCACTCCCAATCGAGGCCGACGTCAGCGATCGGGAGCAGGCGAGCGCGGCGGTGGGCCGCGCCGTCGAAGAGCTCGGCCGCCTCGACGTCCTCGTCAACAACGCCGGCGTGATGCTGCTGGGGCCCGTGGTCGGCGCCCCTGTCGAGGAATGGGAGCAGATGGTCGAGGTCAACCTGCTCGGCCTCCTCTACACCACCCACGCCGCCCTCCCCCACCTGCTGAAGGCCGCTGAGGACGATCCCCGCAGCGTCTCCGACCTGGTCAACATCTCCTCCGTCGCCGGCCGGATCGCCCGCAAGGGCAGCGGCGTCTACAACGCGACCAAGCACGGCGTCGGCGCCTTCAGCGAGTCCCTGCGCCAGGAGGTGACGGGGCGCCACCTGCGCGTCTCCCTGGTCGAGCCGGGCGCCGTCGCGACCGAGCTGCAGAGCCACAACCGGCCCGAGGTCCGCGACGAGATCGAAAAACGCTTCGTCGAGATGGACATCCTCCAATCGGAGGACATCGCCGACGCGATCGCCTACGTGGTGACGCGCCCGCGGCACGTGGCGATCAACGAGCTCCTCGTCCGCCCCACCCAGCAGGAGCAGTAGCGCCGCTCAGCTGTAGCGCTGGACCACGCCGTCGGCGATCAGCGTCAACAGCTGGCGTTGCTCGTGGGCGAACTGGGCCCGCTCCAGTGCCCCCTTGGCTTCGGCGACCATCGCGATCGCGCGGGCGCGTACCCGCTCCAGCGCTCCGGTGGCGGCGATCCGGTCGCAGAGCGCCTCGGCGCTCTGCGCGTCGAGCGCCCGCAGGTCGACCTCGCGGATGCCGGGATCGCTCTTCGCCGCCTCGATCAGCGGCAGCGTCACCGTGCCGTCGAGCAGGTCGGTGCCGCGCGCCTTGCCGGTCCGCTCCGGCGGGCCGCTGACGTCGAGGACGTCGTCGAGCAGCTGAAAGGCGAGGCCGACTTCGGCACCGAACTCGCGCAGGGCCTCCTCGTCACGGCCGAGCAGGCAGGCGCACTCGAACAGGCGCGCCGTCTTCAGCCGGCAGCGGGAGAGATAGCGCTCCTCGCCGACGCCGAGGTCGAAGGCGTCGCGGCGCTGGGCGAGCTCGCCGCGAGCGAGCGCCACCGAGGCGTCGGCGAGGAGCGCCACCGAGCGCGCGTCGCCGGCCTCGGCGAGGAGCGCGAAGGCGCGGGAGAAGAGCAGATCGCCGGTGGCGACGGCGCGCTCGCGGCCGGAGGTGGCGGCGACGGTCGGCAGGCCGCGGCGCAGCGGCGCGGCGTCGAGCACGTCGTCGTGGACCAGGGTCGCCATGTGGACGAGCTCGACCGCGGTGGCCGCCGGAACGGCGGCGGCGCTTCCCTCGGGGCCGGCGCAGAGAAGCACGAGCATCGGCCGCAGGCGCTTGCCGCCGGCCTCCAGGGTCGCGGTGGCGTCGGAGCCGAGGGTCTCGCCGTGGTCGCGGACGGACCCGCGCAGCAGCTCCTCGACCTCCCCGAGGTGCGCCGGCAGCCAGCGGCTGGAGGCATCGAGGACCGCGGTTACCGGGGGCGGAACCGAGGACGGGCGGGTCATCGTTCCGAGATTTGGGGGGCTATAGCCCCCCGTATGTCGGAGTGGGCGTCCCCGATCACGCCCGGACGCCGCTGTGGATCGCGATGATCCCGCCGGCGAGCACCGTGTAGCGAATCGCCTTGAAGCCGGCGTCGTCCATCTTCTCGGCGAGGCCGCGGGGGCCGGGGAAGCTGCGGACGGATTCCGGCAGGTAGGAGTAGGCCTCCGGGTTGCTGGAGAGGGCGCCGAGCAGCGGCACGATCCGGTCGAACCAGAGCGAGTAGAAGAGCGAGAGCGGCGGGCGGGTCGGCTGGGTGATCTCGAGGATCACGGCGCGGCCGCCGGGCTTCAGCACCCGCGCCATCTCGCGCAGGCCGCGGTCGAGGTCGGCGAGGTTGCGAACCCCGAAGCCGACGGTGACGGCGTCGAAGCGCTCGGCGTCGTAGGGCAGCTCCAGCGCGTCGGCCCACTCGAAGCGGATGCCGGCGGCGCCGCGATCGGCAGCCTTGTCGCGGGCGAGGTCGAGCATCGGCTCGGAGAAGTCGCAGCCGACGACGTGCCCGCCGGGGGTGACTAGGCTGGCCAGCTCGAGGGCGAGGTCGCCGGTGCCGCAGCAGATATCGAGGGCGGCGTCCCCCGGTCCCAGCTCCGTCCGCGCCGCGGCCCGCTTGCGCCAGCGGTGGTGCAGCCCGGCGGTCATCACCGAGTTGAGCGCGTCGTATCGGCCGGCGACGCGGTCGAACATGCGGTTGACCTGGCCGGCGAAATCCGGCGATTGGCGGTTGTCGTTGATCGTGTCCATGGGATTCAGGGCGCTGGCCCCGTCCCTACCGGCCAGCTAATCCAGTGAGGACAGGAAGTCCGCGAGCTGTTCGATCTTCTGCGGCGGCAGGTCGCGGAAGGAAGGCATGATGCCCGGGCCGATTTCGACCGAGCGAATGATCGCAGCCCGGGGGATCCGGGAGGCGATGTGGGTCAGTTCGGGACCGGGGCCGTTGTTGCCGTTCTCACCCAGCTTGTGGCAGGCGAGGCAACCGGCGCCGGCGACGACCTCCTTGCCCGGCTCGTACTTGGCCGAGACCTTCATGTCGACCTCGGTCGGCGAGCCGCCGGTCGCGCCGAGGTAGGTGAGGTAGCCCATCGCGATGATCGTGATGATGCCTGCGGTGGTCGCGATCGGGCGGCGCTCCGGGCGGCGCTCCGGACCGCGGTCGTAGAACGGCAGCAGCAGCAAGAGGACCATGCAGATCGTCGGGATCCCGATCGTCGCGATCGGGACCAGCTCCGGCGGCTTGATCACGCGCAGGAGCTCGAAGAGGAAGAAGAAGTACCACTCCGGACGCGGCACGTAGGTGGTCGAGGTCGGGTCCGCCTTCGGCCCCTGCTCGGCGCCGAGGATGATCGACATCGCGATGATCACGGCGACGACGATCAGCGCCATCACCGAGTCTTTCATCACCGCGTAGGGGAAGAACGGCTTCCCCTTCTTCTTCAGAAGCTCGTACTCCTCGAGGTAGGACTGCTTGTCCTGGGGCTTCACAGCGCTCCGTTCCCCTCGCCGTCGACCGGGGCACCGTCGACGCGGTTGCCGTTGACCCGGCCGTTGCCGTTGGCACCGGCGTCCAGCTGGGCGACCGGCGCGGCGACCTTCGGCTTTTCGGCTTTGACCCACGGCGGCGCCGTGGTGCCGAGCTTGACGACCAGGTACATGTGGGCGCCGATCAGGGCGATGATCGCCCCGGGCACCAGCAGCATGTGGATCGCGTAGAAGCGGGAGAGGGTCGTCGCCCCGAGCTCAGGCCCGGCGCGGAGGAAGTCGCTCAGGTAGGGACCGACCACCGGGCCGGTGCCGTTGATGTTGATGCCGACGATCGAGGCCCAGAAGGAGCGCTGGTCGAAGGGCAGCAGGTAACCGGTGAAGGCCATCGTCATCGTCAGGATCAGCAGCACCACGCCGATCACCCAGTTGAGCTCGCGCGGGTACTTGTAGGCGCCGAAGAAGAAGGTCCTCCCCATGTGGAGGAAGATCAGGATCACCATCACGCTCGATCCCCACTTGTGCATCCCGTGCACGAACTGGCCGAGCGGGACCTCGTTGTTGATGTGGGCGATCGAGGAGTAGGCCTGGGTGGCCGACGGCGTGTAGAACATCGCCAGGAAGACGCCGGTGACGGCCTGGACGATGAAGGCGAAGAGCGTCGCCGAGCCGAGCGTGTAGAACCAGTTGGTCCCCTTCGGCACCTTGCGGAACAGCATCCCGGTGAGGAAGCCGCTGGCGGCGAGCCGCTGGTCGACCCAGCCGAGCGCGTCGATCGGCGCTTCCTTGCCGACGTCGAGCAGCTTGTCGCCGGCGGTCTTGCGCTCCGGCTGCTCCTTCAGATCGGACGGCGCCTGGCCCTTGGGGGTGCCGCCACTGCCCGGCTTGGCCGGTTTGCGCAGGGGCGGGGGGACGACGGCGTCCGGGATCTTGGGTTTCGGGAAGCTCGGCATCAGGGCGCTGGGAAGGTGGACGGACGCGGCGGGTAGAGGTATTCCCAGATCCCGCCGGTGAACTCCCCCGGGTCGCGGGCGCGGACCGGCTCCATCTGCGAGGTGACGCTGTAGCGCGGTCCGAGCTCGACCTGGCCCTTGCGGACGCGGGTCTGGAACTGGTCGAGCGGGCGCACCGGCGGGCCACCGATCCGCTTGCCCTGGAAGTCGTAGACGCCGCCGTGGCAGGGGCAGATGAAGTTGCCGGCCGCCTCGACGAAGCGGACCGGGCAACCGAGGTGGGCGCAGCGGTTGGAGACGGCGACGAACTTTCCGGGTTCTTCTTCCAGGTCAGCTGAGCTCTTGCGCACGTAGGCGGTGGTCTTGCCGGCGTCGCCGATGCCCTCGGTCTCGGTGAAGACGACCTGGCGGTAGGTGTCCTCGACGAAGTCGGAGACCGGCCCGACCCCCTCCCAGCGCTCCTTGCCGCGGTGGAAGATCGGGGCGACCGCGAAGCCGACGGCGGGCAATACGATTCCGGCGGCGGCAAGGCCTCCCAGCGCCTGCGAGGCGACCGTGAAGACGTGGCGGCGCGTCATCGACTCCCCCTCGAAATAGCCGGGAGGGTCGGGCTTCACCCGCTCCTTGATGGGGGCCTCGTCAGCCCCGTTTACCTTGTTCGCGTCGTCTGCCACAGGTCGTTCAGCGTAGGGCGCCGAATTCTATTGCTTAGGCGGTGTGACCTGCGTCACACTTATCCCTTCTCTGTATAAGCGGCCTGACTGAGCGGGCTCATGGCAGCCGGGACGCCGCGCTGATCCATCCATCGCGCTGGCGCCCGACCGCCTCACTGAGCGCTAGTTGCCCTTGCTAATGGCAGAGCGCGGGATCGTGATGCTGCTGCGCGAGATGCTCAATGCGGCCCCCTCCTTTCGCAAGGCTGAGCCACCGCTAAAGGCGGCTATTTCAATCAGCCCGCGCCTATTGAAACATCGGGCGTCCGCATTTCCCTCCCATCTGCAGCTGTTACTCGATTAGTCTGCAACCGCTGTGGTTAATTCGACTGATCGGGAGGGCTAGCGGTGAACGTTGAGAAGGGTTCCGAAGAGAAGGCTGAAGCTGGGAAGGTGCCCGCCTCAGAGGCGCTACGGCACCCGATCCGGGTCCGCATCTTGGAAGTCGTCAACGAGCGCGACATAAGCCCATCCCAGTTCATGCAGATGGGTTTTGCTCCAGAGTTGGAGCACTCACAGAAAACGCTCTCCCAGCTCAGCTACCACTTCCGCAAGCTTCTGGAATACGACTGCATCGAGATCAAGGAACGGATTCCACGCCGAGGCGCGACCGAACACCTCTATTCCAGTAGAGCCCGCGCCTACTTCACCGATGAGGAATGGACTGCCCTGACCCAGCGGGAGCGCTGCCTGATCTCCCGCACGATGTACCAGGGCCTGGCCGCCAGGGCCGAGGGGGCGATGATCGCCCACACCTTTGACTCGCGGTCAGACCGGCATCTCACTTGGATCGCGATGGAGGTAGACGAGCGCGGCTGGTCAGAACTGATGGGCACCCTTGCCGGCACCTACGGCGAAGTTGAACAGATCCGCCACGATGCCCGCGAGCGGCTTGCCGCATCGGGCGAGAAGGTCGTCCCGGTGACGGTTGGGATGCTCGGCTTCGAATCTCCGCCGCCGCCTCCGCTGCCGTAAGCCCATCCCTTCGGGGCCGTGCCCCCGTGCGTCAGATCGACTACGTGTCGCGAATTGATAATTGCCGGGATCGGTCAAGCTAGCCTGTTGGTAATGGCTGCCAAGCGCCGCACGGAGAGGACGCCGAAGGGGCTTGAGGTTCCTGTGCCGACCAAAGGCGAGTTCGACGCCGCTATGAGGAAGGTCGCTCCCCCAGTAGGTCGTAAACGCCCTGACGAGAAAGACCGGCCTCAGAAGCAATCCGAGTGATCGGCACTTTCGCTGCTTGCGCTTCGCGACAAGCACTTCGCAGCTGCTCAGTCGCCTCCCGTTTTGCCTCGTCGGCTTTCGCCCGCTTGCGGACGGCCGACTGAATCCGCCGGATCGCGGTTGCCTCGCTCATTGCCGCGCCGCTTCCCTGACGAGTGCATGGAACATCGAGCGCTGGCCGTGGAAGCGATTGTTGTGCCGCCACGCGTACTCGTCTAGGTAGGACTGGAGGTATTTGGGCGAGACCTTCTTGTAGGTGCCTCGCATCCCGGTCTTCAGGTTCCCGAAGAAGCCCTCGATCGTGTTGGTGTGGACGTTGCCGATCACGTAGTCCCCCGCCGAGTGGTTGATCACGGCGTGGGCGAACTCGCGCCGCAGCGGTTTGTAGGCAACCCAATCGTCGGTGAGCATGAACGCGGCCGGGTCCAGATGCGCTCGCACCTCTCGACTGAGCGGCTCTCCACGGCGCGACGCGATGACTCGCAGGCGCACCCGCCCGCCGCGCTCGACCATCCCCAGCACGGTCGTCTTCGCCTCTCGGAAGGCGGCCTGTTCCTTGCGGGTCCGCAGCTTGCGGCGAGGCTTCCCGCCCCAGGCGGTCTCGTCAATCTCAACCTCGCCCTTCAGTTTGGGAGCCGGCTCGGGATCGCACATCAGGTCGTTTCGGATCTTGTTGAACATGCGCCAGGCGGTCTTGTAGTGGACTCCAAGCTCTCGCTCTAGCTGCTTGGCAGATATGCCGCACCGAGTGCTGGTCATCAGGTGCATGGCGTAGAACCAGAGCCGCAGCGAGGTCGATGAGCGGTGGAAGATCGTTCCGGCGGTCGGGTGAAGGTGATGACCACAGGCGGTGCAGGTCCAAGACTGGCGCTGCTGCTTCGTCGCGTAGCGCTTGAACGGCTTCACGTCGCCGCACTTGGGGCAGTGGGCGTGTTCGCCATCGGGCGCGTGCCGCGTCCGCCACAGGTAATCGAGGCAGGCGGCATCATCGGGGAAGTCGGCCAGGAACTCGTGGACCGAGTACTCGGAGGTCGAAGACTTCGCCCGGATCGGCTGATGGCGGTTGGCCGGTGGCATGTGTCAACAGTACTTGACACTCTGCCAGTTGTCAAGTCGCCTTGACAGATGCTTCCCGCTCCGCGTAGGCTCGCTCGAATGCACGACCTAAGCGGCGCCCATTGGCGGCATCGTCGGGCACAGGAACATGTGGCGCACGTCAAGCGTCTGGCCGAGACCCTCCGCAGCGAAGGAAAGGTGGTGGTGCCCCCCGACAGCGAGGCGGAATCGGGAGACGACCTCGTTGAACTCCCGGCAGCGGAGAGCCCCGGGGATGATCTCCGCGTCCGGGTCGGTGAGGCCGTGTACAACTTCCGGGCCGCGCTGGACTACTCGGTCCATGTCGTTTCCGGGGGAAAGGGACAATCGCAATTCCCCATCGAGAGCAAGTGCGAACGCTTCGAGGCCAGAAAGTCCGGGTGCCTCCCCAATGGCAAAAACATTGCGGCCTATCTGGCAGGGGTCGGGACGCGAGAGTGCGACCTGATCAAGGCGGTACAGCCGTGCGTAGGAGTCGACTGGTCGAAGCGACTCGCCGCCCTGTCCAACAAGGACAAACACCGGGATCTGGTCATAGTCAACGCGACCAGCGGGCAACCCTTCCGGCGAAGCGACTTCCCGGCCCTTTATCCGAGCGAAGACCTCTATCCCAGCGAGGATCTCTTCCCCTCCGATGGCTACGTGGAGATGCACGTTGAGGCGCCCATCGACATAGCGCTGGCCGACGGGGCACTGGTCACCGAGGCGCTTGAGGAAATCGAAGTTTCGGTTGGAGCGCTGCTGACGGCGCTTGAAGGCCGCTAACTGCTCGGCATCTGAGGTGGCTACAGCGGCCATTTACGGCCGTCGCGATCTCGCTTATACAGAGAAGGGATATGTGTGACCTGCGTCACACTTAATCGCTTCTCTGTAGAAGCGGATTCCACCGACAAGCCCGCCTAGCCGCCCCGCCCCCTAAATACGGCTCAGGGCTGAGGCTCCGGGCTGCATTTACCGGAGCTCTAGTCCTTCGGCGGGAAGGCTGACTCTGCATCTCGGAGCGCGGGATCAACCGGGGATGGTTGATCAGCCGCCTCTAAAGAGCGGAGGGCACCATGCGGAACCTCCACGAACCCCAGGGCGGCTCCATCGGCATCCGAGAACTCCACAAGAGCGCAGGTCGGATGATCGGACACAACCGTGCCCTTAGCGCCTTTACGCCAGCCGGACCAATCGTCTCGGAGTTCGACTATCGAATGCTCAAGCAAAGTGCTTCCTTTGAATATAGGCAGATACGAGTCTCGGCCTAGGGTCTTTCATCGTGGATCTCCCACACAGTCGTAACTATTTGCCGGGATTCGTTCAATCCCTCTATGGGCATCAGGACCTCGCCAAGGATGCCGTGAGGAGTGGTCTTGAGGTTGGCCTGAGTGGCCTCCAAAAGCCCGTCGAGCAGTTGTTCTCGGAAGTATTCCCAATGCTGCTGTTCGATTCCTAAAAGGGCACGAAATACTCGTGCCTTATGCCTCCCGTCATTGTGAGTGGGGCAAAGGACGTAATCGACCAGCTTGCGCCGTTCGACGAGAGCTTGATGTGCGCGGGGGAGGGCGGCCAAAGCAGGGTAGTTTGCCTGAAACATGCCTGTTTGCAGCTAAGTCCCCTAAATAAGCGCAAGGCAATGGCCACTTATTGGCGGCGCGGCACCATTAAGGGGAACGTTGCCCCGCCGTTTCGAGATTGTGGCTGCTAGCACGAAGTAGAGGCGATCTGCTGCGCTGCCTCCTGCCACAGGGCCGGAATTGAAGCGGTGTCGCCTTCAGCGTGAAGGCGGGCGCAGGTGCTGATCAGATCGGCGAGGATGGCTACGGCGCGGGTGTCGCCGAGGGTGGCGAGGCGGTCGAGGCCGAGGGCGTAGAGGTAGTCGCCGGCGAGGAGGGCGAGGTCGGGGTCGTGGCCGGCGAGCAGGCGGGGCTCTCCGTAATGGAGGAGGTAGCCCTCGCGGATCGCCTCGACGACGAGGGCGTACTCGGCCCCGCCGGCAAGGTCGCCGAGGGTCGGCGGCTCTGCCGGGTCGACGACGTGCGGCGAGATCGGGCTGTCCTCCCCGCGCAGCTGGTCGGCGAGGACTTGGAGGGCGTCGACCGAGCGAGTGGTCACTTCGGCACCCATACGGTGCTCGACTGACCACTCGTCATCGCAGGGCCTCGTCCAAGGACTCCGAAGCAGCCTCGAGGGTCTGTTCGAGCGTCGCCTCGTCGTGGGCGAGGGAGACGAACCAGGCCTCGTACTGGGCCGGCGGCGGGTAGACGCCGCGCTCGAGCAGTGCCCGGCAAAAGGCGGCGTGGGCCTCGGTGTCGCAGGCGGTCGCGGTGGCGAAGTCGGTGACCGGGACCTCGCTGAAGAAGAGGGTGACGAGGCCCGGCGCCGAGGCGACCTGCAGCGGCCGGTCGGCGGCGAGCTCGGCGAAGCCGGCGGCGAGACGGTCGGTCAGCTCGCCCAATCGAGCGTAGGCGTCTGCGTCGAGCTGCTCCAGCGTCGCCAGCCCCGCCGCGACCGCGAGCGGGTTCCCGGAGAGGGTGCCCGCCTGGTAGACGTCGCCGGCCGGGGCGATCCGTTCCATCTGCTCGCGCGGGCCGCCGTAGGCCGCAGCCGGCAGGCCGCCGCCGAGGACCTTGCCCATCACCGTCAGGTCGGGTTCGACCCCGTAGAGCTCCTGGGCGCCGCCGCGGGCGACGCGGAAGCCGGTGATCACCTCGTCGAAGACGAGCAGCGCGCCCGCCTCGCGGGTCGCCTCGCGGAGAAACTCGAGGAAGCCCTCGGCGGGCGGGACCACCCCCATGTTGGCGGCGATCGGCTCGGCCAGGAGCGCCGCGACCTCGTACTCGGTCAGCGCCCGGGAAACGGCCTCGCGATCGTTCCACGGCACGACCACGGTCGCCGCCGCCTGCTCCGGCAGCACGCCGGGGCTGCCAGGCACGCCCAGCGTCGCCAGGCCCGATCCGGCGTCGGCGAGCAGGCCGTCGGAGTGGCCGTGGTAGGCGCCGGCGAACTTGATCACGACCTCGCGCCCGGTCACCGCTCGCGCCAGCCGCACCGCGCTCATCGCCGCCTCGGTCCCGGAGCTGGTCATCCGCAGCATCTGGACCGAGGGCATCCGCGCCGCCACCTCCTCGGCGAGCTGGACCTCCGCCAGCGTCGCCGTGCCGAAGCTCGTCCCCCGCTTGGCTGCTTCGATCACCGCGGCGACCACGGCGGGCTCGGCGTGGCCGAGGATCATCGGCCCCCAGGAGCCGACCCAGTCGAGGTAGCCGTTGCCTTCGACGTCGAAGAGCCGGCACCCTTCGCCGCGTTCGACGAAGATCGGGTCGCGGCCGATCTGCCGCATCGCCCGCACCGGCGAGTTCACTCCGCCCGGCAGGACCTCCTGGGCCCGCTCGAACAGCCGGGGCCCCTCAGGAATGCTCGGCCTCCCAGCGCGCGTAGTCCTCGGTGAAGTAGTGGAGGCGGATCTTCTTGTACTCGGTCGAGGAGTAGAGGGTGGCGCGGTCGTCCGGGCCCATCCCGCAGTCGGCGGCGATCGAGTCGAGGACCGCGTCGCACTCTTCCTTCGAGCGGCCGTGGGCCATGGTGAAGACGCTGTAGGGCCAGTCCTCATACGTCGGCCGCTGGTAGCAGTGGGAGATGCCGCGGAAGGAGGCCATCCGCCCACCGACCTCCATGATCTGATCCTCCGGCACCTTCCAGACGCCCATCCCGTTGGCCGAGAAGCCGGCGCGGCGGTGGTAGAGGATCGCGGCGACGCGGCGGAGAATCTTGCGGTCGACCATCGCCCGCAGGCGGTCGAGCAGTTCCTCGGTCGAGATCCCCAGCTCCTGCGCGGCCGTGTCGTAGGGACGGGCGACCGCCTCCATCGGCCCCTGCAGGGCCTTGATCAGGGCGATGTCGCCGGCGTCGTAGGGCTGCGGTTCCAGCTCGCGAGGCGGCGCCGCCTCGACCGCGGCGGCGAGCGCCTCGGTCCCCTTCTCCATCTCCAGGTTCATGTTGATCTTGAACAGGGTCAGGGTCGGAAGCTCGCGCATCGACTCCGCCTGGGTCTCCTCCATCAGCGCGTCGAGGGTGCCGCGCAGGCCGAGCCTCGAGTCCGGCGGGGTCGCGATCGTGAACCAGAGGTTGAAGTCGTGGGTGCGCAGGTAGTTGTGGGAGACGCCGGGGTGGGCGTTGACCACCTGCGCCGCCCGCTGCGGGTGCTCGCTGTCGACTTTGGCCGCGACCAGCATCGACTCGTAGCCGAGCGCGCGGGTGTCGAAGATCGGCGTGATCTCGCGGATGATCCGGCCGTCGAGCAGGCGCTGGGTGCGGGCAAGGACGTCGTCGAGGTCCAGCTCCGCCTCGGAGGCGAGGAGCGCGAACGGCTCGGGGTCGAGCGGGAAGCTCGACTGCAGCAGGTTCATCAGCCGCTTGTCGGTCTCGTCGAGCGGGATCGCGGCACCGTCCTTGCGGCTGCGCGCCTTCGACTGGGGAACCTTCACCGAAGCCACGCCGCGGCCTCCTTCGCGTAGTAGGTGACGATCGCGTCGGCGCCGGCCCGGCGGATCGAGGTCAGCGCCTCGACCACGGCGGCGCGCTCGTCGATCCAGCCGCGCTCGGCGGCGGCCTTCAGCATCGAGTACTCGCCGGAGACGTGGTAGGCGGCGACGGGGGCGCCGGTCGCCTCCTTGACCCGGCGCACGACGTCCAGGTAAGGGAGGGCTGGCTTCACCATCAGCATGTCGGCCCCCTCGTCGAGATCCAGCTCGGCCTCGCGCACCGCTTCGGCGGCGTTGGCCGGGTCCATCTGGTACCCGCGGCGGTCGCCGAACTCCGGCGTCGACTCGGCGGCGTCGCGGAAGGGTCCGTAGAAGGCGGAGGCGTACTTGGCGCTGTAGGCGACGATCGGCACGTCGGGATGCCCCTCCTCGTCCATCTGGAAGCGGATCGAGCCGATCCGGCCGTCCATCATGTCGCTGGGGGCGACCGCGTCGGCGCCGGCCTCGGCGTGGGAGATCGCGGTTTTCGCCAGCAGCTCGACGGTGACGTCGTTGTCGACCTCGGTGCCGCCCTCGCGGATCACGCCGCAATGCCCGTGCGAGGTGTACTCACAGAGGCAGACGTCGGTCATCACCACCAGGTCGGGATGGGCCTCCTTCAGCGCCCGCACCGCCATCTGCACGATCCCCTCGTCGTCGTAGGCGCCGGTGCCGAACTCGTCCTTGGCGCCGGGGACGCCGAACAGCATCAGCGCGCCGATGCCGGCGGCGGCGATCTCGCCGGCCTCCTCGACCAGGTTGTTGATCGAGAAGCGCTCGATCCCCGGCATCGAGGGAACCTCCTCGCGCACTCCCTCCCCCGCGACGACGAAGGCGGGTTGGATCAGGTGCGCTGGGGAGAGCTCGGTCTCGCGGACGAGGCCCCGCAGCGTGTCGGTGCGCCTCATGCGGCGCAGGCGCGTACTTGGGAAAGGCATCGGGGGCGAGTTTAGGGAAGGGGCTTCGGTCGGCGGGGAGGGACCGGGGGTGCCTTCTACCGGACCCGCTCGCTTCGCTCGCTCCAAGTGTCCGTATGAAGACACCCCCGGTCCCTCCATCCGGGCGCAGTAGCTTGTTCGGCCGTGAAGGCCAAGGGCATCGTCAAGAGGTTCGGGAGCAGGGAGGCCCTGCGCGGCGTCTCTTTTAGTGCAGATCCCGGTGAACTGGTGGCGATCATCGGGCCGAATGGGGCTGGGAAGACGACGTTGCTTTCGATCCTGGCGGGGATCGCGAGGCCCGATGAGGGTGAGGTGGCATCTGCCGACGGGACGGTTGGCTGGGTGCCTCAGCAGGCGGCGCTCTACCGGCGGCTGACCGTCGAGGAGAACCTGCTGCTCTTCGCGCGGCTCGAGGGGCACGAGGACCCCCGTGCCTCAACCGAGGAGATGCTGACTCTGACCGGGCTGGGCGAGCGGCGGGGGGAGATCGTCGCCCGCCTCTCGGGCGGCAACCAGCAGCGGATCAACATCGCGATCGGGCTGCTCTCGCGGCCGGCGGTGCTGCTGCTGGACGAGCCGAGCGTCGGCCTCGACCCGCGCCAGCGGGCGCGCCTCTGGGAGTTCGTCGCCGCGCTCGCCGGCGGCGGCACGACGGTGATCTTCTCCACCCATGACATCCAGGAGGCCGAGCGCTACGGCGGCCGGGTCCTGGTCCTCGCCGACGGCGAGTCCCTCTTCGACGGGCCGGCCGAGGAGCTGCGCGAGGCGGTGCGCCGCGAGGCGCCCGAGTCCGCCGACCGCGACTTCGAGACCGCCTTCGTCGCCTATCTCCACCACCGGGGCCACTGATGGGTGGAGTGCGCTGGCTGCTGCTGAAGGACCTGCAGATCCTGCGGCGCTCTCCCCTGCAGGCGGTCCTGCTCGTCGCCTACCCGATCCTGATCGCGGTGCTGGTCGGCTTCGCGATCTCGCGCGGCCCGGAGGACCCGCGGGTCGCCTTCCTCAACGAAGTGCCCGCCGACACCAGAATCAGTGTCGGCGGGGGGGAGCTGCCGAAGGCGAACGTCAAAGATCAGGTCTGCGAACGGGTCGAGTGCGTCTTCGTCGACGACCGCGCCGAAGCGGTCGAGAAGGTCGAATCCGGAGACGTGCTGGCGGCGCTGATCCTGCCGGCCAACCTGGTCGACAAGATCAACTCGCTCTCGACCCTGGCGCCAGGCGTGCCGGAAGTCGAGGTCCTGGTCAACGAGGAAAACGCGGTCAAGGCGGAACTCGTCGACGACCGGATCACGACGCTGCTGGCCGAAGCGAACCTGAGGATCGCGCGGCGGATCGGGAACGAAGGCGGCCGCTACCTGGGCCTGATCGTCAACGGCGGCGAGTTCGAACTGCTGGGGGAAACGATCCCGATCCTCGGTCTGCGGACCAGCGCCCGGATCCTCGAACAGGTGACGCCGGCCCTCCCCCCGGCGCTGCGGCCGGCACTCGAAGAAGTGACCGAGTTCGCCTCGCAGGCGCGCGACAACCTCGACGTCGCCAAACCGCTGATCGACCGCCTGGCGCAGCCGATCGCGGTCGACAAGGTGGTGGTAGGCGGCGAGAGCCCGCCGCTGGAAATATTCGCGATCGCGGTGGCGGCGACCCTGACCCTGGCCTTCGTCGTCGTCCTCCTGGTGGCGGGATCGCTGGCGCTGGAGCGGGAGGAGAACGCCTTCCCGCGCCTCACCCGCGGGCTCGTCTCGATGGGCGGGCTGCTCGGCGAGAAGGTCCTGCTCGGCGTCGCGGTCGGGATGGCGGTCACCCTGTTGATGCTCTTCGGGATGAAGATCTTCGTGCCGCTGGAACTGGGGCGGGTCTGGCTGTGGCTGGTCGCGATCCTCTTCTCGGCCGGGGCGCTGGGCGCGGCCGGGGCGGCCCTCGGGGCGGCGGCGCGCGAGGTCCGCGCGGTCTCGCTGCTGGCCTTCATGGTCACCCTGCCGATCGCCTTCCTCTCGCTGGTGCCCTCTGGCGCCGTCGGCCCCGCCGTCTTCGACCTGATCCGCTACGCGACCGCGCTCTTCCCCTTCAAGCCGGCGCTGGAAGCGATCACCGCCGCGCTCGACGAGGCCGGTCCCGGAATGGGCGGCCCCCTCGTGCACCTGACGATCCTCGGCGTCGCCTACGTCGCGATCGCCCGCCTCGCGCTGCGCCGTTTCGCCACGGTTTAGACACACCCCCGCGTCGTTTCCACCCTTTTCCTCGCTATAGGGAGGACAAAGGTGGAAACGACCTGCCGCCGCGCTCGACGCAGGAGCGGACGAACTGCTCGAGGCTGAGCTGCGGCTCGAGGTGGGCGCGGACGCGCTCGAGGATCGCTGGCTCGTCGAGCTCGGGAAGCGTCCTCCCCAAGGAGCGCACTGCTGCCAGCGCCACCGGCGAGCCGTCGAGGGAGAGGCAGCCGTGCTTGCTGCGATAGGCGGCGATGCCGTCCACTTCGAACAGGTCGTAGTTCGGCTCGCTGGCGGTGAGGAGGGCGTGCTGCTCAGGGGTCGGGTGGAGGACGAAGACCGGCGCGGTCGTTCCCAGGCTCTCGGCAAGGGTCCCGGGCACAGCGCCGTAGGGGGAGACGTGGGCCGAGTAGACGACGTCGAAGTCGGGCAGCTCGGCCCGCAGGACCGGCAGCTCTACCCCCGGCAGCGAGGCCAGCTTGCGGGCGAGCGCCTCGGGTGCGGCGTTGGCCCCGTAGGAGAGCAGCGCGGTGCGGCCGTCGAGGTCAGGACCGTCGGCCGGCAGCGCCACCGCCCTGCCGTCGCGATAGAGGAAGGAGCGGTCCGGCGCCGCGTAGGGATAGGCGAGCGCCCGCTCCAAGATCGCTGCCGCGTCGAGCGAATCGGCCATCCGTCTCAATCTCGCAGATAGGGTCAGGGCGGATGAAGGTCCTTTTCATCGGCGACGTGGTCGGCGGCCCGGGACGGCAGGGCCTGCGCGAGGCGATGCCCGCGCTGCGCGAGCGGCACGAGCCCGACCTGGTGATCGTCAACGGCGAGAACTCGGCCGGCGGCGTCGGCATCACCCAGCGCACCGCCAACGACCTCTTCGCCTCCGGCGCCGGCGTGATCACCTCGGGCAACCACGTCTACCGCCACCGCGAGGCCTACGACTTCCTCGACAGCGACGAGCGGGTGATCCGGCCGGCCAACTACCCGCAGGCGAACCCGGGCCGCGGCCACACCGTGGTCGAGGCGGGCGGGATGCGGGTGCGGGTGGTCAACCTCAGCGGCGGTGTCGGCCTGCGCGTCGCCCGCTCCCCCTTCGACACCGTCGATTCGATCCTCAGCCACCACGAGCAGGATGCGGTGATCGTCGACTTCCACGCCGAGGTGACGAGCGAGAAGGTGGCGATCGGCTGGCACCTCGACGGCCGCGTCGCCGCCGTCTTCGGAACCCATACCCACGTCCCCACCGCCGACGGCCGCGTCCTCCCCGGCGGCACCGCCTTCATCTCCGACGTCGGCATGACCGGAGCCCGCACCAGCGTCCTTGGGGTCAAACCCGAGCAGGCAATTCGCTCCTTGATCACCCAGATGCCGACCCGGTTCGAGACGGCTGAGGAGGACGTCTGGGTGATGGGAGCTCTTGTGACGGTGAACGACCGGGGTCTGGCTGATTCGTTCGAGCAGGTAATGACGCCAGTGCGATGAGCAGCAGGGGATAGAACCAGACGATGTAGAGGTAAAACCAGTGGTGGAGGGTCAACTGCACCAGGATCAGCAAGGCAGCTGATAGAGCAGCTAACTGGACCACAGACTTCCTTCGCGGAACGAGAGCGAACAGCAGGGACAGAGCTCCGGTCGCCACCAGCACAGCGATGCGAACTGGTTCCAGAGACGTTTGTCCCCAGATGCTGAATGGTGAGTCGCGGCCTGCTTGGATGCCGATGGTGCGGTCGTAGAAAGTCTCTAGGCCCGGGTTCAGGGCGGGCCAGGTGAGGACGAGTGCCGTCACTAGGAGCGCGCCGATGATGAACAGAAGGGCGGGGCGGCGGGGGGTGTCCTGCGCGCGGGGTCGTGCTCGGACACCCCCCGCCGAACTCGGGCCGGGTTCCTGGGGCGAGGGTTCGTGGCGGGGTCGGTAGGTCAGGTACATCGGAGCGAGGGGTGCGGCTACGAACTTGGCCCAGGTGGCTGCGGCGAACAGTGCTCCACGCGCAAGTGGCCGTCCGAGGAGGAGGAGGGTTGCCAGGAGGAGCGTGGCTACCAGCGAGTCGTTGGAGTTGGACTCGAGGGCGTAGGCCGTGTAGGGGAAGGCGGCCCAGCCGAAGGCGAGAGTGGCTGCTAGGCGTTGGCCCTCGGGTCCCGGGCGGATGCGGATGCCGAGGAGGATCAGGAAGGTGAAGACGGCCAGGTCGAAGAGGATTGCGGCACCGTGGGCGGCGGGAAGATCGTCCCACTCGCCGGTCCAGGGCCAGATCGCCTCGAAGGGGACGTAGGCGAGGTAGTTGACCGGTCCGTAGGTGTCGCCCGAGGAAATGTCGTCGGGGAAGTTGTCGTAGATCGGTTCCCCGTGGGCGATCCGGTCGGCGCCGACCACGCCGGCGTAGCCGACGTCGATCGCGCCGGAGTCGGCGACGTTGAGCCCGACCCGGAAGCCCATCAGGAAGAGGGCGGCGACGATCATCCAGGCGACCGGCCAGACCGGCCGCAGCCCCTCTCCCCTGCCGCGCAGCCCGATCCACAGGGAACGCCCGAGGAGGTAGAGCAGGACGGGGTACACGAGCGGGACCGAGACGCCGACCTCGGCCCGGTTGAAGAAGTAGTGGGAGACGCCGAAGCCGAGCAGCACCAGCAGGTCGAGGTTGGCCACCCGCCAAAATCGGCGCCAGTCGACCAGGCCGAGCAGGAAGATCAGGCAGAGGGGCAGGAAGACGTAGGGCGCGTTGAGCTTGTGGCCGAAGGCGCCGGAGTAGCCGCGGGCCATCTTCCAGGCGACCTGGTAGCCGGTCCACGACTCCGTCACCTCGCCGCTGTCGGCGTCTACGAGCACCAGCACGAGCTCCTCGCCGCCGGCGAAGTAGGCGACCTCCCAGTGACCGTCGTCGAGCGTCGCCGTCGGCCCCAGCCGACCATGCTCCCGCTCCTCGCCGCGGACCTTGGGATCGCGGTCGGCAGCAGCGATCGCTTCCGTCCTGCTGATCTTCTGGCTCCCAGCTGCCGCAGCCGTGGGAACGATCGCCACTACGGTCAGAAGCGCGAGGAGGAGCGCAACGATTCCTGCGGCGGGTGGCGGAGGAAGTCTTCGAGCACAGCCCCGCGAGCACGAAGACTTCCTCCGACAGGACCCGCCGCCTGGGGCCCTTTTGTCTCTCACCCTTTCCGCACTCCAAAATGTTCGCGGACGATCGGGGCGACGTCGCGCAGCGTCCATTGCTCGCGCTCCTCCGCCGAGCCGGGACCGCAGCCGACGAAGAGCAGCGGGCCAAGCGAGTCCTCGGCGTGCAGGGCGCCGTGGCTGCCGCCGCCGGCGTGGCTGACCCCGCCCCAGTCGACCGCCTCGAAGCCGGGCGCCAGCGAGAGGACGAAGTCACCTGCGTGCGGCGCGGTCATCGCCGACCAGACCCGGGCCAGCGGATCGGGGTAGGTCTCGCTGCGCAGCCGCCCGTCGTCGACCTCGGCGGCAAGCGCCTCCAGGTCACCCTCGACCTCCCAGCTGCCGCCGCGCAGGTCGGCGACCTTGCCGCCGGGCCGGAAGCGCAGCGCCGCCTCGCCGCGCTCCACCACCGCCCACTCGCCGCCGCCGGCGGGCATCCCGGGGCTCTGGCGCCGCAGCGGCAGCCCGTCCGCGCCCTCCAGCCGGCAGACCAGATCGACGCCCTCGGTCACTCCCAGCCGCGCCGCCACCTCGAGCGGCTCGGCCCGGGTCCCCTCCCCCGGCAGCAGGTAGACGTGCGCCGCCCGCCCGGTCGGGCTGACCGCCAGCTGCGCCTGCTCCGGGCGCTCCTCGGAGGGCTGCAGCACCGACCACTTCGAGCCCAGCAGCTCGGCCAGCGGCAGGCCGCGGTGGACGTCGCTCTGGGAGTGGTCGGCGAGCAGGATCAGGGCGTGGCCGGCGAGGAACTCGTCGAGCCCGCCGGCTTCCTCGGCGTAGGTGGCGAAGGCCGCGTCGGCCTTGGCGATCGACTCGACGCTCGCCTCCGGCCCGTAGCGGTGCGAGTAGTGGTCGTTGTCGGGCAGCGAGAGCAGGAGGAAGTCGTAGAGGTCCTCCCTCATCAGCTCGGCGGCGCAGCAGGCGGCGTAGCCGTCGCGGTTGCCGGGGATCGAGGTCGATTTGCAGGGGACGTCGCGGCTCGCGTAGAGGTCGCCGTAGAAGAGGTCCGCCGGTCCCCAGGTGTGGTGGTGGAACTTCAGTTTGCTCACGTCGACCGCCCGTTTCAGCAGGCCCTCGAGCGAGACCTCGTGCCGGTGGCGGCCACGGTAGATGAGGAACGGGGTGCAGGCGGTGCGCTCGCCGGCGTCGTCGAGGCTCTCGAAGACCGTCTCCACCTCGGGGCTGAGGTGGGCGAGGTTCATGTTGTAGACGAGGTCGTAGAGGGCGCGGAAGACGCCGAAGGCGCGGGTCGCCTCCAGCGAAGAGCCGTACTCGACGTAGCGCCGCTCGAGCCGGTGGTACCAGTTCATGCCGCTGATCCAGTGCTCGTCGGCGCCGACCCCGGTGGCGATCTCGGCGCTGGCGACCGGGGTCACCGAGGGAAAGCTGGAGACACAATCGCCGATCAGCACCCCGCGCTCGACCAGGGTGCCGAAGGTCGGCGCCCGCCCCTCCTCGATCGCCCGCAGCAGCATGTCGGTGCGCAGCGAGTCGACGTAGGTGAGGACGAGCTTCTTGCGGGGCGGCATCTGTCCGAATGATGCCCGGCAGCCGGAGCGGCTAACGCAGGACGCGGAGCCCCGCGTGTTTGCGCTGGGCCCGGCGGTGGCGGGTGATCCCCAGCCAGAGCAGCGCCCCGACGAAGACGATCACCGCGGGTGCCAGCAGGATCGCGACCGCGATCACGACCAGGGCGGCGAGGGAGACGATGAAGGCGAGTGCTCCGCCGCCGCTGCCCTCGCGGCGGCTCGCCCCGTAGACGAGGTCGCTGATCACGATGCAGGCGAGGACGGCGCCGACCGCGGCGAGGACGGCGCCGGCGACGTCGTCGAGCAGGAAGCCGGCGACCAGGCCGATCACGGCGGCGAGGACGGTCATCCGCCCGCGGGCCGAACCGTGGGTGCCGGTGGTGCCGGCGAGCATCCCGATCGCGATGCCGATTCCAAGATTGGAGAGAACGTCCATGTGCGAAACCTAGCCAACGTCGGTGGGCGGCGCGTCGATCCGCCACACTTCCCCGATGGCGGAAGTGCCCGAGCCGACCCACAGGAGGCGCGCCCACACCAGCGGCCGCGACCTCGAGCGCTATGCCGGCCTGTTCGCCGAGCGGACCGGGGTGATGCGCTCCTCGGCGATGCGTGACCTGATGGCGATCACCGCCCGGCCGGAAGTGATCTCGCTCGCCGGCGGCCTGCCCGATACCTCGACCTTCCCGCCGCAGAGCTTCGCCGCGCAGATGACCCGGATCGCCCAGGAGTCGGCGGCAAAGGCGCTGCAGTACGGGCCGACCGAGGGCTTCGAGGAGACGAAGGACTGCATCCTCGAGGTGATGGGCGCCGAGGGAATGCTGCCCGACCACGACGACGTGATCGTCACCACCGGCGGCCAGCAGGCGATCGACCTCGTCTGCAAGACCCTGCTCGACCCCGGCGACGTCGTCATCTGCGAGGCGCCGACCTACCCCGGCGCGATCCCCACCCTCTGCAGCTACCAGGCCGACGTGGTCCAGGTCGAATGCGACGAGGACGGGATGAAGGTCGAGCTGCTGGAGGAGCTGCTCGCCGATCTGCGCGCCGAAGGCCGGCGGGTGAAGTTCATCTACTCGGTGCCGAGCTTCCAGAACCCGGCCGGGGTGACGATGTCGCTGCGGCGGCGGCAACAGCTGGTCGAGCTGGCCCGCGCCCAGGAGCTGCTGGTGGTCGAGGACAACCCCTACGGGCTGCTGCGCTACGGCGGTGAGCCGATGCCGCCGCTCTACCAGCTCGACGGCGGCGACTTCGTCATCTACCTCGGCACCTTCTCGAAGATCCTCTCCCCCGGGATCCGGCTCGGCTGGGCGGTGGCGCCGCCGCCGGTGATGGAGAAGATCGTCCTCGGCAAGCAGGCCGCCGACCTCTGCACCTCGACCCTGACCCAGTACTTCGTCCGCGAGTACTTCGCCGAACGGCGCTGGCAGCACTACGTCAACGACCTGATCGAGATCTACCGCGACCGCCGCGACACGATGCTCGAGGCACTGCGGACCTACTTCCCGGCCGAGGCGACCTGGACCGAGCCCGAAGGCGGGCTCTTCATCTGGGCGACGCTGCCCGACTACATCGACACCAGCGACCTGCTGGCCAAGGCGCTGCGCGCCGACGTCGCCTTCGTCCCGGGCCAGGCCGCCTACGTCGACGGCCGCGGCAGCCACTCGATGCGGCTCAACTTCTCCGGCGTCGACGAGGACGAGATCCGCGAGGGTGTGCGGCGGATCGGCAAGGTGATCGCCGAGCAGGTCGAGCTCTACGGCACCCTCACCGGCGAACAGCGGCTGCCCGAGCCCGAGCGGGACTCGACCCCCAACGTCGTCCCCTTCCGCAAGGCGGGCGAGGCGGGATGAAGGTCGCGGTCCTGAAGGGCGGCCGCTCGCTGGAGCGCGGGGTCTCGCTGCGCTCGGGGGCGCGGGTCGAGGACGCGCTGGAGCGGCTCGGCCACGCGGTGCTGGCGATCGACGTCGGCCCCGACCTGGTCAAGCGGCTGGTCGCCGAGCGCCCCGACGTCGCCTTCGTCGCGATGCACGGGGTCGGCGGCGAGGACGGCACCGTGCAGGAGCTGCTGGAGATCCTCGGCATCCCCTTCACCGGCCCGGGAGCGGCGGCCTGCGCCCGCTGCATGGACAAGGTCCAGGCCAAGGACGCGATCGAACTCGCCGGCCGGGAAACGCCTGGCTTGAAGACCCCCGACTGGTTCGCCTTCAACCAGACGGCGTTCCGCGAGTTCGGCGCCGCCGACGCGCTGGGGCGGCTGGAGGAGACCCTCGGCTTCCCGCTCGTCGTCAAGCCGAGCAGCGGCGGCTCCTCGCTCGGGGTCAAGTTCGCCCGCTCGCCCGGTGAGGTCCCGCAGGCGCTGGTCTCCGCCTTCAGCTACGACGACCGGGTCCTGCTCGAGCGCTTCGTCGACGGCCGCGAGCTGGCGGTCAGCGTCCTCGGCGACCAGCCGCTGCCGGTGGTCGAGGCGATCCTCCTGCAGGGCGACCGCTACGACTTCGAGGCGCGCTACGAGATCGGCCGCACCCGCTTCGCCTGCCCGGCGGAGCTGAGCGCCGAGGAGGAGCGGGCGGTGACCGAGGCCGCGCTCGGCACATACCGCGCCCTCGGCTGCACCGGCTTCGCCCGGGTCGACCTGATCCTCGGCGAGGACGGCCCGTGGCTGCTAGAGGCGAACGCGATCCCCGGCCTCACCGACACCAGCCTCCTCCCCCAGGCCGCCGAGGCGGCCGGACTCTCCTTCGAGCAGCTGGTCGAGCGGATCCTCGACCTGGCTCTCGAGCCGGCCGCAGCCTAAGAATCTCCCTGGGCGAAGTCCTCGGGGGTCACTTCGTCCAGGAACTCTTTGAATTTGTCGACGACCTCCTCGGTGTCCTCGACCTCGTGCTCGAACTCGATCGCCGACTCCTCGATCACCTCCTCGGCCGCGAAGATCGGGGCCGAGACGCGGACGGCGAGGGCGAGGGCGTCGGACGGGCGCGAGTCGATCTCGACTTCGGAGCCGTTGACCGAGACCGTGATCGAGGCGTAGAAGGTGTTGTCGCGCAGCTCCGTGACCGAGACCCGCTCGCACTTGGCGTCGAGATTGTCGAGCATGTCGGAAAGCAGGTCGTGGGTCATCGGCCGCGGCGTCGATGCGCCCTGCAGCTTCATCAGGATCGCCGCCGCCTCGGGGTGCCCGATCCAGATCGGCAGGAAGCGGTTTCCGTCCACGGTCTTCAGCAACACGATCGGCTGCTTGCCGACCATGTCGAAGCTGACGCCATAGATCTGCATCTGCTGCAAAAGAGCTCCCGACCGTGGTTGAAAGCCGAAGTATAGGTCGGGCCGTATGGGCGATCCTGGATTCGAACCAGGGACCTCGTCCTTATCAGAGACGCGCTCTAACCAACTGAGCTAATCGCCCGGGGACGGCGATGATAGCGACGGACGGGAGAGCGCTCAGGAGCCGTCGCGGCGGCGCAGGCGGCGGGCGAGGGCGTGACCCTCGCGGACGTCGTCGAAACGCAGTTCGGCGACGATCCCGTCGCCCTTCGCGCGAGCGGTGACCTCGTAGCCGAGCGCCTCCTCGAGCGCCTCGGCGACGTCGCGGAGAGCCGCCTGGGCATCGGGGTCGACCGGT
The DNA here is from genome assembly GCA_035264245.1 of Solirubrobacterales bacterium. GTDB lineage: Bacteria > Actinomycetota > Thermoleophilia > Solirubrobacterales > 70-9 > VAYN01. Next base: position 47,834 of record DATFQO010000056.1, read on the forward strand.
GCTCGCCTCGGTTTGGTCTTTGGCTGGCTGGCCAGCCGAACCCTCTCCTCGGTTTCGCGAACCGACCAGCCGCCGCGGGCGGCGTCGCGGGCGAGGCGGCGGCGGACGTCGTTGCCGCGGGCGGCGAGCAGTGCCTTGCCGTGGCCTTCACTGAGGTCGCCGCCCTCGAGCAGCTCGAGCGCCTCATCCGGTAGCTCGAGCAGGCGAATCAGGTTGGAGACGGCGGGGCGGCTGCGGCCGACCCGGCGCGCCAGCTCCTCTTTGGTCAACCCTAGGTCGCGGACCAGGGCATCGCAGGCGCGGGCCTCCTCGACCGGGTTGAGGTCCTCGCGGACCATGTTCTCGATCAGGGCCGCCTGCAGGCGCTCGGCTTCCTCCTGGTCGCGGACCACCGCCGGCACCTTTTCGACCCCTGCCTGCTGGGCGGCGCGCCAGCGGCGCTCGCCGGCGATCAGCTCGTAGCTGCCGTCGGGGAGGGGGCGGACCAGCAGCGGCTGGACGACGCCGCTCGCCTCGATCGAGGCGGCCAGGGCGCTGAGCGCCTCCTCGTCGAAGTTCGTCCGCGGCTGCGACGGGTTGGGCTTGATCAGCGAGACTGGCAGCTCGCGCAGCTCTCCGGCCGCGGGGACCTCCGACTCGGGAAGGATCGCCGAGAGGCCGCGGCCGATTCCGCGACGGCTAGCCACGGCTCGCGAGCTCCTTCGACAGGGCGCGGTAGGCGACGGCGCCGTGGGAGGCCGGGGCGTGCTCGGTCACGGGAAGACCATAACTCGGTGACTCGGCGACTCGGACGCTGCGCGGGATCACCGTCTCGAAGACCATCCCGTCGAAGTGATTTCTCAACTCCGCCTCCACGTCCTGCGCCAAACGGGTCCGCTCGTCGTGCATGGTGATCAACAAACCCGAAACCTCGAGTCGAGGGTTCAGCTCACGCCTGATCAGGCCCAGGGTTTCCAGGAATTGCACCAGCCCCTCGAGGGCGAGGTACTCGGCCTGGACAGGGACGATCACCCGGTCGGCCGCGGTCAAGGCGTTGACGCTGACCGGGCCGAGCGAGGGCGGGCAATCGAGGAGGGTGACGGCGAAGCGCTCGCGCACCGGCCCCAGTCGCTCGCGCAGCCGCGTCTCCGAGCCCTGGATCCGCGGCAGCTCCACCGCGGCACCGGCGAGGTCTTTGCTCGCGGGCACCAGCCAGAGGTTGTCGGGCCCGGCCGGCCGGGCCGCCGAGGCAACCGAGGTGTCGCCGGTGAGGCAGTCGTAGGAGGAGGGGTGCAGCTCCCGGTCGCCGCCGAGCGCGACAGTCGCGTTGCACTGCGGATCGAGGTCGACCAGGAGAGTCTGGTTCCCCTCGGCAGCCGCACAGGAGGCGAGGTTGACCGCAGTCGTCGTCTTGCCGACACCGCCCTTCTGGTTCGCCACCGCGTAGACCTTGCCCATCGCAACCCAGCCTAGTCAACGCGCCGCCCGCATATTCCTCTGCGCCGCCGCGGGAGGTCGGATAGCCTCCCGCCCGTGTCCGAGAGCTTCGAGTGGCCCGATAACCCAGCCGAGCGAGCGCAGGAGCTCGTCGAGGGAGTGCTCGACGAGCTCGACCTCGAGGGTGAGGTGGCGGTCGAGGAAAACGACGAGCGGATCCTGCTCACCGTCGAGGGTGAGGACGACTACGGCCTGCTGATCGGCAAACGTGGGCAGACGATCGACGCCCTGCAGCTGCTCTGCTACCAGGCTGCCTTCCGCGGCCTGCGCGAGCGCAAGCGGGTTATCGTCGATGCCGCCGGTTACCGGGCCCGGCGCCGCGAGACGCTCGAGGGGCGCGCTGACCGGGCGGCAGAGCAGGCGCTGAGCAACAACCGGGTCGTCGAGATGGACCCGATGAGCGCCCAGGAAAGGCGCGTGGTCCACGAACGGCTGAAAGAGCGGGCGGGGATCGAGACCTACAGCGAGGGCGACGAGCCCCATCGCTGCGTGATCGTCGCGCCGCTGCTGCCCGGGTGAGCGGGGATCCGGCCGCGGACCTCGACGCGAGGGCGCGGACGAAGCTGGAGACGGTTCTCGCCCTGCTGGCCGAAGAGCGCGCCTCGGTCAGCTCGATCGTCGACGAGCGTGCCTGGCGGGTCCACGTCCTCGACAGCCTTACCGGCCTCGAGGTGGCGGAGCTGCGGGCGGCGACGCGGATCGCCGACATCGGCGCCGGTGCCGGCTTCCCCGGCCTAGTGCTCGCCGTCGCCCTCCCGGCCGCTCAGGTCCATCTGGTCGAGTCGGTCGGACGCAAGTCCGAATTCATGCGCCGCGCGATCGATGCCGCCCGGATTGCCAACGCCAGCGTCCTCAATCTCCGCTCGGAGGACTTGGCGGCGGGCGAGGGACGCGAGGTCTACGACGTCGTCACCGCCCGCGCGGTCGGCCGCCTCTCGACCCTCGCCGAGCTCGCATCCCCGCTGCTGGAGCCAAATGGCGTCCTTGTCGCCTGGAAGGGCAAACGCGACCCCGAGGAGGAGGAGCAACTAGCGCGGGCCTCGGCCGCCCTGGCGATGGCGGGCGATGGAGTGCTCGACGTCGGTGAGCGGGCTGGCAGCGCCCACCGCCATCTGCACGTGATCCGGAAGAGCGGGCCGACCCCCACGAACCTGCCGCGCAAGCCGGGGATCGCGAAGAAGCGACCGCAGGGCTGACCGCGCGAAGGCGCGGTTGCCGGCGGCTCCCTTAGCGGCGCTTCTTTTTCTTCCGTGGTGGCGGCGGAGGCGCTTTGGCCGCTTGCAGCGCCACGGCTCCCTCCGGCGTCGCCTGTACGGGCGGGGGCACGACCTTTTTGATCACCAGCTGCTGGCCGATCGTCCAGAAGTTGGTCGTGATCCAGTAGAGGATCAGCCCGGCCGGGAAGCTGAGGATGAAGGGGACGAAGATCAGCGGCAGCGCGAACATCATCATCCGCTGGCTTTTGTCAGCCGTCACCGCCATCACCATCCCGGAGACCAGCTGGGTGCCGACGTAGAGGATCAGCAGGGCGATCAATTCACCGCCGGTGGCCTTGCCGGTGAGGTCGTCGATGAAGAAGAATTCAGCTCCATAGGCGGCGCAATGGCC
>DATFQO010000057.1:0-6858 GCA_035264245.1 Solirubrobacterales bacterium
CGCCAGACGGCGCTCTTCTCGGCGACGATGCCGCCGCCGATCCAGAAGCTCGCCGAGGGCTACATGTACGACCCGACGACGATCAGCATCACCCCGGAGACGCTGACCGTCGACAAGATCCAGCAGGCCTACGTCGAGGTCCCGGCCAAGGAGAAGGCGGCGCGCCTGGTCGAGCTGCTGAAGACCGAAGAACCCGAGCAGGCGATCATCTTCACCCGGACCAAAATCGGGGCCACCAAGCTGGAAAAGACGCTGAAGGACAAAGGGCTCGATGTGAAGGCGCTGCACGGCGACCTCAGCCAGGGCGTCCGCGACGGGGTGATGATCTCCTTCAAGGACCATCGCGTGAAGCTGCTGGTGGCGACCGACATCGCCGCCCGCGGGCTCGACGTCGACCACGTCACCCACGTCATCAACTACGACGTGCCGAACTCCTCGGAGACCTACGTCCACCGCATCGGCCGTACCGGCCGGGTGGGGCGGACCGGCCGCGCGATCACCTTCGTGACGCCGGACCAGAAGGACGAGATCGGCCGTATCGAGCGCGACGTCAAGACCAAGATCGGCGAGTGGGAGACCCCCGAGGAGCGGCTCGAGCACGCGCCGCCGCCGCGGCGCCGCGAGCGGGCGCCGAGGCGCGAGCGCGAGAAGGAGCGCGAGCCGAGCCGCGAGCGCGCCGCCGAGGCCAACGGCGACGCGAGCGAGGACGGCGAGGAGAAGGCGGCGACGACCAAGCTCTTCGTCAACCGCGGCGAGCGCAGCGGCATCGCCGAGGAGGACCTGCGCTGGGCGCTGCGCGAGGGCGCTGTCCTGCCCGAGGAGGCGATCCACGACGTCCGCGTCCTGCACCGCTTCTCGTTCGTCGAGGTCGACCCGGATCAGGCCGAGCGCACCGTCGAGTTCCTCGATGGCACCAAGCTCAAGGGCAAAGAGATCCGCCTCGAGATCGCCAAGAGCTGAGCGACTCCGACATTTAGGGGTCTATAGCCCCCCAAATGTCGTAACCGCTACGAAGTGAGCTGGGTGACTGTCTCCAGCAGGCGGTCGAAGTCGATCGGCTTGGTGACGTAGGCGGCGATCGCGAGGTCGGTCGGGGCGTCGGCGTCGCCGGGGTTCTGGTGGGCGCTGACGATCAGGGCCGGCACCTCGTTGCCGGCGCCGCGGATCTCGCGCAGGGCGTCGATGCCGGACTTGCGCGGCATCATCGCGTCGAGCAGGAGCATGTCGGGGGCGACCCCGTTGGCGATGTGGTCGAGCACCTCCTGCCCGTCGGCGGCGGTGGCGACCGTGTGGCCGGCCATCTCCAGCCGGGTCCGCATCAGCAGCAGGATCGTCTCCGAGTCGTCAGCGACGAGGATCGTCGCCATCAGCTCGCCTCCGCCGTGGTCCGGCTCGGGTCGGCCTGGCCGTCTCCGGCCGCCGGCGCGGCGGCGATCGGCAGGCGCACCCGGAAGGTCGACCCCTCGCCGACCGTGGATTCGGCGTCGATGCTGCCACCGTGCACCTCGACCAGCGATTTCGAGATCGCCAGCCCGAGGCCGGTGCCGCCGACGCGCTGGGTCAGACCGGCGTCGCCGCGGGTGAAGCGCTCGAAGATCCGCCCAAGCTGGTCCGGCGGGATGCCCGGCCCGTCGTCGCTCACGGCTATCTCCACCTGGGCACCGATCGCCTGGACCGCGACCTGGATGGACGCGCCTTCGGGTGAGTACTCATGGGCATTCGTAATCAAGTTGACGAGTATCTGGCGGACGCGGTCGGGCTCGACTTCGATCGGCAGCAGGCCGGGCGGGACCTGTTCGCTCAGGGCCTGCCCGTCCGCCTCGGTCTGGGCGCGCATCGTACGCACGACGTCCGCGATCAGCGGCGCGACCTCGGTCGGTCGCGGACGGATGGCCAGGCGCCCGGCGTCGGAGCGGGCGAGGTCGAGCAGGTCGTTCAGCAGCCGCACCAGGTGGCGGCAGTTGTCGAGGATCACCTCGACGGTCTCCGCCTGGCGCGGGGTCAGCGACTCGCGTTCGAGCATCAGCAGCTCGGCGAAGCCCTGGACCGAGGTCAGCGGGCTGCGCAGCTCGTGCGAGGCGGTGAGGACGAACTCGTCTTTCAGCCGGTCGAGCTCTTCGCGCCTGCTCTCCTCCAGCTCGAGCTCCTCCGCCATCTCGTTGAAGGCGGCGCCGAGGGTCGCCGTCTCCGCCAGGCCGCCCACCTCGACCCGGGCGCTGCGGTCGCCGGAGGCGAGCTTGCCGGCCGCCGCGACCAGCTCCTCGAGCGGCCGCCGCATCGAGGAGATCAGGCCGCTGAAGAGGAGCAGCGCGCCGGTCAGGCCGGCCAGCAGACCGGCGGCGACGAGCAGTGCGGTGTCGCGGGTGTCGCTGGAGATCTCGTCGCGCAGTTCGGCCCGCCGCTGGCCCTGCTGCCGCACGATCGCCCGCGCCGGTTCACCGCCGGTGCCGCGGGCGATTCGTTCGCGGGCGACCATCTCCACCTGGTAGGAGCGGGCGATCGAGTCCTCGAAGTCCTGGCGCTGCTGGATGAAGCGGCCGACGCCGATCACCGCCATCGCGGCGAGCACGGCGAAGCCGATCGCGAACCCGATCCGCAGCCGGTTGGCGAGTGACGGGCTCAGCCGTCGATTGGATCGTGAATATGCTTGCGCCCCTATGGCTGACGAGGCTACCGAGCAGGACGGAACCGTCGCCGCGCCGGAGGGGATCGACCGCGAGCCGGTCGAAGCCTGGTTCACCGCCAACGTCGCCGGAGCCGAGCTGCCGCTGGAGTTCGAGCGGATCGCCGGCGGCCACTCGAACCTGACCTACCGGGTCACCGACGCCGGCGACCGCAAGTGGGCACTGCGCCGGCCGCCGATGGGCAAGCGGCTGGGATCGGCCCACGACATGGGGCGTGAGTTCAAGGTCGTCTCCGCCCTGGGGAAGACCGAGGTTCCAGTAGCTCCGGTGGTCGGGCTCTGCGAGGACGAGAGCGTCAACGGGGCGCCCTTCTACGTGATGGAGTTCGTCGAGGGTCCGATCCTGCGCGGCCTGGCCGAGGCGGAGGTCTTTCCCGCGGAGGACGACCGGCGGGCGATCGGCGAGCGCGTCGCCGACACCCTGGCGCAGATCCACGCCGTCGACCCCGACGCCGCCGGGCTCGGCGACCTCGGCCGCAAGGAGGATTACGTCGCCCGCCAGCTGCACCGCTGGCACGGCCAGTGGGAGAAGTCGAAGACCCGCGAGCTGGAGCCGATCGACCGGGTCCACGCGGCGCTCTCGGCGCGGATCCCCGAGCAGGGGCCGGCGACGATCGTCCACGGCGACTACCGCCTCGACAACATGATCCTCACCACCGCCGGCGAGGTCGCCGCGGTGGTCGATTGGGAGCTTTGCACCCTTGGAGACCCGCTCGCCGACGTCGGCCTGCTGATGGCCTACTGGCCCGAGCGAGGTGCCGGCGACGACGTCGTCGCCCTCGGCATGCCCGCCAACCTGGCGCCCGGTTTCCCGACCCAGGCCGAGATCGCCGCCCGCTACGCGGAGCAATCCGGCCGCGACCTCGCCGAACTCAACTTCTACGTCGCCCTCGGCTACTGGAAGCTGGCGATCATCCTCGAGGGTGTCTACGCCCGCTACGTCGCCGGCGGCTACGGCAAGGTCGACGAGGGCATCCACGCCTTCGCTCGCCTCGTCGAGCGCCTGGCCGAAGAGGCCGAGCGGCGCGAGCGGGCGGCCTGACGTCTACCAGACGGTCTCGATCCCGTAATGGGCGAGGTCGCTGTCGGCGGTGACCAGCAGGAGTTCGTCGCTCTGGGCTTGGGCGACGAGCAGACGGTCGAAAGGGTCCCGGTGGTGCATCGGCAGCGCCGCGACCCGGTCGGCGTGCCGGGGCGTGATCGGCAGCAGGTCGACCTCGGCTTTCTCCAGCTGGTCGAGCAGGTCTTCGGGGGCATCGAGCTTGCCGAGGTGGCGCTTGATGCCGACCTCCCAGATGACGACGGCGCTGACCAGGACTGGCGTCCCCATTTCGATTGCCGCTCTAGCTTCCGTGCCGACCCGATCAGGTCTCCCAGCCATCCACCAGAGGACGACGTAGGTGTCAAGGAGCAGGGTCAATACTGCATGCCGAGCGCGTCGGCGAGATCGTCGGGCAGCTCGTCAAAGTCGTCGGCGATCCGCACCCGGCCCTTCCACGACCCAGCAAGTGAGGCGAATCCCTCCCCTTTGCGCTCCGGCACGAGCCGGGCGGCCGGCTTGCCGCGCCGGGTGATGACGATCTCCTCGCCCGCTTGCACGCGCTCCACGAGCTTCGACAGCTGGGTCTTCGCCTCGTGCATGCCGATCTCCGCCACGGTTCGGATCCTAGCAAGCTAGCTAGATATCTAGCTAGCTTGCTAGACCATCCGAGTTGCGTGACGGGGCTCGAGGTTGCCTTCGGCTTCGGCCTCGGCCCGCTTGGACCAGCGGTTCAGCTCGCGGCGGGCGAGGACCATCTTGTGGACCTCGTCGGGGCCGTCGGCGAGGCGGAGCATGCGGCTGAAGCGCCACATGATCGCCAGCGGGGTGTCGTCGGTCATCCCGAGCGAGCCGTGGATCTGGATCGCGCGGTCGAGGACGTCCATCACCATGTTGGCGGCGACGATCTTGATCGCGGAGATCGCCTGGCGGGCGGCGCGCTTGCCCTCGGTGTCCATCTTCCAGGCGGCGTAGAGGGTCAGCAGGCGGGCCTGGTCGATCTCCATCCGGCTGGCGGCGATCGACTCCTGGACGAACTGCTTCTCGCCCAGCGGGCCGCCGAAAGCGGAGCGTTCGTTGGCGCGGCGGCACATCATCTCGTGCGCCCGCTCGGCGGTCCCGATCGCCCGCATGCAGTGGTGGATGCGGCCAGGGCCGAGCCGGTCCTGGGCGATCGCGAAGCCGGCGCCGCGCTCGCCGAGCAGGGACCCCTTCGGCACCCGGCAGTCTTCGTAGCGGATCTCGCAGTGGCCGGGACCGCCGTCGTGGCCCATCACCGAGATCGGCCGCACCAGGTTGAAGCCGGGGTTGTCGGTTGGGACGCAGATCATCGAGGCGCGGGCGTAGGGCGGGGCGTCCGGGTCGGTGACGACCATCGCGATCGCCAGGTCGGCGCCGACCGCGCCGCTGGTGAACCACTTGTGGCCGCTGACGACCCACTCGTCGCCGTCGAGCTCGGCCTTGGCCTGCAGCAGCGTCGGGTCCGAGCCGGAGACCTCGGGCTCGGTCATCGAGAAGCAGGAGCGGATCTTGCCCTCCAGCAGCGGCTCCAGCCAGCGCTCGCGCTGTTCCGGCGTGCCGTGCTCGGCGAGGATCTCCATGTTGCCGGTGTCCGGCGCCGAGCAGTTGAAGGCCATCGGCGCCGCCATCGGGCTGCGTCCCATCTCCTCGCAGAGCAGCCCGTACTCCCAGTTCTTCAGCCCGGGGCCGAAGCGCTCGTCGGGCATGAACAGGTTCCAGAGCCCTTCGCCCCTCGCCTTCTCGCGCACGGCGACGAGGTTCTCGGGGTAGGGGACGCCGGTCGCGACCTCCGCGTCGAGCGCTTCCATGATCTCCCGCTCGCGCGGGTAGATCTCGTCGTCGATGAAGTCGAGCACGCGCTCGCGCAGCTCGGCGACCTCGGGGCTGGGCTTGAAGTCCATCGATTCCTCTCCTCGTCTCTCCGGATGAGGAACGGTATTTGATCGGCGCCTCAGGCTCGCCGGTAGCGGGTGAAGAGCTCGCCGTCCTCCTCCAGCAGCCAGGCCAGCTCCATCTCGACGATCTGCGGCAGCGGCCCCTCGAGGATCCGCGGCGCCTCGCCGCCGCTCAGTTTCGCCGCGATCGTCAGGAACAGCTCGTCGACGAGACCGTCGGCCTGGAGCTGCTCGTGCAGGTGCGGGCCGCCCTCGCAGAGGAGCGCCCGGACGCCGTGCTCGCGACGCAGGTCGCGCAGCGCGTCGGTCAGATTGACGGCCCCTTCATGGCGCTGCAGCTGCAGCGGGGTCGCCGTCTCGGGCGGCTCGGCCTCCGAGGCGGTGAGGATCAGGACCCGTCCCTCGCCGGCGGTGAAGAGCGGTGCGTCCCAGGGCAGGTCGAGGCGACCGCTGACGATCACCATCAGCGGATTGGGGTCGAGGCCGATCGCTTCCCGTCTCCTCCGGGTCTCCTCTTTCGAGGCCAGCCGCCCGTAGCGCTCGACCCGCATCGTTCCGGCCCCGATCATCACCGCGTCGAAACGGCAGCGCAGGCGCCCGAGCATCTCCGTGTCGGTCTCGGATCCGATCGGCCCCGAGCGCCCCGCGATCGTCGCCCGCCCGTCGACGGTGGAGACGAAGTTGAGGGCGACGAAGGGTCGCTCGTTGCGCTCTTCCTCCCAGGGTCGATACGTGTCGAGCTGCTCCTCGACCGTGGTTGGCCCGGGATCTGGCACTAACCGCCGCATTGTTCGGACCCTACCCGCGCATCCGAGTTTCACCCCAGCGGGGTGGGCGTAGATCGGAAGCGCTCAGCGGTAGTCGTGCCAGCCGGCGAACTCGTGGCCGGCGAACTTCTGCAGCTCGGCGACGTCGTCGGTGAAGCGGGTGCGGACCATCTCGAAGAGGTCGTTGGGGAGCTTCGGCTTCGGCGCCGGCGGCTTGTCCGGGTCGTGGACGACCTTCTCGACCAGCCAGCGCATCGACTCGGGCAGGCGGTCGAAGTTGCGGTCGAAGGAGCGCAGGCCGGGCAGTTTCACCAGCTTCTCCATCAGCTGGTATTTGTCGCCCTCCTTGGCGCTCGACTTCTCCCACTCGCGGTCGAACTGCTCGGAGGTGAAGCTCTCGTCGACGCCGGCGAAGGCGAAGGCCTTGCGCATCGTCTCTTCGCGTTCTGACTG
>DATFQO010000058.1:0-97991 GCA_035264245.1 Solirubrobacterales bacterium
CGAGCACAACGTCTCCTACGGCGACGCCTCCGAGCTCTGGGTGCTGGAGCGGGCGGGGATCCAGCGCGCCGACATGGTGATCGCGGTCACCGGCGACGACGAGGACAACATGCTGATCTGCCAGGTCGCGAAGGAGAAGTACCTGGTCGACCAGATCATCGCCCGCGTCAACAACCCGCGGAACCGCCGCCACTTCGACCTGCTCGGGATCAAACCCTCGGTCTCGGCCACCGACCTGATCCTGCGCCTGCTCGAGCACGAGGTGCCCGAGTACGGTCTGGTCCACCTGCTCGACCTGCAGGAGGAGCAGCTGGAGATCATCGAGATGCTGCTCGGCAAGGACTCCGGCGTCACCGGCCGCCGGGTCGGCGATCTGCAGATGCCGGAAGGGAGCCTGCTGATCTCGGTCCTGCGCTCCGGCAAGGGATTCGTCCCCACTGCCGACACCGTGCTCGAGGAGGGCGACGAGATCCTCGCCGTCCTCGACCCGGGCAAGGAGGAGGACCTGAAGGTGCTCTTCGGCCCCGAGGGCAACGGCAACGGCGCCGACGGCGGGTAAGACCGGCGCGGGATCGGACGCTAACGGGGCAATGGCCGATCGCGAAGTCGATTTCCTGTTGGTCGGGGGAGGCATGGCTTCCACCCATTGCGCCGCCGAGCTGCGGCGACGGGGCGCCGAGGGCTCGATCCTGCTGGTCGGCCGCGAGCCCGAGCCGCCCTACGAACGGCCGCCGATCTCCAAGGAGTACCTGCGCGGCGACGCCGGCCGCGAGGACGCTCATGTCCACGGCCTCTCCTGGTATGAGGAGAACGGCGTCGAGCTGCTGACCGGGAAGAACGTGATGGGGATAAACACCGAGGCGCGGACGGCGAAGATCCAGGGCGGGGAAGAGGTCGGCTTCGACAAGGCCCTGCTCGCCACCGGGGCGAACGTCAACATCCTCCGCGTCGAGGGGGCCGAGAACGAGGGGATCCACTACCTGCGCGCCTTCGGCAACGCCGACGCGATTCGCGCCGATGCCGAGGCGGCCGAGCACGTCGTCCTCGTCGGCGGCAGCTACATCGGCTGCGAGGTGGCGGCCTCGCTGACCGCGCGCGGAACCAAGTGCACGATCATCGCGATGGAGGACGTCGCCCTCTCGCGGACCTTCGGCGAGGACGCCGGCCGCTGGTTCCAGCAGCGGCTGGAAGACAACGGCGTCAGCTTCCACGGCGGCGAGACCCTGAGCGCCTTCGAGGGCGACGGGCGGGTCACGGCCGTGATCACCGAGAACGGGCTGGCGATCGAGTGCGACACGGTCGTCGTCGGCGCCGGTGTCAAACCGGACGCGATGCTGGCCCAGCGGGCCGGGATCGAGGTCGGCGACGGCGGCATCGTCTGCGACGCGAAGCTGCGGACCTCGGTGCCGGGAATCTACGCCGCCGGCGACTGCTGCTCGTACGAGAGCGTCGTCCACGGCGAACGGATCCACGTCGAGCACTGGGACGTGGCGATGCAGCAGGGCGGCCACGCCGCCGGCAACATGCTCGGCGCCGCGGCCGACTATGAGGTGGTTCCCTACTTCTTCAGCGACCTCGCCGACTGGGCCAGCCTCGAGTACGTCGGCCCCGCCTACGAGTGGGACCGCGAGGAGTGGCGCGGCGACCGCGAGAGCGGCGAGTTCTCGGTGTGGTACCTGCAGGGCGACCGCGTCGCCGGTTGTCTCAGCGTCGGCCGCTCCGAGGAACTGGCGCAGGCGCGGCAGATGATTGCCGAGCGCACGCCCTTCTCCTGAGTCCCTTATCCTGAAGAGTGCCAATGCGGCCTGGTGTAATGGCAGCACACCTCTCTCTGGAAGAGGCAGTCGGGGTTCGAGTCCCTGGGCCGCAGTAAATCGCCACGCCTCCGTAACACCCTGCAAAGGCGTCGAATCGCTTTGCTAGCGTCGCCCTCCATGCGCACCCCCGGCCACAAGACGATCCTGCTCATCCTCGGCGCCCTTTTGGCGCTCGCGATCGCCGGTTGCGGCGGTGGCGGCGGCGGCGAGACCGAAACCTCGACGCCGACCGTCGAAGAACCGGCGGCGCTGACCCAGGACGAGCTGATCACGCAGGGGGACGGGATCTGCGCCGAGGTCAACGCCGCCGTCGGCGCCCTGAGCAGCTCGGAAACGCCGGAAACCACGGCGGGAGAGTCGACCGAAAAAGTCGCCAACCTCTATCTAGGCATGGTCGAACGCCTCCAGGAACTTGGCACCCCGGAGGGCGACGGAGCCGAATACGCCAAATTCATGGAAGCGGCTGAAGAGCTGGCCAAGGTGGAGGGCGAACTGAAACTGGCAGCCGAACGCGAAGACGTGGCGGCGATCGAAGAAAAGGGCCAGGAAGCCAGCGCCGCGGTCGCAGAATTCCAGTCCCAGGCGGCGATCTACGGCTTCGAAGACTGCAGCGACGAACCTGGCCTGCCAGCGGTCGACGGCGGCCCGGCGACCAGCGGCGGCGAAGAATTCGAAGACGGCGAAGCCGAAGAAGGCGGCGTCGAACCCGAATACGTCGAACCGGCCCCCGAAGAAGAAATCGTGCCCGAAGAAGAAGTGGCACCCGAAACCGGTGGCGCTGGCGGTGGGGTCGAAGAAGAAGCACCTGAAGCGGCGCCTGCTCCCGAAACGGGCGGCGAAAGCGGCGGCGTCGGGCCTGGTTGATCAAGGGCGTGGTGGTATGAGGGACAGGTATCCCTCTGCCAAAGACCGTCGCGCAGCTGGGATGAACTTCCGGGCTCGAGCGTGACTTCTTGAGCCTTTGTCAGAGGGATACCTGTCCCTCTAACGACAGCATTTAAAGCTCGCTATTCGCCGAGACCGCGAGAGACGTCGTATATCGACGTCTTATGCGGTCTCGTGATGACCGTCTGACAGAGCGCGATGGCTGGGAGGTGCCGGTGTCCCTCGGAGGAATGTTCGGCGAGATGCAATCTGGTTATTGCGCGCGCGGAGCGCGCGCTCCAGGTTCTCCCCGAAGCGAAGCGAGGGGAGGTCAATTCCGGAGAGGGATACCGGCACCCTCCCTACCACCGCCCTACGCAGCAGATTCGGACCAAGCCCCGTAGAGCTTGGAGTACGGCCCGCCGGCGGCTATCAGCTCGTCGTGCGTCCCCTGCTCGGCTATCTGGCCGTCTTCGAGGACGACGATCTTGCCCGCTCGGCGGATGGTGGAGAGGCGGTGGGCGATGACTATCGCGGTGCGGCCGTGGAGGAGGCGCTCTAGGCCTCGCTCGATCGTTTTCTCGGTGCGGACGTCGACGTTGGAGGTGGCCTCGTCGAGGATGAGGATGCGGGGTTCGGCGAGGAGGGCGCGAGCGAAGGCGAGGAGCTGACGCTGGCCGGCGGAGAGCTGGATGCCCCGCTCCCCTACTTCGGTGTCGAGGCCTTGGGGGAGGCGGGTGACGAAGTCGGTGGCGCCGACGGCGGCGATCGCCGCTTCGATCTCCTCCTCAGATGCCTCAGGCCGGCCGAAGGCGACGTTTTCGCGGACGCTGCCGCTGAAGAGGAAGCCCTCCTGGGGGACGATTCCGAGCTGGCGCCGCAGCGCCCGCTGCTGCACGCCGCGAAGGTCATGGCCGTCGACGCGGACGATTCCCTTCTGCGGGTCGTAGAAGCGGGCGACCAGCTTGGCGAAGGTCGACTTGCCCGCCCCGGTCGCGCCGACCAGGGCCAAGGTCTGCCCAGGCGGCACGTGGAGGTCTACGTCGCGCAGCGCCCAGGTGTCCTCGCCCGGCTCGCCCTCCTCGCCGTAGGAGAACCAGACGCCGCCGAGCTCGATCTCGCCGCGCAGCGTCCCGGGATCTATCGCGCCCGGCGCGTCGACCATGTCGGGCGCCGTGTCGAGCAGGTCGAAGATCTTGTCGAGCGCCGCCATCCCCTGCTGGTAGGTCGTGTAGAGCTGGGAGAGTTCCTGGATCGGTTCGAAGAAGCGGGTCAGGTAGCCGACGAAGGCGACGACGACGCCGATTTCGAGCGCCCCGTTGACCGCCTGGCTGCCGCCGTAGAGCAGGATCACCGCGGTCCCCACCGCCGCCAGCAGTTCGACCGCCGGGAAGTAGGAGGCGTTGAGGTAGACGGTCTTCATGTTGACGTCGCGGTTCTGTTCGTTCAGGTCGGTCATCGCCGCCACGTGGCGCGGCTCCTGGCCGAAGCTGCGCACCACCCGCACGCCGCTGAGCGTCTCCTGCAGGTAGGCGGTGACCGCGGCGATGCGCTCGCGGGTGGCGCGGTAGGTGCCGGCGGAGACGATCCGGAAGACGACGCTCGCCACCGCCAGCAGCGGGAAGGTGACGAAGGTGATCAGCGCCAGCTTGACGTCGAGGAAGAGCATGATCACGACGATTCCGACCAGCGTCAGGGTGCTGGAGAAGATCGTCACCAGGCCGTTGGTGACCAGCTGGTTCAGCGCTTCGACGTCGTTGGTCATCCGCGAGATCAGGACACCGGGGCTGCGGCGGGTGAAGAAGCCGATCGGCATCGACTGCAGGTGGGTGAAGATCCGCTCGCGCAGGTCCTGCAGCGCCCGCGTCCCGATCCAGCCGACGAGGTAGGTCTCCCAGTAGGTGGCGACGGCGTAGAGGACGGTGGCGAAGACGAAGGCGGCGACGATCCAGTCGAGCGTGGAGACGTCGCCGGCGCTGATGCCGCTGTCGATCGCCTTGCCGAGGAGGTAGGGAGGGGCGAGGGCGGCGCCGGTCTCCAGCAGCAGCGCGGTGAACATCAGGATCACGCGCCGCCGGTAGGGCCGCAGCAGGCCGATCATCCAGCGCACCTTGCGCGCCCGCTGGTCTTCGCCGCGAACCAGGCGCCAGAGGTCGGCGAAGAGCCGGCCGATGTTGCCGATCCTGCCGCCGCCGTCGTTCACAGGCGCGCCACCTCCTCGCGCTCCTCAAGGTCGTGCTGGAGGAAGACCGAGTCGGCGAGGCCGTGCTCGGCGATCTCGCGGTAGAAGCCACATCCCGCCAACAGCTCTTCGTGGGTGCCGCGGTCGACGATCGCGCCGCTGTCCATCACCACGATCTCGTCGGCGAGCGAGACGGTGGAGAGGCGGTGGGCGATGATGAAGGTCGTCCGCCCGGCCATCGCCTCCCGCAGCCCGGCTTTGATCGCCGCCTCGGTAGTCGCGTCGACCGAGGAGGTGGCGTCGTCGAGGATCAGGATGCGCGGGTCGGCGAGCAGGGCGCGGGCGATCGCCACCCGCTGGCGCTGGCCGCCGGAGAGGGTGAGGCCGCGCTCGCCGACCCGCGTCTCGTAGCCCTCGGGCAGCTCGCGGATGAAGGCGTCGGCCTGGGCGCGGCGGGCGGCGGCTTCGATCTGCTCGAGCGAGGCGTTCTGGTGGGCGTAGGCGATGTTCTCGGCGACCGAGGCGGTGAAGAGGAAGCTGTCGTCGGCGACGAAGGCGATCTGCGCACGCAGCGACTCGATGTCGACGTCGCGCACGTCGGCGCCGTCGACCAGCACCGTCCCCTCGCTCGGATCGTAGAGCCGCGCGATCAGCCCGACCAGGCTCGTCTTCCCGGAACCCGACGGCCCCACCAGCGCCACCGTCTTCCCGGCCTCGACGGTCAGATCGACGTCGGTGAGCGACGGCGAGGCGCCGTTGTAGCGCAGCGTCACCCCGCGCAGCTCGACGGCGCCGCCGCCCGCCGGCAGCGCCGGCGCACCCGGCGGGCTCTGGATCGCCGGTTCGCGGTCGAGGATTTCGAACATGCGGTTGCCGCTGGCGACGGCTCGCTGGGCCATCCCCAGCGCCATGCCGAGGGAGCGCATCGGCCCGGCGAGCATCGCGACGTAGGTGTAGAAGGCGACGAAGGCGCCGAGGCTGAGGCTGCCGTCGATCACCTCGCGACCGCCGACCAGCAGCACCAGCGCGATTCCGATCTGCGGCAGCAGCCCGATCAGGGGCGAGAAGAAGGCCTGGACGCGGGTCGTGTAGATGCTCTGGTCGAAGACGCGGGCGACGACGCGCTGGAAGCGGTGGAGCTGGTGTTCCTCGCGGGCGAAGGCCTTGACGATGCGGATCCCGGAGACGTTCTCCTCCGCCTCGGCGGTCAATTCGGCGATCCGCTGCTGCACCTCCTGCTGGGCCGGGCGGGAGATCTGGCTGTATTTCGTCGCGGTGACGATCACGAACGGGGCCGGGATCAGCGCCACCAGCGCCAGCAGCGGGTTGATCGCGATCATCACCACCGCCGCCAGGGTGATCGTCAGCAGGTTCTGGGTGATGAAGATCAGCCCGTAGCCGAGGAAGAAGCGGATCGACTGCAGGTCGACGGTCGCCCGCGACATCAGCTGCCCCGTCTGCTGCGAGTCGAAGAAGCCGAGGTCGAGCCGCTGCAGGTGCGCGTAGAACTGCTGGCGCAGGTCGAATTCGACCGCCAGCGAGACCTTCCCGGCGACCACCCGCCGCACCACCGTCAGCCCCAGCCGCAGGATCCCGGCAGCGACGATCGCCAGCGCCAGCGGCAGCAGGTCCGGCTCGTTCCCGTCCTCGATCGCATTGACCGCCTGGCCGATCAGCCACGGGATCAGCACCGTCATTCCCATCGCCGCCCAGGCGAAGGCCAGAGAACCCCAAAGCTGCGCCCGATACGGACGCAGGAAACCCATCAAGCGGCGGTAAGTGCGCACCTAGCCACTATACAAAGTGAAGTATTGGACTGTCCGCTATTCGAGGCGCTGCGCGGCCTTGGCGCTTGGGACCTTGCCCGCGGAGCATGGTTTCGGGCCGTGGCCGGGTCGCGGCAGGATCTGGAAGTTGGTGACGTCGTGGAACTGGGTCGTCATGCCGCTGTTCTGGGCGAGGTTGACGATCAGACGATAGAAGCCGGGCGGGAGGCCGTGGTAGAAGATCTCCGGCCGGGTCGCGGGCGAGTAGCTGCCGGTCGCGCCGATCCGCTCGGCGAGGACGCCGTTGGGGCCGGCGTACTTCGCGTAGTCGAACGAGCTGCCGACCAGCCGCCCCTTGCCGACCGGGCTGTTGATCGCGTCGGAGAGCTTCTTCGGGTCGACGCAGTCCGGCACGCGCTTGAGGCTGAAGCGCAAGTGCCCCTCGCCTAGCTGGGGTTCGCCGCCGAGCTGGCGCGGCGCCAGCTGGAAGTTCTCGACCGCGACCTTGACGACGACCGCGTGGTTGTCCTGCCGGGCGCCGTTGCGGGGGGAGATGATTTCCACCGTCGGCGCTCCCGAGGCGGCGGATTCCTCCGCCTTGGCCGTGTCGGAGCTCTCCGAGCCGCCGAAGACGAGGGCCAGCGCCACCGCCGCCGCGGCGAGCCCCACCGCAGCCAAAGTTGCCGTCCTCGCGCGCACGGCCGGGAAGACTACGCGGATCGGGGTGCCAGCCCCTGCTCTCGTTAACCTGCCGAGTTCGCGATGACTCCCGCCACCGAAGTCGCCTCCAGGATCAGCGCTGCGGCCAGGCAGCCCGCCAAATGGATCCAGCTGTTCAAATTCTGCCTCGTCGGCGGCTCCGGCTACCTGATCAACCTCGCCGCCTTCGCCCTGCTGACGGGCGTTTTCGACGTCCACCACGTCGTCGCCGCGATCGGCGCCTTCGTCGTCGCCGTCACCAACAACTTCTTCTGGAACCGCCACTGGACCTTCGAGCCGGGCGAACGGCCGGCCCACTTCCAGGCGGCCCGCTTCTTCGCGGTCAGCATCGCCTCGCTCGGGATCAACCTCGTCGTCCTCGAACTGCTGGTCTCCGGCGACGTCGTCGGTGAACTCACCGCGCAGGCGATCGCGGTCGCTGTTGCGATGCCGTTCAACTTCGTCGGCAACAAGCTCTGGACTTTTGACGAATAGGGCCGCCTAGGGCGTTCGCCTTTACGCCTCAGGCATCATTGGTCTGAGATGAGCACCAAGCCGAACTACGACCCGCAGGTGATCGAGGCCTCGCGCCAGCAGTCCTGGGAGCAGCGGGGGGACTTCGCCGCCCCCAAGCCCGCCGACGGCCAGCAGCGCGTCTACGTCAAGCCCTCCAGCCCGTTCACCTCGGGCAACCTGCACATGGGCCACGTCCGCGACTACTCGCTCGGCGACGCCTACGCGCGCTTCCGCCGCGGCCGCGGCGACGCCGTGCTGTTCGGCTTCGGCTTCGACGCCTTCGGACTGCCGGCCGAGCTGGCGGCGATCGAGCGCCAGGAGCCGCCGGCCGAGTGGGTCGCCGAGTGCGGCGAGCGGATGCTCGGCCAGATGCGGCGGCTCGGCTTCTCCTTCGACTACGACCGCGTCTTCTACAGCTCCGACGAGAGCCAGTACCGCTGGTCGCAGTGGCTGTTCGTCACCCTGCTCGAGCGCGACCTGATCTACCGCGCCGACGCGACCGTCGACTGGTGCGACACCTGCCAGACCACGCTCGCCTCGATCCAGGTCGAGGACGGGCGCTGCTGGCGCTGCCACAACGAGGTGCGGCTGATCAGGCGCCCGACCTGGTTCCTGCGGATCACCCCTTACCTGGAGGAGAACGACCGCAACACCGAGCGGCTGGCAGCGGGCGGGAAGTGGGACGACCTTTCGCTCGCGACCCAGCGCTACATCCTCGGCCGCGCCGACGGGGTCGAGATCGACCTCGGCTCGGGCGATCGCGGCCTCACCGCCTTCACGCCGCACCGCGAGTTCGCCGGCCTGGCGAGCTTCGTCCTGCTCTCGCCGCGCCACCCCGACGTCGAGGCCTGGATCGGCGAGGACTCGGTCCGCCAGGAGCTGGAGCGGATGCGCTCCGGCGGCTGGGATCGCAGCGCCCGCGACGCGCGTTCGGTCCCCGTGGTCGACACCGGCGCCTCGATCGCCGGCCCGAATGGAAGCGAGCTGCCGGTGGTCGTCTCGCCGATCGTCGACGCCCGCTTCGGCCCGACCGCGGCGCTCGGCATCCCGGCAATCGACGAGGCCGACCGCGACGTCGCCGAGCGGCTCGAGCGGGTCGAGTTCTCCGAGCGTGGGGAGGGGGAGGCCGGCCCGGAGCCCGCGCCGGCCGACGGCGCCCGCGAGGCCACCCGCTACCGCGCCAACGACTTCTCGATCTCGCGCCAGCGTTCCTGGGGGACGCCGATCCCGGTCGTCCTCTGCGAGGCGTGCGGCCCGGTCCCCGTTCCAGAGGCCGACCTGCCGGTAGTTCTTCCCCGCGACATCAAGCCGACCGGCGAAGGGAATCCCCTGGCCGAGCGCCCCGACTTCGTCGACGTCGATTGCCCCAAGTGCGGCGGCGCCGCCAAGCGCGAGACCGACACCCTCGACTGCCACTTCGACGCGCTCTGGCTCTGGGTCCCGGCCGCGGTCCCGCCCGAGGACCGCGACGAGCAGATGTTCACCCACCCCGACCTGCGGGAGTGGCTGCCGTCCGAGCGGCTCGTCGCCGGCAACGACAGCGGCGGCTTCGTCTTCGACCAGCGGGTCGTGACCAAGGCCCTGCGCGACATCGGCCCCTTCGACTTCATCGCCGATGGCGAGCCATTCGCCGGCTGCCTCTTTCACGAGATGGTGATCGCCGACGGCCGCAAGATGAGCAAGCACCTGGGCAACGTCGTCAACCCCGACGAGCTCGTCTCCCAGCACGGCGCCGACACCGTTCGCCTCGCCGTCCTCTACGCCGCCGGCCCGGCGAAGACGCTGAACTGGAACGACGGCGCCGTTCGCTTCGCTGGCCGCTTCCTGCGCGGCCTCTGGACCTACACGCACGATCGCCTCGCCCAGCTCGAGGACCTCGAGCACGATCCCGAGGCCGCCGCCGACACCGAGCACATGCGCGATCGGCTGCGCAAATGGTGCGAGAACGGCCTCGCCCGCATCACCGAGGACGTCGAGCAGCTGCAGATGCACAAGGCGATCCGCGACATCACCCGCCTCTTCGAGCGGATCCAGGACTTCGAGAAGCGGGTGGTGAAGCGCCGCGGGCAGCTGGGTCGCGCCGACGCGGAGGCGCAGATCGCCGCGCTCGTCCTTTTGGGGCGCACGCTGGTGCCGTTCGCGCCCCACCTGGCCGAGGAGCTGCTGGTCACGGCGGGGATCGAGGACAACGCCGAGGCACTGGAGGCATGGCCGGAGGTCGTCGAGATCCCCGTTTCAGCCGAGGCTCCAGCTGCATCCTGAACAATCGTCTGCGCTGCTGGCGGCGATTGAGCAAAGACCCTTGATTGCTGGAGACCATTCTGTTATGAATGCACCTGCCGGGCGATCAACCGGTGAAGGAGGCGGGGCTCTCGGATCTGGGAAACCGCCTTGGGGTGGCAAAGGAGGACCAATCCTGAGCCAGGATCTAAATCGTCATGACGGATCCTGGTCACGTCGGCTCGGCCGGCGTCGCCCCGCCTCCCTCCACTTCTCTGCCGCGGAGCGGCGTTTTCAGGGGTACCGGGGCAGCAGGCCAGTTAGCCCCGTGGGGCCGGCTTGACGTCGTAGCGCTTCGCTTTCGACAGCCAGCCGATGCCGGCGCAGAGCTCGTTCGGCGTCGTCTTCAGGGCGCCCGCCAGCTTCACGATCGTGGCCAGCCGCGGCTCCCTGCCGGCGCGCTCGAGCAGCGAGACCTCGGTCCGGTGCAGGTCGCACATGTAGCCCAGCTCTTCCTGGGAGACATTGGCCTCGGTGCGGGCCTTGCGGAGGTTGACGGCGAACCGCTCCTGTGGCTTCACGCCGCGATCTTTCTCATCTGCGGACAGCAACTCTACAGACAAGAAGCGTCAGCACGCTTGCGCCCGCTCCCGGTTCCGCTACCTTGCTTGAGGGGATCGGCACGCCGGCTCCCGGAGTTTTGCGCAGAAACCGTTGAGCACTGCCTGGCCCATGTGTTATACCCCTGCGAACAAGAGGATCGACGCCGATGGATCGGCGGCAAAGGAGGAGCGATGAGCGACGCGGTACAGCCGCATCTCACCGAGCCCTACGGGCTCCGGACCAACTCCTGCGCCACCGAACTCTCCTGCCGTGATTGCGGCTACCGGACGCCGCTGCTCGACAAGGCGTTCAAGTGTCCGGCCTGCGGCGAAGGCCTCGACGTCGACTACGACTACGAGCTGGCGAAGAGGCGGATCGAGGAGCGCCCGCCGGCGGAGCGCCCCTGGAACATCTGGCGCTTCGAGGAGCTGCTTCCGATCCTCAACCGCCGCGCCCAGCAGCAGGTCGGCGCCTTCGCCGGCAAAACGCCGCTGATCCACGCCGAGCGGCTCGGCGCCGAGCTCGGCCTCAGCAACCTCTACCTGAAGGACGACTCGACCAACCGCCCCTCGCTCTCCTACAAGGACCGGGTGGTGGGGATGGCGATCGCCCGCCTGCTGGAGCTCGGCAAGGACGAGGTTGGCTGCGTCTCGACCGGGAACGTCGGCACCGCGGTTGCCGCCCTGGCCGCTCAGGCCGGGGCGACGCCCTACATCTTCTATCCGGGGAACATGGAGAAGGGGAAGGCGAAGGCCTGCCGGGCGATGGGCGCCCAGGTGATCCAGCTCGACGCCAATTACGACCAGGCCAACCGCGCCTGCCGCGAGCTGGCGCTCGCCACCGGGATGGAGTTCGCCAACATCACCCTGCGGCCGTTCTACGCCGAGGGGGCGAAGACGATGGCCTTCGAGGTCGTCGAGGAGATGGGCTGGAAGGCACCGGACCACTTCGTCATCCCCGCCGCCGGCGGCACGCTCTCCTCGCGGGTCCACAAGGGCCTGGTCGAGCTGGAGAAGGTCGGGCTGGCGGAGACCGCCGGTTCGAAGATCGACATCGCCCAGGCCAGCGGCTGCTCGCCGATCTCCACCGCGATCGTCGAGGGGGGCGAGATCGTTCCGCAGACGCCCGAGACGGCGGCGCACTCGATTGCGATCGGCGCGCCCGGCGACGGCGCGCTGGTGGTCGACGCGGTTCGTTCGCGCAACGGCTCGGCGGCGATGGTCTCCGACGAGGAGATCTTCGGCGCGATCGACCTGCTCGGGGCGACTGAGGGAATCCTCACCGAGCCCGCCGGCGGGACGACGATCGCCTCGACCGCGCGGCTCGCCCAGGAAGGCAAGATCGCCCCCGACGAGACCGTCGTCGCGGTGATCAGCGGCAACGGCTTGAAGACGCTGCACGAGCATCCCGAGAAGAGCTGGCCCGAAAACGTCCCCTGCGAGGTCGGTGCGATGGAGGAGATGCTGAACGACTTTCGCCAGGCGGCGGCGGCCACGCCGCATTGAGCGGAAAGGGGGCGGGCGACCGGCGCGCAGCCGCCCCCACCCGCGCATCGCTTTCCCCTAGCCTGTCTGGCTGGTGAGCCAGCCACCTGACATCGAGGGCGTCAGCCACCACACGGTCCGCGCCCGCGGGCTCGAGTTCCACTACGCCGAAGCGGGCAGCGGCGACGACGTCGTCCTCTGCCTTCACGGTTGGCCGCAGCACTGGTACGAGTGGCGGCACCTGATGCCGGCGCTGGCCGACCGCCACCGGGTGATCGCCCTCGACCTGCGCGGGTTCGGCTGGACTGAGGCGCCCGCGGACGGTTACGAGAAGGAGAACATGGCCGACGACGTCCTCGCCGTCCTCGACGAGCTCGGGCTCGAGCGGGTGAAGCTGGTCGGCCACGACTGGGGCGCCTGGATCGGGTTCCTGCTGGCGCTGAAGGCGCCGCAGCGGTTCGAGCGCTACCTCTCGCTCAACATCCTGCCGCCCTGGACCTCGATGCGGGCGATGGCGCCCCACCTCTGGCGCTTCTGGTACCAGTGGATGATCCTCAGCCCCGGCATCGGCTACCGGCTCCATACCAGCGGCAAGTTCGTCCCGAAAGTGCTGGCCGGGGGCTCGGTCCAACGCGAGGCCTGGAACGACGCCACGCTGCGCGCCTTCTCCGACACCTTCATGGAGCCGGCCCGGGCGCGGGCGGCGGTGCAGATGTACCGCGTCTTCAACCTCCGCGAGGCGCCGGAGATGGCTCGCGGCCGCTACGCCGACGCGCGCCTGACCGTGCCGACCCGGCTCCTCTTCGGCACCGGCGACCAGGCCCTCAACCACAAGATCCTCGCCGGTTCCGAGCGTCACGCCGACGACATGCGGGTCGAGAAAGTCGAGGACTGCGGCCACTTCATCGCCGACGAGCGCCCCGACCTCGTCGCCGAACGAGCCCGCGAGTTCTTCGCCTAGCTCAGGTCCTGATCCGGGCCTCTTCGAGGTCCAGGTCGCGCTCGATCTGCCGCAGGGTCTGATCGCGCAGGCGTCCCGTGCCGCGCAGGTCGAGCAGCTCCTCCCGCTCGACCCCGATCAGCTCCCGTCGCAGCAGCCCGTAGTCGGCGATCCGCTGCTCGCGGGCCGCCGTCTCGGGGTCCTCGCCGCCGAGTACCGCCTGGCACATGCGGAAGCGGGCCCGGTAGAGGTCACGAAGGCGCGTCAGTTGACGCTCGCTGGCGCGCTCGTCGGATTCCATCTGGTCGAGCCGGTCGAGCGCTGACTGGGCCGCCTCCATCCGTGCCACCGCCTCTTCGTCTGACCAGCGACGCGGGTTCTCCAGGCCCAGGGCGCGGACGATGAAGGGGAGGGAGAGGCCCTGGCCGACGATCGTGACCAGGATCAGCGCGAAGGTGAGGAAGATGATCTGCGGCCGTCCGTCGACGCTGAGCGGAACCGCCAGGGCGGCGGCGAGGGAGACGGCGCCGCGCATCCCGCTCCAGCCGACGGCGAAACGCTGGCCGGCGGTCTCGCCCGCGTCCGGGCCGATCGCGAAGACGAAGGCGAGGCGGGCGGCGATCGAGGCGGCGGCGATCGCGACGATCGGCCAGACCAGCTCGCTCACGCCGGTCGAGCTCGCTTCCAGGGTGTCGACGATCTCCGGCAGCTGCAGGCCGAGGAGGACGAAGAGGGTGATCTCCAGCCCGAAGACGAGGACGCTCCAGAAGGCGACGGCGTTGAGGCGGACGTCGGCGTCGAGGGTGTGGGGCGAGCGGTAGCCCGCATAGACACCGGCGACGACCGCGGCGAGGATGCCGGAGACGTGCAGCTCCTCGGCGCCGATGTAGGCGCCGTAGGCGGTCAGGACCGAGAGCATGATCGTCAGGTCGGAGTCGCTGAGGCGGCGCAGGACGCGATCGGAGAGGACGCCGATCGCGAGCCCCGCGAGGATGCCGCCGACGGCGACGCCGACGAACTCCAAGGCGGCGTCGCCGAAGCTGAAGGCCCCGCCGACCGCGACCCCGACCGCGATCCGGTAGAGGACGAGCGCGGTGCCGTCGTTGATCATCGACTCGCCTTCGACCAGCAGCCGCACCCGCTCCGGCGCGCCGAGGCGGCGGAAGATCGAGGTCGCGGCGATCGTGTCGGTGGGGGCGATGATCGCGCCGAGGACCGCGGCCTCGGCCCAGCTCAGGTCCGGCACCGTGGCGTGGGCGACGAGGGCGACAACGGCGGCGGTGAGGAAGACGAGCCCGATCGAGAGCAGCGCCAGCGGCCGCATCACGGTGCGCAACTCCAGCGGCGAGGCGCGCCAGCCCGCCGCGTAGACCAGTGGCGGCAGGAAGACGAGGAAGATCGTGTCCGGCTCCAGTTCGACGTTCGGCAGCCCCGGGATGAAGGCGATCGCGAGGCCGCCGACGACGAGGACGATCGGGGCGGGGATCTTGCCGAGCTCGGCGACGCGCACCAGCAGCGCGGCGGCGAGGACGAGGACGAGGATCGACTCGATGTCGTGCACGGGCACATAACATCAAGGGCGACGTGGACGAACTGCTCTCACCGCCGCTGGAGGCCGTCGACCATGTGCGCGGCGAGCCTGGCGCGCCGCTGGAGCTGGTGATGTTCGGCGACTTCCAGTGCCCCTTCTGCCTCGGCGCCCAGTCGGTCCTGCGCCGAGTCCGCGAGCGCCTCGGCGACCGGCTCCTCTTCGGCTTCCGCCACCTGCCGATCCCCGAGCGCCATCCCTTGGCGCCGCTGGCGGCGGAGGCGAGCGAGGCGGCGGCGGCCCAGGACCGCTTCTGGGATTACCATGACGCCCTTTTCGCGGCCCAACCGCGGCTCTCGCCGGAGACGATCTTCGCGGTGGCAGGGGACCTTGGCCTCGACCCCGAGCGGATGCGCGCCGAGGTCGACTCCGGTGCCCACCGCGACCGCGTCGCCCGTGACCTCGCCTCAGCCGAAGCCAGCGGCGCCACCGGCACCCCGACTTTCTTCGTCAACGGGGTGCGCTTCTTCGGTGCCTACGACGCCGGCTCGCTGGTCGAGGCGTTCGAGAGTTAGCGATACCTCCGCAGTTCCCGTATATACTGCCGCGCCTTGACTTCTGGGGAGACTTCAATCGCCCGCGGCTGGGCCGCGCTCCTAGTGCTTGCGGGCCTGCTGGGCCTCGCGGCTTTCGCGCCCGCCGCCGCCTTCGCGGGGTCGATCTCCGGCACCGTCACCGATGCCGTGACCCACGAACCGATCGAAGGCCTCGAAGTCTGCGCCTATCCCTCCGCGGAAGAAGAAGTCGAACTCTGGTTCTGCGAAGACACCGATTCGAACGGCGAATACACGATCGCCGATCTGGAACCCGATGAATACGGGGTCGAATTCTGGGGCCGGCCGCTGAACTACATCCCGCAGTATTTCGACGGGCAAACCAGCTGGTGGGAACGTGATCCAGTTCTGGTGGAAACCGATCCCGTTACCGGCATCGACGCGGAAATGACCGAAGGCGGCGGGATCGAAGGCGAGGTCGACCGCGCTGCGGGCGGCGCTCCGGTCGATGGGGTTTGGGTTTGCGCCTGGTCGATCTTCGGCGAAGAATTCGGCGGCTGCGCCGTGACCGATGCCAGCGGTGAATACGCGCTTCAGGGCATGCCGGAAGACGAATACGAAATCGAATTCTGGCCGGAAGACGAAGATCTTCTGACCCAGTACTACGACCACAAGGATTACTGGTTCGAAGCGAATCCTGTGACCGTGACCCTCGGGTCGGTGACCCCTGGGATCGACGCCGACCTTCTCGCCGCGGCAAAGGTCGAAGGGCAGGTCCGGCGCGCCAGCGACGGCTCCCCTTTGACCGAAGTCGAAGTCTGCGCCTGGAGCACGGACCCCGAAGGGCCGTGGCGATGCTCCTACCCTGGCGACGACGGCCGCTACGCGATCCACGGCCTCCCCAGTGACGAGTACAAGGTCGAATTCTGGCCCTACGACGAATCGCTGCCGGTCCAGTACTGGGACCACAAGGCGACCTGGGAGGAGGCCAACCCCCTTTTCCTGGGCCTGGGGAGCGTCACGACCGGGATCGACGCCGACCTCGGCCCGGGACCGGTGGCCCCGCCTGTCGCGGCCGCGCCGCCGACCTTCCCGCCCCTGGCGGCGGCACCCCGGCCGAAGCGCTGCAAGAAGGGCTTCCGTAAGAAGCGGGTCCACGGCAAGGTGCGCTGCGTGAAGAAGAAGAAACGCAAGCATCACGTCCGCCACGCCCATGGCCGTCCCGCCATGGATCGCGCGGCGTTCCGTCTCGGTCGCTGAGCGGCAGCCGGGGCTGCGCTAGGTTCGGCGCGTGAGGGCTCTGGTCCAGCGCGTCAGCCAGGCGGCGGTCGACGTCGAGGGGACGCGGGTCGCCCAGATCGGGCCGGGCATGCTGATCCTGCTCGGCGTTGGGGTCGGCGACGGGACCGAGGAGGTCGATCGGCTGGCCGAGAAGGTCCGCAAGCTGAGGATCTTCGACGACGCCGGGGGGCGGATGAACGACCCGCTGGGCAAGCGGGAGATCCTCTGCGTCAGCCAGTTCACGCTCTACGGCGACGCCCGGCGAGGCAACCGGCCCAGCTACGTCGACGCCGCCCGGCCGGAGGTGGCGGAGCCGCTCTACGACCGCTTCTGCGAGCGGCTGGGGGCGAAGAAGGGGGTCTTCGGCGCCTGTATGGGCGTGGCGCTGATCAACGACGGGCCGGTGACGCTGATGCTCGAGGTGCCGCCGGTCACAGAGCCGTCAGCCTGAACAACCTGGAGAGCTTAACCTTGGTGCGACGTTCTGTCTGAAGTCCGGTAATGTTCTGTCTGAAATGGAAATCGCACTCCTCGCCGGAATCTTTACGGAAGCAGCATCTGAGGTTGCCGCCTTGGCGATCGCGGCCACCGGTCTGATCGGCGGCACCGCCCACTATGGCGCCGTGCTCGCAGGCAGGAACGAGGAGGAGACGGAATGGGCAACCGCCATCGGCTTCTTTGTGGGCCTTGGGTTCGGAGGTTTGGCCCTATTACTGGAGGCAGTCGGATGACTTACCATCGGAGCATGCTTCGTGTCCTGGTATTTGCGGTGCCGTTCGTCGCGCTGGCTGGCTTGACGATCTTGCTTGAGCAACTAGACGCTGGCGTCGGCGCCACCTTTGCCGCCTTCGGCTTGATCGCGGTCTTAACCGGCAGCGCGATCGGGTACTTCTCCGATCGTTTAATCGGACCTCGTAATCGGGGCCGTCGCCCTAACGCCAACCGTTCCTGAGTACGCGCCGGGCGTTAGCTCCGAGCACGGCCTCGACCTCCGCGCGGTTGAGGCCCTTGGCCTCGAGCATCTCCCGGACGCGGGGTAGCTGGGCGGCGCTGTCGCAGTCGTCGGGTGGGTCGGTGAAGCCGTCGAAGTCGGTGCCGATTGCAACGTTTTGCCACCCGCCGCCGCTCCAGGTGTTGATCTGCTCCATCGTCCGCCAGATCGCCTCCAGGCCCGGCCCGGGATGCGAGCATTCGAGCCAGTAGGGCATGAAGATCACGCCGACCACGCCGCCAGAGGCGGTGATCGCCTTCACGTCGCCCTCGTCGAGGTTGACCGGGACGTCGTTCAGCGCTTTCACCCCGATGTGGGTGGCGACTATGGGTATCTCGCCGCCGACGAGGTCGTAGATTTCCCGCCGCGAAACCGGCGAGCAGTGGGTCACGTCGGGGATGATCCGCAGCTCGGCCATGCGCGTCACCACGGCTCTGCCGGCCTCGGTCAGGCCGCGGGAGCCGTCGACCCCCGTGTCGAGTTTCCAGAAGAGGATCTTGTGCTGCTCGGGCGGGATGCACTCGCTGTGGCCGGCGAGGTCGTTGGGGAAGAGGTGGGCGATCGTGATCGAGGCGACCCCGCGGCGCGAGAGCTCCTCCACCCGCGCCAGGCGGCCCGCGATGTCATCTGTCCTGAGGCCGGCGCTGATCATGTGGCCGCCCTCGACGGTGTGGACAAGCGCCCGCTTGCCGGCCGCCACCGCCGCGTCGAGCTCGGCGTTGCAGCGGACGACCTCGAACGCGTCGCCGGCCCGGGCGACCTGCCATTCCATCTCCCCCATCATCCGCAGCATGCTTTCCCAGGCGTTCAGCTTCAGCATCGACCGACCGCCCTTGGTGAAGTGGGCGAGCAGCCGGATCGCCGGGTTGCGGAAGTAGTCCTCCTCGGGGACGTGGAGGACCGACCAGAGGACCCTGACGTCGCCCTGCATCAGCATCTGGAAGTCGGTGAGGCTGGCGAGCGGGTTGAAGGACTTGCCGGTGAAGTAGTGCCGGCGGAGGTCCCGGTCCCAGAAGTAGGCGTTCATCGCCGGGTGGGCGTGGATGTCGGTCAGGCCGGGAAACTCGGTCGTGGGGGTGCTGTCTGTCATAGGGGTCCCAGCCTCTCCGCCAGGTAGTCGTTGACGAAGATCGGCGCGATCAGCGGCCGAAAACGCTCGAAGTCGTGGTTCTCCCGCACGAACTCGGGGTCGATGAAGTTGACCTTCCCCCAGTGCGCCTTGAAGGGGACGCGCTCGCGCCGCAGGTGCTCCCAGAGACCGCGGAGGTGGGTGTAGATCTCCTCCTTCTCGCCCGGCGCGCGGCAGACCTCGGTCAGGTACATGAAGTTGAACTTGACGACGTAGGGGACGTCGTCCCAGCCCCAGGCCGACATCAGGGCGCCGTCGACCCGGGTCAGCTCGATCTCGGTCGGGATGTTCGGCCAGCCGGCCCGCTCGAAGTACCTTTCGCACTCGCCCAACACCCGCTGCAGGGCTCCCGGCCGGAAGCTCCAGTCGGCCATCGCCACCCGCAGCGGCGCCCGCCGGTCGACCGGGAGCATGTTGCGCAGCGGGCCCGTGAACCGGGTCTCGTCGTAGGTGAGGGCGAGCAGGTTGTAGATGCCCTCGAGCACAGGGTTCAGCAGCGGGCCGGTGTCGGCGATCTTGTCCATCGCCTCGAAGACGAAGTCGAGCACCTGCTCGGAGCGTTCCTCGGGGTAGTCGCCGTCGGGCCGCGAGAGCTCGGGCGGGACCGCGGTCGCGGCCCACAGCAGCGCCTTGTCGCTCTTCTGCATCCAGTTGACGCGCCAGAAGTCGTACTTCCGTGAGGTCGCGTCGAGGTCGACCAGGACCTCGTCGAGGTCGACGATCTTCATCTTCACGTCGAAGAAGAGCTGGTCGACGAGGCTGAAGTGGACACGGGTGATGACGCCGAGCAGGCCAAGCGAGCAGATCACCGCGGGGTAGTCCGGCTCGCCGCGGGAGATCCGGCGCTCGACCGCGCGGCCGGAGGAGCCGACCGTGACCAGCTCGACCCACTCGAGCTTCTCGTAGAGCCCGTGCCTGGAGCTTGCCGGGGCGGTGCCGGTGGAGATCAGCCCGGCCAGCGTCTGGTGGTCGGTGCCGCCGGTCGCCGTCACCGATTTGCCGTGGCGGCCGAGCTCGGCGAGGAACTCGTGCAGGGAGACGTTCGCCGTCGCGGTCACCTCCGAGTCGCCGTTCTCCAGCTCGATCCTCTTCGGCAGCTGGGATATGTCGAGCAGGGTGTCGTTGACGACGATCCTCGAGCAGGAATGGAGGCTGCCGGGCACCCGCACCCGGCCGTTGCCGAGCTCCCCGCGGTGGACCTTTTCCAGCATCTCCTTCAGCTCCTCGATCGAGGTCGGGGCCAGCACCGCCCCGGGCTCGAAGGCGATCAGCTCGCCCCAGTCGCGCAGAGGAGAGGTTGAGTAATCGGTCATTCCGCACCGACCCTAACCGGGTTGATGCGAACTCGCGTGTGTCTGATTCCCTACGTGAGGAGTCCGAGTTCGCCTGCCCGGTGGCTCGCCTCGACCCGCGAGCGGCAGTCGAGCTTGCCGAGCAGGTTGCGGACGTGCATGTCGACCGTCCGCTGGCTGATGAAGAGCTCCTGGGCGATCTCGCGATTGGTGCGGCCGACGGCGACGTGGCGCAGGACCTCGAGCTCGCGCCGGGTCAGCTGGACCCCGTCGGCGGCCGCGGCGGCGCGGCTGCCAAGTCGCTGGGCCACCGACTCGCCGAGCGCGGCGACCTCCTTGGCGGCGCTGGCGGCGAGCGGGCGGGCGCCGAGCTTGGCGGCGCAGCGGTAGGCGTCGGAGAGCCGCTCCAGTGCCTCTTCGCGCTCGCCTGCGGCGGCCAGCGTGACCCCGGCCCGCAGTTCCACCTGCGCCCGCTCGTGCGGGGTGGCGAGGTTGCGCTGCAGCTCGACCGCTCGCGAGAGGTTCTCCGCCGCCGTCGCGGCGTCGCCTTCGAGCAGGGCCAGCTCGCCGACCGCCTGGGCGAGCGCGGCGACGGCGTCGTCGTGTCCACCCTCGGCGGCCATCTGTCCAAGCGCCGCCGCGCAGAGCTGGGCGTCCTTGCGCCGGCCCCGTTGGGCAAACCAGCTCGTCGCCCAGCGGATCCCCCAGACGGCGTAGTGGTGGTCCTCGCTCTCCTCCCAGCGGGCGAGCAGCTCGCGGCAGCGGCTCGCCGCCTCGTCCTCCAGCCCTTCGGCGGCGGCCACGATCGCCAGCGAGGTGGTCGAGTCGACGTACATGTTGTAGTGGCCGACCGAGGAGGAGACGGCGCGCGAGGCGCTCAGCATCCGCCGCGCCGCGCCGTACTTGCCTTCGAAGGCGTGGATCGCGCCGACCAGGCCCTCGGCGACCCAGACCGCGGTGTCGGACTCGATCAGCTCGCGGCCGAGCTCGGCCGCCCGCGACCACTCGCCGCGCTCGCGGAGGACGTAGACGAGGCAGGTGACGCAGGCGACCTCGGTCCCGGCGTCGCCATCGGTGCGGCAGAGGTCGAGGGCGGTGTCGAGCGCCTCCTCGGCCTGGCGGTAGTCGGCGCCGTCGTAGAGGACGAGGCTGAGCCGCTGGTAGAGCTCGGCGGCGACCGGCGTGAGGTCGTGCTCGAGGGCCAGGGCGAGGCCGTTGCGGACCGACTCCAAGCCCTGATCGAAGTCCCCGCCCTTGGCCTCGACGACGCCCTGGAGCCCGAGGACGCGGGCGTCGAGGTCGACCCGCCCCGCCGCCCGCGCCTCCGCGGCGGCGAGCCTGGCCAGGTCGATCGCCTCGGCGTAGCGAGCCCCACGGCGATGGTGGTCGGCCATCGCCAGCCGTTCGAGTGCGGCCTCGGCGGGCCGCTCGGCCTCGGCGAAGGCCTCGGCCGCGAGCCGGCGGGCGGCGAAGGCCTGCTCGCGTTCGCCGCCGAGCTCGTAGACCGCCGCCAGGCGCCGCTGCGCCTCGGCGTACTCGAGCCGGTTGCCGCCGCGCTCGCAGCCGGCGGCCAGCTCGCGCCAGGCTTTCGTCGCTTCGCCGAGCTCGCCGACCAGCTCGGCGCAGCGTCCGTAGCGCCGCAGCGTCTCAGCGCGCAGGTCCTCGCTCTCGTCCTCGGGCCAGAGCTCGAGTGCCTCGCGCGCCGCCCGCATCGCGTCGCGATGGGCATGGACCGCCTCGGAGGCCTGCGCGGCCGCGAGCAGGGCCTCGCGGGCGCGGGCGTCGTTGCCGGCGCCGCGCCAGTGGATGGCGATCTCGAGGCTGCCGCCGCCGCTCGCTTCCAGGGATTCGGCCAGCCCGCGATGAAGGTCCCGGCGGCGGATCCAGGGCACCTCGGCATAGAGCGCCTCCTGCGCCAGCGCGTGGCGGAAGCTTGCCGCTCCCGGGCCGCGTTCCACCAGCAGCCCGACAGCGACCAGCTCGGCCAAGCCGGCGGGCGGGGCGACCTCGGCGGCCAGGTCGATGTCGACCTGCTGGCCGATGACCGCCGCCGCCTCCGCCGCTTCGTGGGCCTCGGGGGAGAGGTCGGAGATGCCGACCAGCACCGCTTCGCGGATCGAGTCGGGGACCGGGACTTCGTCGCGCTCGGCGAGCTCGAGCCCGCGCCGGCCGGAGCGCAGGGCGTTCCGCGCGTTCAGCGCGCCGACCAGCTCCTCGATGAAGAAGGGCGACCCCATCGTCCGGTCGTGGATCGTCCGCGCCAGGGCGGGGGAGGGCGCCTCGGGCAGCAGCTCGCGCAGCAGTTCGCCGACCGCGGGGCGGTCCAGCGCCTCGAGCGAGAGCTCGTTCAGCTGGCCGTCGCGGCGCAGCTCGTTGCGCAGCCAGCGCAGCCGGTGCTCGCGCGGCAGGCCGTCGGAGCGGTAGGCGGCGATGACCAGGACCGGCAGCTGCTCCAGCGCCGGGGCCAGCGCCGCCAGCAGCTCGAGCGTGGTCTCGTCGGACCACTGCAGGTCGTCGAGGACGACCACAGCCGGAGCCGCGTCGCCGAGGTGGGCGAGGGCACAGCGGACCGCCTCGAAGATCGTCGCCCGTTCGCTTTCGGCAGCTGCCTCGCCGAGCTCAGGAAGCAGCAGGGCGAGGTGGGGGAGGAGCGGGCCGCACTCGGCGAGCGCGTCGGGGTCGACCCGCAGTCGCGAGCGCAGCGCCGCGACGATCGGGCCGTAGGAGATCGTGGCTCCGGCGGAGGCGGACCCCCAGAGGGCCTGGTCGAACCCGGCAGCGGCCTCGGCGGCCAGGGTGCTCTTGCCGACTCCCGCCTCGCCGGCAAGCAGGACAATCGAGCCGTGGCCCTGCCGCGCCCGCTCGGCCGCCTCGTTCAGCTGGGCGAGCTCGTCCGCCCGCCCGATCAGCAGAGTCCGCTCGCTCATCTTCCAGAAGCAGTCTAGGTGCGAAGGGCGGGGCGCTTTAGCAAACCAGTGGTTTGCAAAAGCGCCCCGCCAGGCTTCGCCCTGCTAGTTCGTCGCGGCGACCGGGTCGGGCCGGACGACGATGGTGTCGAGGATCGGGATGATCTCGTCGGCGGGCAGGCCGGCGGCCTCGGCGTGGGCACGGATCGTCTCGGGGCTCTCGCCTTCGTAGATGCAGAACGTGCCGACCTCGCCGCTCTCCTCGTTGAGCGCGTAGCTCCGGATCCAGCGGACGCCCGAACCAGGTTCGTCACCGACTTCAGCCGATTTCTTGCCGGCGACTTCCAGATCCTGCGGAGTCCGCCAGCCGTTGCGACGAAGGATTCCGTAAAGCTGCATCGTTGCCTCCTGTTCGTGTGCTTTGACCTTGCACGACGAACCTAGGCCTGCCAGGAGGCCTATGCATCAGTGAAGCTGCCGTATTTTTGGCTGCCGGGTGCCGTAGTGGCCTCCGCCTGAATTCGTCTCCGGGTCGCCTGATCGTGCCTACGGACGGCTGAGCTGAGCCCGCACGAAGAGCGAAACTGCCAACGAGGCAACCACCGCGACTGCGACAAGGAACGCCCGCGCCTGTCCGGAAGCGGAGAAGAGGCCGATGATCGTGGCCAGGGTGGTGAGCACGACGAGTCCCGAGCCGTAAACCTGAAGGTTCGCCAGCGCTTCGGCCTGCGTGTCTTCGGCGCGACGGTGTTGTTGGGCGCTGTAGGTGGCGAGGTCTCCCTCGAGATCGTCGAAGAGGCGCTCAGTCCCCAGTTCCTCGCGTAGCCGGGAGACAAGTTCCTGCGGTACGTCCGTGCTGGTCGAGAGCTGCGACCACCAGACCGAGTTGCGGAACGAGAGCCAGTCTCGGTGCAGGTGCTCGATTTCCGGCTTGAGCGGGTCGCCTACTTCGGCGAGACGGCGCTGGAAGTCCTCGAGGCACTCCTGTTGCAGCAGGCCGAAGACGATGCTCTCGGACCAATAGGAACGGAGGTTGCGGGCGTAGGTGCCGTCGATCGGCCCAGCCACGGTGAACGCGGTGCAGTTGCCGAGGACAAGGCCGGTCGCCCCCGCGTAGTGGACGGTCTGCCGGTCTTCCTTGTCTTGATACTGCTGGTTCCAGACCTTGACCTTGGCTGAGCCCCGGCGTTTCGCAAGCGCCCGCCGCCATGCCTGTTCGTCGGAGGGAACGTGTCCCGCAGTTGGAAACTCTGCCATCAGCACCGTGTAGAGGCTCTGCTCGAGGTAGCGATGGGGATCGCCGAACAGCTCCTCGACCAGGGCACGAATGGGGCGGGTAGGGGCGAGGGCCTTCCCACCGAGCTCCATTTGCGACGGTTCATTTCCGCGGCGGAGGTTGGTTCTGATCGCCCAACCCCACCAGAGCGAGTCCGGTGCTTCGGTCTCCTCACTCGGCTCCAGTGAAAGATGGATGAGCCCGAAGGTGCAGCCCGGTTGCAGGGGCGTGGTCACTCGCTCGAGCAGATCGACGCGAGCGCGCCGGAATGCCCCGTCTCGCCGGTAGAGGTCAAGAAACAGATCGTCGGGACAGCAGAGCCAGCGGGCACCGCGTTGGTTGCCGGGAGGGAAAAGCAACTGGTTGACGTGAGCATTGAAGTAAGGCCAGTCGTCGTCGCCCGGGAAGCGCTTGAAGGGGGCGGAGCCCGCCGGGTTTAGAAGTGCCGCCCCACTGAGGCCGTGTGGCTGGGCGCCGGCGGCCTGGTCCCAAGGGTGCCAGCAGAGGGTGCCTTCCGTGGGCCGATCCGAGTCCAGACGTACGACCAGGAGTGCCAGTGCGTCGCAGTCGATCCCCACTCAGGTGAGATACGTCAAATCAGCCTCATTCCCTCCAGTGAAATCGGTGTGGCCCCGCAGAGGTGCATGACACCTGGGGTTAGCCAGGCTCGTCGGAGTAGGATCGCGCCCGTGCCGTTCACGCTCAAGAACCTGAAGGAGGACTTGGAGGATGTCGGGTCCAACTTCGACGGCGCGCCGGACCTCGAGTTCCGCCTGGCGACCAAGGTGCTCGAGCTCGAGAGGTCAGGCCTCGGCTACCAGCGCATCCCGCCCGGCTGTCGCTTTCCCTACGGCCACACGCACAAGCAGCAGGAGGAGGTGTACGTGGTCCTGCGCGGGAGCGGGCGGATGAAGCTGGACGACGAGATCGTCGAGCTCGAGGAATGGGACACCGTGCGAGTCTCGCCCGGCACCTGGCGAGGCTACGAGGCCGGGCCGGAGGGCCTCGAGATCCTCGTCATCGGCGCGCCCAATCTCGGCGAGAACCCGCGCGACGACGTCGAAGGCGAGCGCGACTGGTGGGCCGATTAGCGCGCTGAAAAGTGCCGGAGGAGGGACTCGAACCCCCGACACGCGGATTATGATCGAGGGCGATTGTTAAGGATTTCGCTCTGTTAAGCCGAATTCTGTCCGGTTAGTGCAGTCCAGTTGGGCCTGTTTTTGCCTAGTCGGGGACACATTTCGGGACACATTTTCAGTCCGAATGGGGGCGCTACCCTCGGTTCATGGCGTCGTCCTCGATCCACTTCCGCGAAGCCCAGGTAAGCGGCCACGTCTTCCGCAAGTCGCGCAAGTCGGGCGACCGTTGGATGGCAAAGTGGCGAGACGCCGAGGGTCAGCACCAGGTCGTCCTCGGCCGAGTCTGGACGAAGCGGGGGAGGCCCTCTGAGGGCTACCTGACGAAGCAGGGTGCGCAGCGCGAGCTGGACGCGATCCTCGCCGACGCCAGGCGAAGCAACCTGACGAGCCGTCCCCGGCGCTCCAGCACCGTCACCTTCGGCGAGGCAGCGCGGGAGTGGCTGCGCTACGTCGAGCACGACCGCAAACGCCGCGCCTCGACCGTCAACGATTACCGCTGGATCGTGGAGCGGCGACTGTTGCCGGACTTCGGATCGGCGGCCTTGGAGTCGATCACGACCCAGCGGATCGACGCATGGCGATCAGGCCTCGTTGCTGCTGGCGGCCTTGAAGACGGCAAAGCCCTCTCGGCGAGGACGATCAACAAGTACCTCGGGGTGATGCACAGCATCTTGAAACGCGCTCAGCGCGTCTACGGGCTCGCCGCGAATGCGGCGGCGTGGGCAGAGCGCCAACCCGTCACCCGCTCGGGCGACTTCAACGTCCTGTCGGCTTCCGAGGTCGAGGCGCTGGCGCGGGCGGCGCGGGAGGGCCTACACCGGAAACCGCCGAAGCACCCCACCGGAGACGACTGGCGGGCGAAGCTATGCGACCAGGACGAGCAGGACGCCGCGATCTTCCTCACCGCCGCCTACGCCGGTCTTCGCCTTGGCGAGCTGCGCAGCTTGCGCTGGCGCGATCTCGACTTCGCCAAGCGCCTGATCCACGTACGGCACTCCTACGTGATGCGGACGGAGGGCGTGCCCAAGTCCGGCCGCGTCCGCAGCGTCCCGATGATCGACCAAGTGGCGGTGGCCCTCGACCAGCTGAGTCGTCGATCGGCCTGGACGGGTGACGACGATCTCGTCTTCGTCAACGCTGCCGGTGAGCACATCGAGGACAGCGCGCTCCGCCGCCGCTTCTATGCCGCCCTCAAAGCTGCCGACCTCAAGCACCTTCGCTTCCACGACCTCCGCCACAGCTTCGGGACCCTCGCCGTCCAGGTCTTCCCGCTGACCGACGTGAAGGCGTACATGGGCCACGCCGACATTGCGACGACGATGATTTACGTCCATCACGTTCCGCGAGTGGATGCTGCCGAAAAGCTGTCGAGTGCCTTGCGGGCTTCAACCAGTCCGGCCCCCGCGGGCGAGCTAGTAGCGGCATAGTCAGGTGGCAAGGAAGCTTGGCTCCGATATCCCGCGTATTGCCTTGACTCCATCCGAGGCAGCGGCATCCATTGGTGTCGGTCCGGACTTCTTCAACGAGCATGTGGCACCGGAGTTGAAAATCGTTCGCCGGGGACGAAAGCGGCTTGTACCCGTCCAAGAGCTGGAGCAGTGGATCGCCCGCAATGCCGAGCCTCCGATATCGACCAAGTCCAATGACCACGATAGGCGGCACCAGTTGGACGGCGTCGCGAGACTGAAGGACTTCAGGCTGCTCTTTCCGAGCTTCAAAGTCGGCTGCGCTGTCCGCGACGAATGGAATCTTCTTTAGATGCCTCAGGGAGAGGAAAGACTCGACCGGTCCATTAAGTTGAGGATATGCCGGGTCGAGAGCTAAAGCAGCTATTTAAGGCTTATAGGGAGGGCGATGAGCTCGCCTTCCGCCGTGCTGCGCAAGAAATCATCGAGGACGAGGAGTCCAAGCAGCACATGGCTTTGGCGCGTGACCTGCGCAAGATCATCGCGGGTGGCTCTGGTGCTGCAGTGGCTGAGGGCGTGGCTTTACCGGCACCGCCGATGGACCGAGAGGGAGACTGGCCGCTTGCGGAGATTCGACATCCGGAGCAGGCCCTTTCGGAGCTGGTGCTTCCCGGCCCACTACTTGAGCGGCTTCATGGTCTTGCGGCCGAGTTTGCCCGTTGGGACGTTCTGGATCGGCACTTCATCCCTCGTCGTCAACGTCTGCTGTTTTACGGACCCCCAGGGTGCGGGAAGACGAGCGCTGCGGAGGCAATTGCCGCTGAGCTTGGACTACCCCTGTTGATAATTCGTCTCGACGCTGTCGTTTCTTCCTACCTCGGCGAGACCGCGTCGAACCTCCATCGGGTTTTTGACTATGCCCGCTCGGGCTCCTGGGTTCTTCTATTTGACGAGTTTGATGCTCTGGGGAAGGCCCGAGATGATCCCTCTGAGCACGGGGAGATCAAGCGAGTCATCACGGCGTTTCTTCAGATGCTCGACGGGTTCCGAGGGTCGAGCCTTTTGATCGCCGCCACTAACCACGAGCAACTTCTGGATTCGGCATTGTGGCGACGCTTTGACGAGATCCTCACTTTCCCTCGACCCACCGTCCACCAGCTGCGAAAAGTTCTGCGACTGCGACTGCGAGGAACCCAACATCGAGGTCTTGACATCGAGGCGGCAGCGAGCGAGCTGAAGGGCCTGCCTTACGCGGCCGCCGAGAAGGCGGTCTGGGACGCTCGCCGCAGCGTCTTGTTGACCGGTCGCTCTGTCGTCGAAGATCGAGACATCAGCCGCGCCATCGCTGACATCAAGACCCGTCCCTGGTAGGGGTAAGCGAACCGTTGGCCGAGCACCTTCCCCTTCCTCCGCGCATTCCTCTGAGTAGTCGACGACAGCCGGCTCCAGGCGGAGGACCCCGTGCCCCAGAACGCAACCCTCGTCGTCACGGCCAACGACTCGCCCGACAAGTGATGGAGGCCACCGCGTTCTCCTCCGAACTTAGGGTGGTCGAGGGTGTAGATCCTGGGCTGGTCTACAAGATCCGCGCAGCCCACGGGATCGACGAAGAGAAGTTCACCAGCCGCGACTTAACCTTCCTTGGCGAGACTGGCGATTTCACCTATTTCGTTTACTCGGGAGAAGAGCCTGACAAACTGATCTCGCAGTTGCACCGGTACGGCAGGGGGCCGGATGAAATGGGCGGGAAGGGAGACGGCCGAACGTTCTTCAACGTTCTGGAAGGCATCGAGCCGTACGGTCCCGAGGACAGGAAAGGACGCGGGATCCCTGAGGATCTAGGGGACCTCGAGGAGCCGGCGGTGGTCGACGTAATCGCCTGGCCTTCTCATGACAGGGCCGAGGCTGAACGCCGGCTTCAGCAGATTCGTGCCGTTGTCGAGAGCCTAGGCGGGGACGAGTTGGCTTCAGATGCCCGACGGCAATTCACGGTTCTCCGCGGTCGACTTCCTCGTAAGACCATCGAGGGATTGCTTGCGCTGTCGGCGGTAGAAAGACTCACTACGCCGCCGGTTCCTTTCCTGGAGCCCTCCGATTGGATGCAGCGCAGCCTTGATGACATTGCATTTGAAGGTGATGCCGATGGGGAGGCGATCGGTGTTCTCGACGATGGAGTTGCTTCCGGACACCCGCTACTCGATGGCCTCGTTGCAAGTGAGCGCTCGTTTCCCGCGGAGCACGAATGGCAGCCAATTGGTGCCCACGGAACTCTTGTTGCCGGCCTAGCAGCCTACGGCGATTTCGAGGTCCCGCTACGTGATGGGCATCTTCTAGAGGGCCGGGGGCCGATCCACTGCGCCCGTGTGTTAGAGCCCGATCCCGGTCCCACCACTGCGACGCGGTTTCCTCCCGGGTCCCTCGTTCACCGAGTTATTGAAGAAGCGATCCGCACTCTCCACGGCGAGGACGGGGTCCGGGTATTCAACCTCTCCATCGGCTCGGAATACGCCTATTCAGGGCCCCACGTCGCGCTACCCACCGAGTCTCTCGACTTTCTGATTCGCGAACTCGGGATCGTGGTTGTCGTCGCAGCTGGCAATCACCCTGTTCATCCAGCCGTTATGAGCATGGACAGCGGTGGCCACGTCCTCACCGACTACCCCAGCTATACCCTCCACGAGCTTGCCAGGGTTTGCGAGCCGGGTCCAGCGGCCCTCGCTCTAACTGTGGGCAGCATTGCTCGGTCCGATGCACCTCAAACGCCAGATGGAACGGCAAGAGTTGGAGACCGTGCCGTCGCAAAAGCGGAAGAGATTTCCCCTTTTTCACGAACCGGACCCGGCGCGTACAAGGGAGTAAAGCCCGATCTTGTGGAGTACGGCGGCAACTGGGTGGTCAATGACACCGGCAATCTTGATTACGCCAACTCAGGCGTCGCCAGCGTCTCGTTGGGGGACGGCGGCGGTCGCCTCTTTGGCCTGGCGGCTGGAACGAGCTTTGCCGCCCCTCGGGTGAGCCGGCTCGCCGCCGACATCTGGGGCCGATATCCGGATGCGTCGCCAAACCTTGTCCGGGCGCTGATCGGAATTGCCTCACGGGTTCCACGGGCAGTTGAGGCGCAATTTCCAGGAGACGAGGAGCGATTGAGGGCGGTGGGATACGGCCGGCCTGTTCCCGAGTTGGCCTTGGACAGCGGCGTGAATCGAGTGGTCATGTATTTCGACGGTGAGATGGATGCCAATACTGTGGCTGTCCATCCGGTGCCTATCCCGGACTCTTTCGCTCGCGGACGCTCACAGCGTCGAATCTCAGTAGCGCTGGCATTTGATCCCCCGGTGCGGCGTCAGCGGCGGGAGTACTTGGCCGGCGAGATGAGCTTCGACTTCCTGCGAAACGTCGAGCCTGACGAGATTGCCGCTCGCTATGCGCGGCAGGGAGCAGATCGAGTCGATCTTTGGACTGATCGACACCGCTTGAAGTTGAAGCCGGGCTCTACTCGGACTGCAAGGAGCACGTTGCAAGTGCGCCGGATCTTCCCGCGCGAACTTCGCGTGGACGACGGTGACACCTACTACCTCGCGGTCAAGCACAAGCCCGCGCCCTGGACCTCTGGGGGCACGCAACGATATGCGGTTGTCGTCGAGATCGTGGACGAGGAGCGCCAGCAGCTCGACATCTACGCGGAGGCCAAACAGCAGATCCAGGTCCGGCCGAGGATTCGGGTCTAGCCCTTCAGGAGGCGTTCGACCTAGCCGCTCTAGCGGCAAGCTCACTCGCTGAAACCTCTAGGGCGTTCGCTATCGCTACGACCGTTTCCCAGGTTGCATTTGATAGCCCGCGTTCGATTTTCGATAGATGGCCAACGGTGATCCCGGCTCCTTGGGCCAAGGCTTCTTGCGTCAAATCCTGCTCAAGTCGACAGGTTCGTACGGCTCGACCGAGGGCAACTCTGGGCTTCTCTTTGCGCGCCATGGCAGGACAATCTCAAAGACAGGTGCCATAGGCCATATTTAGAAGCACTTGTGCTCCAGTGTGGGTTACGGTAGCGTCCTGTAGACGAAAACAAGCGCCCCCGCGCTGCGCAAACAGCCGGGGGCATGGCACAGGAGGGATTAGCTCCCATGCAAGACAAGCCTAGTGGCGGCGGCCATGAGCGCGCCGCGACCACCGCCGACCAGGACGACCGCGATCAGGCGGCGGTCCTGCGAGAAGTCCTCTACATCTACTCCGAGGTTCTGACGCTCGAGGAGCTGGCCCGCGAGCTGACGTTCGCCTCGGATGCGTTCGGCCAGCGCGACCGGATCGAGCGGGCCGTCCGCGACCTGACCAGGGTGGGCCTGCTCCATCAGGTCGGTCCGCTCGTCCTGCCGACCCGGACCGCCACCGCCTTTAACCGTCTCGTGGAACTCTGATGGACGGCAGGCACGTAGACAGAGAGGCCGCCCGGAAGCTCGGAAAGAACCTGTGGCGAACGCGCCGCCGTGCGGGCTATTCCCAGGAAGAACTCGGCGGCCTCGCCTGCCTTCACCGCACCGAGATCGGCATGGTGGAGAACGGCGAGCGGCTGCCGCGCATCGACACGATGATGAAGCTCGCCTCCGCCCTGGAAGTGCGGCTGGAAGCGTTGGTGGAGGGGATCGAGTGGCTGCCGCCCGGTCCTCCCGCTGAAGGCAGTTTCGCGGTCAGGAGGGCGGCATGAGCATGAAGGTCTCGACGCTCCGACTCCCCGAGTCGATGTCAAAGAAACTCGGCGCCATCGCCCGCGCCGACGGCGTTCCGGTCCCGGAGGTTCTGCGTGTTGGCATCCAGGAACACATCACCGCCCGTTTCTCGTGTGAGGAGTTCAAAGAGCGCTTGCGGAAGGTGCAGCAGGAAGATCGCGACGTCCTCAAAGACCTCGGAATCGAGGACGAGCGATGAGAAGAAAACAAAAGGGCCTGGCCTTTGCCCTCGGCACTTCGATTCGCAACCCGTTCAGCCGGGAACTGCTGCTCCGCTGCGTCTCGCGCAGCGGCCGGTCAGCCTGGACGAGCTGGCGGAGTCGATGGACGGGCTGCGCTCCACGATCCGCGATCACGGCGAAGAACTGGAGATCCTCGGCGCCCCCAAGGCCTCCGAAGAGTTGTGGCCGTGGCGTCCGGCAGGCCCCTT
Source organism: Solirubrobacterales bacterium (assembly GCA_035264245.1). GTDB lineage: Bacteria > Actinomycetota > Thermoleophilia > Solirubrobacterales > 70-9 > VAYN01. The sequence continues at coordinate 31,745 of DATFQO010000058.1, forward strand.
TTCGAGACGAGCGAGTTGCTGATGGAGTCGCAATGGGCGCTCGTCGGACTCGGCCTCATGCCCGGTGATCGCTGGCTGACCGAGGACAGAGCCGAGATCGACAAGCACATCGGCGAACGACGCAGGACAAGGAGTTTACGGAGCGTCTTCGCCGCCGCATGGAGGAAGACCGAGACGTGCTGGAAGCCCTCGCAGGCCCGGACCGGCCGTTGCGCCTCTGGCGGCGGGCATTGGCGTGGGTGCGGTCGCGGTTGAAGCGCAAGAGGCGGCGCTCCTCGCTTGCTTGCGGTGCGATCAGATCGCAGGTGGAGGTCCCCATGGCGAAGATGACGGAGTAGATCGCATTGGCGAGGGCCGCCAGCGCGATCACGCTCCCAGGCTCGCCGGATCAGCACCGCCCCCGACCGCGAGCCGCGCCAAAGTCGGGCAGCAGCACCGTTTCTCCAGCATGACGGCGATGAAAGATGAAGCCTCACCATTTGAGAGATCTATGTATGATCCGCGCGCTTAAGGGGCGGCGAGATCGGTCACTCATCCCAAGCGCCCCAGTTGTGTCTGCTGACGATGCTCTACGCCGCTACTAACGGAACCGTCGTGACGATCGTCGTCTTCGTCATCCTGGCCGTGGTAGTGGTGGGGTTCCTAGGGATCTACTTCACCAGGGACAAGAACCAAATTCCCCGTAGCCTTCCGCCAGAGTCGGTACCTGGAGAGCCTTCGACGCAGGAAACCGCGGGAGGCGCGCGCGAAGGAGCGGTGCCACAGCCGGAGGCAGTCGTTGCCCTCCGAAGTGAGCAGGAGCTCAGGGACAAGTACAAGGAATTGCGGGAGCGCCCCGACCTTGTACGTGTCCAAGCAATCTGGGCTGCGGTCTACGAGAACATCAACATCGCCGACTACTTTCGAGAGGAGACGGAATTCCTCTCGAGAAACCCGAAAGTTCAGTTCGAGCGGATCGTGATAGGCCAGGATCACCATATAAAGTACCTCCAGGAACTGACTACTGACCACCAGAACCTGCGTATCTTCACCAGTCCCACCAATCTCCAGTTCGAGCTTTACCTCTGCGAGTATGCCCAGCCGGAACGCCATATGGTCGGCGTCTTGGTAGTTAACAGCGCTCTGAGCCGTCTGCCCGAGTTCGGAGTTCTGCTCGACGGCAGTATTGATCAAGGTCTCACCCAGTTTGGGTACACGCTACGCAACTGGTTCGAGTCGATTCCGAAGACGGCTGTCGCGGGAACCAAACGCACTGAGAACGTCTGGACTCGAAACGCACGCGAATACGATGAATTTGTAAACCGCGACTCTAAACTTCCTTTCCTTCGCGACTTCATCCGCCAAGAGGAAACGCTGCTAGAAGACCTCATCACAAAGGCAGCACAGGACGTAACCCTGCTCGAGTTCGGCTCTGGGACCGGTCGGACCTTGATCGACTTCGCGACCCGCGGCGATCTCGACAAGGTGAAACTACTGCTAGGCCTTGATCATTCACAGGGGATGCTCGAAGTCGCCCGGCCCAAGCGCGACCAGATTGCCCGCGGCGCCCGCGACCGCCTGTTTTTCTTCGATCTCGACGGAGCTCACGCCAACCGCGCATTCTGGAACGGCCAGGTGCGCTTGCATCCGTCGATGAACGACGAGGCTCACGCCAAGCGCGCCGACTTCAAGTCCGCTAACTACGAACGCGGAGACAGGTTCATTTGCTGCCTGCTCAATACTCTGGGAGTTCTCGACGCGACGACCCGCGAAGCGATGCTGCGGAACATGTTCACGGCCGCCGGGGACGATGACAGTGTGATCATCTCGGTGTTCGACCGCGATGCCTTCAAAGTTTACGCGCGTGAGCTCTACCCGCATATACGCACCCTGGTTGGCAAGGACGAGATAAACGAGGAGTCGTACGATGACCGACTTGCCGAGTTCCGTGCCGGCTATTACTACAGCCACTGGTTCGGTCAAGATGAGATAGAAAGCTTGGTTGAGCAGTCGGGGGGCAGGATCGTGCTTCAATGGCCGATTAAAACCGGGGACGCCACGATCGGCCTCTTCCTGCTGGCGAAACGCGATGACGTCTAGCCCCGGTGAAGTTGCTCGCCTGGCACTGCGACTCACTGCGCTACCGTGACGAACGGGAGTCGACTCGGCCTGCGGGCATCCACTCCGTAACCCCTGAGAGGTCAAGCGGCGATTTTTACGACGTGGTGCTCGTTTTTATAACGGTTGAGCCCTGGGATACTTCAGATCACGCTTGCCGAGCGTCCGAGGTTGTCACCGAGCTGGTGCGGCAGAACGGTGCCGGAAACGGTTGCGTGATCATGCCGTTCGCACACCTATCGCGGCAGCTGGCGTCGCCGGACGTCGCCCGTGCGTTACTCCGCGAAGTGGAGGCAGGGGTCCAACATGAAGGCGGCGCAGCGACGCTAACGTCGTTCGGTTTCCACAAGCTGCTGGAGCTGTCGATGAAGGCCCTCGGCCACCCCGGTTCCGTCGCCTACCGCGAGATCTAGCGCCGGACCGGTGGCCAGAGAAGCCCGACACTTCCTTCTCTTTAAAGACGAACCTGCCGTTTGGGAGCGAGCGGTCAGCATCCCCGGCGCGACGGTGACTTTTGAGCAACAGGCAGGATCAGCTACGACCTTCTCGCTACCCGCGCCAGCTCGCGAGGTGAGCATCGAGTTTCGCTGGATCGATGACGTCGGCACCTCGGTCCCTGGAATCGTCGCCCTCCACTCCGCGTCGGACGCGCTTAACGCTCCCGGTCTCTGCAGCTTCGAAATCAGCGGCGGTGGAGAGGTGAGGCCGCGGGTACGGATGTCCGGCGCCCAAATCTTCGATTCGCTGAGGGTTCAGAACGCCCACTTCATCGCCGAGCCGGACTCCCTCGAATGTCTCTGTGAGCTCGACGTGGGACCGAATGCGGTGCTCGAGGGAGTGCTGCTGAAGAGCCTTGCGGTCGGCCTCACCGACGGTGAAGCACGGATGTATGCCTCGGACCAATCGACGACGGTCAACGCGATGACGAACGGCAACCTCTGGCGACACCGTGAGGATCCTTGCCTTGATGTCCGCGGCTACATCACCGACTCTTGGATTGAGGACGTTCTGGTCGATGTGGACGAGGGCGCGCGGATCGAACGTTGCCACGGGGTAGTTCGCGTCCGGCGCTGCCACGGGACGATCATCGGCAGGGCCACCCGCGACAAGGAGCTAGTTCTCGCCGCCGACCTTAATCCAGCAACGCCACCCTCCAACCTTCTTCGGGGCGCGGTGCTGATGGATGTCGCGCTGGAGCCGTCAGCCGTCGGTGCTTTCGTCGCCGCCACTGAGGAAGCCAAGGTCTTCGACCCCTCCCCTGACAGCATCGGTCCGTCTCTTGCTGGGCTTCCGGCAGACGAGCGCGCCACCGCCGCTGAGCTTCTTCACGACCGACTGGGCGAATTAGCAAAGCGCCCGCCCACCGTCGACGCCGCCGCCACGGCCGTCCTGGACCATCGCCGCGGCAACGCCGCGCGGTACAGTCATGACTGGCTCCTCTTCACCGTTGCATCGATCTTCGGATATGGGCGCCGAGTCGTACGTCCGCTGATCATCTGGGCCGCAATCGTCTTTGTCATCCTCGCCTTTCGACTCGGCATCGCGATCGACAAGCCCACGGGCGAAGTTAGCTGGCACGACGGCATTCATGTGCATCACGCTGTCGAAACCACTCGACTCGGGGGCGACATTCTGCTGACGACGATCTTGCTTCCAGTCAACTGGAGCAGCAGTAGCGATAGTCAGGCAATCGGTGAGAAGGTCGGAGTAGGGGGTGGCTACCTGGTGGCGGTCCGCGTGCTGATGCTGGTCTGCTTACTCACCGCGGGCAACGCGGCTCGCCGCCGGATTCGGGTCAGGCCAAGCAACGAGGCCAAGTAGAGCTCGCAGGTCGCTTGGATGCGGGGAGCTCGTATTCATCTCAGCTGGTACGGGCGCGGCGGTGAGCCTTCTGTCGACCAAGGACCAGGTCCTACACGCAAGGACCCAGAAGCAAAGAGACCATCACCAATCACGAATCGAAGCCAGCGAGGCACTCACAGCTAGCGCCCGCAACAGATAGATCTTCGTCTCTAGGCTCGCAGCAGCAGACCCTAGAGGCAAAACCTAACTGCGAACAGCAGAACCCCTCACGCACTATCACCGGGTGGTTCGATGCCCTCCACGGAGGGGCGGAATCACGTCCAACCTCCGGCCTAGCGTCCTCAGCGCGGCGGGCTGACTCCGCACTATCTCGTCGCCCGGGAGGCTGACCAGGAGAGTCGTGTCGCCCACCGCGTTCGAGGACCGACGGCGTGACCTAATAGGAGCCTGCCAAGAGCCCCACCCGGTTCTGTCCGCCGCCGATCCGCAACCGAGGACAACCAAGAGCCTAGGGAGGCATCCAGTTGTGATCACGATCGGCATCGACCCCCACAAAGACACCCACACCGCCGCGGCGGTCGAGGACGCGACCGGGCAGCTGCTCGGTGAGCTGACCGTCCCCGGCACAGAGGAAGGCCACAACCGCCTGCTCGCCTGGGCGCACGAGCTCGGCGAGGGGCAGCGGCCCCGCTTCGCCCTGGAGGACTGCCGCCACGTCAACGGCCGCCTGGAGCGCTTCCTGCTGGCCGCGGGCGAGACGGTCCTGCGGGTCGGCACCCGGATGAGCGCCCATGCTCGCCAGGGCGCCCGCACCTACGGCAAGTCGGACTCGATCGACGCTCTGGCCGTCGCCCGCGCGGCCCTGCGCGAGCCGAACCTGCCGCAGGCCACCAACGACCCGAAGCTGCGCGAGCTGAAGCTCCTGGTCGACCATCGAGAGGACCTGGTCGGCGAGCGCACCGCCCACTCGATGCGGCTGCGCTGGCTCTTGCACGACCTCGACGCCGGGTTGGAGCCGATCGCCCGCACCCTCGGCGAGGAGAAGGTCCGCCGCGGCCTCTCCCAGCGCCTTGGGCGCTACGGGGAGGGCGTGCAGGTGCGGATCTGCCGTGAGCTGCTGACCCGCATCGGCGAGCTGACGCGGGCGATAGACGCCTTGCGCAAGGAGATCGCCGCACTGGTGCGCCCGATGGCCCCGGCGCTGCTGGCGATCTCCGGCGTCGGCGAGCTGGTTGCCGCCCGCATCCTGGTCGAGGCCGGCGGGTCCCGGCCGCTTCACCTCAGATGCCGCCCTCGCCCGCCATGCCGGCTGCGCGCCGATCGAGGTCTCCTCCGGGCGCACCCGCCGCCACCGGCTCTCGCGCATGGGCAACCGCAAGCTGAACGCGACGCTCCACGTGGTCGTCTTGACCCAGGCCCGCGTGCATCCCCCGGCGCGCGCTTACCTGGCGAAGAAGCGCGCCGAGGGCAAGTCCAACAAAGAGGCGTTCCGGTGCCTCAAACGGCACCTGGTGCGGGTCGTCTTCCGGGCGCTGCAGGAGCCTCAGGCTGTTGCTGTTTCTCCCTGAATTTCTAGATCTATATCCCCAGGAACCCGTTGATTCTCAGAGGTGTTCTTGACATAGGAGCGACCCTCCGGTGATCCCCGAACCAAGCCGCCGCCCGGTCAGTCGCGGCGGCTCTAACCGGATCGGCAGGGGCGTCCGCCCCGCCAACGGCATTTCCACTTCGTGGACTGCCGCCGCAATTCGCCGGGGCGTTTGCCTCTCCCCGAGGACTTCTTCGGCGTGGAGCCGATACACCCCGCCGCTGCGCTGGACAGCAAAGGCATGGACGCCGCCATCGCCAGAGGCCCGCGCTGATGCTCTCCATCGGGAAGATGGGCGCCGGCCAAGAGGGCTACTACCTCGGCAAGGTCGCAGAAGGCGCCGAGGACTACTACTCCGGCGAGGGGGAGGCCGAGGGCTACTGGCTCGGGGATGCAGCCGAGGATCTCGGCCTGCAAGGAAAGGTTGATCCGAACCAGTTGACCGCGATGCTGACCGGGACCAACCCCGCCAGCGGCGAGCCGCTAGGAATGCAACGCGTCGCCGACGGCCCGGTCCCCGGCTTCGACCTCACCTTCTCGGCGCCGAAGTCGGTGTCGCTGCTGTGGGCGCTCGGCGGTTCGCCTGTCGGCGCCGAGATCAAAGCGGCCCACGCCGCCGCCGTCGAATCCGCCCTCGGCTACGTGCAGCGCGAGGCCTGCTGGACCCGGCGCGGCAAGGGCGGCCGGGAGTTCCTCCGCGGCGACGGCTTCCTCGCCGCCGCCTACACCCACCGATCCTCCCGCGCCGGCGACCCGCAGCTCCACACCCATGTCCTCGTCGCCAACGCGACCTTTGCCGAGGGCCGCTGGACCCGGCTCTACCACCCGGCGATCTACGAACACGCCAAAACGGCCGGCTACATCTACGAGGCCCACTTGCGCGACGAGCTGACCCGCCGCCTCGGCGTCCGCTGGAAAGAGGTCGCCAACGGCATCGCCGAGATTCGGGGCTTCGACCCCGACCACCTGCGCGCCTTCTCGACCCGCCGCCAGCAGATCCTCGAGGCGGCGGGGGAGGGGGCGAGCGCCCGCGCTCGCCAGATCGCAACCTTGGCGACGAGGGAGGCGAAGGACCGCGACCTGACTACGGAGAGCCTGCGCGATCTCTGGTGCCAGAAGGCCGAGGAGGTCGGCTTGGATCGCGAGTCGATCCGCGCCACCCTCGGCCACGAGCGCCAGGCTCCCGAGGGGCAGGTCGCGGTCGCCGAGGTCGAGGCCGCCGTCACCGCCCACGCTTCGCACTTCGACCGCCGCGACGTCATCCAGGCGGTCGCCGACTGCCTCCCGGCCGGCGCGCCGGGGGAGGAGGTCGAGGAGCTTGCCGACGCCTTCATCTCGACCCCGGACGTGATCGGGATCGCGACCACCGCCAAAGGCGAGCGCTTCACCACCCGCACGATCTGGGAGCTTGAGCGCGGGGCGCTCGATCGGGTGGCGGTCATGGCCGCCCACTCCGACGCCGCCGTGGTCTCGGAGATCGTCGTCTCCCGCGTCCTCGCAAAGCGGCCGAGCATGAAGGCCGACCAGGAGGCGATGGTGCGGCGTCTGCTCAGCGGCGGCGAGGGCGTGATCGTCGTCGTCGGCGAGGCCGGGACCGGCAAGACCTACGCCCTGACCGCCGCGGCCGAGGGCTGGTCGGCGGCCGGAGCGGAGCTGCGGGTCGCGGCGCCGACCTGGAGGGCGGCGAACGTCCTTCGCTCGGAGGGTTTGCAGGCCACCTCCGTCGCCTCTCTCTTGGCCGAGTTCGACCGCGCCACCGCCAGAGGCGAAGCGGCTCTTGGTCGCCGCGCGGTCCTGGTCGTCGACGAGGCCGGGATGGTCGACTCGCGGGCGATGGCCCGCCTGGTCGCCCACACCCAGGAGGCAGACGCCAAGCTGGTCCTGATCGGCGACCCCGCGCAGCTGGGGGAGATCGAGGCGGGCGGCCTCTTCGCCTCGATCGCGTCGAGGACCGAGCCGATCGTCCTCGATGAAGTGATCCGTCACCGCCACGAGCTTGAGCGCGAAGGCGCGAAGCTGATCCGCTCCGGCGAGGGGCGGGAGGCGATCTCGATCTACCAGGGTGCCGAGCGGGTCACGGTCTCCCACGATCCTCTCGCCCGCCGCGAGGCGATGGTCGCCGACTGGTGGCGCAGCTTTGAGCGCGGCGAGGACGCGCTGATGATTGCCAAGCGAAACGCCGAGGTCGGCGAGCTGAACGCGCTGGCGCGGGAGCGGATGAAGATGGCGGGCAGGCTGCGCGGCGAGGAGATCAAGGTCGGCGAGGCTCGCTTTTCTGCCGGCGATCAGGTCATCACCCGCATCAACGACCAGCGCGCCGGCATCTACAACCGCGAGCGCTGGCAAGTGGAGGGGGTCGATTCGGCTTCGGAGCGTTTGTGGTTGGTCGGAATCGACACCCGCGGGCGGGTGTGTGTCGATTCCGACTACCTGGGGCGCTTGAGGGAGAGGGACGGCGGGCCTGCGATCGAACACGCCTACGCTGCGACGACCTACCAGGCGCAGGGGGCGACGGTGGACACCGCCTATGTAATGGCCGACCCCTCGATGGACCGCCAGGAGCTCTACGTCGCCACCTCGCGGACCAGGGAGGAGACCTACCTCTACGCCACGCCGGAGATCCAGTTCGACCGCGACGAGTATGCGCCGCGCTCGCCCCAGCAGAGCGAAGGGCTCGACCACATCGCCCAGGCGGCCGAGCGCGACGGCTCCCAGGTCTCAGCCCACGACGCAGCCCCTGCGGGCCGAGTTCGACCAACTCCCGCCCGACGATCTTGCCCCCCGCCTCCGCGAGCTTCGTTCGGAGGCCGGAGCCGAGCGCCACAACGAAGAGCGTCACCACCGCGCCGAGGAGACGATCGGCAGGGATGCCGAGCGAATCGAATCGTTTCGTGCGGCCTCGCGGTCGGTGCATCCCGCAAACGAAGAATCCGCCTTGCATCGCATCGAGGCGGCGAGGTCAGAGCGCGAGCAGCTGCCGGAGGTCGGTCACGAGGCCCGCGCCAGGGCAGCGGTCGCAGAACACCTCCTCGCCGAACGGGTACGGGCCGCCACGACCGCCGCCCGACTCTCGCCTCCCGGCTACATCAAGTCAGACCTTGGCGAGCGGCCGAGGGACGCGGCGAAGGCGCGGGAGTGGGACAAGGCGGTGCGAGGGATCGAGGGCTACCGCCTCAAGAACGGCGTGGTGGACAGACACAAGGCGCTCGGCCCGAAGACCAAGGACCACAGCAGGCAGCAGGAGCAGGCCGAGGCGAGACGACGGATCTAGCGCGCCCAGCGCCGACTGAATCGCAGTCAGCAGCGCGCCACGGAGCGGTCGGCGCGTATGGGGATCGGACGATGACGCAGCGGGTTAAAGACCAGCAGGGCATCGGCCCGTTGACCGAGCCGCTCCTCAACGCCGATGAAGCAGCGAAGCTCCTCCACGTCCCCCGAAGCACCCTCTATGAGCTGGTGCGCTCGCGGCACTTGCCGCACGTAAGAGTCGGGAGGGGACTTCGGTTCACTCGTACCGACCTCGCGCGCTGGGTTAGTGACAATACGTTCAGGTAGGGGCTTAGTGGGTCTCTTTGTTCTCGGAGTGGCTTTGGGGTGATGCTGCGGCACCATCGTCGTCCGCGCCATCTTTTGACTCTTGATCCTCGCCAGAAACCGCCTGTTCATCGCCGTTCGCCCTCTCCTCAACCAGTGGAGAGGGCTCCAGGCGCCGACCCGAGGTCCAGGTATTCTCGAAGTCACGCCTTATTGCTTCCGCTGGTGGTCCTTTGATCTCGGTCATCACAGAGAGTCGAGCCCCTACGCCATTCATCGACGTTCCTAGGGCCCAGATCGACCCGGAGTCAGGGATGATGAATCGATCGTGCCATCGATCCTCGTCATCGACCCGAACATCAAAACGACGGTCGATTGCAACATCCGCGAGTGCTTGCTGGATACCTGCGATCCGTTTCTCTGGTTTGGGTCCAGTGAGGATTCGCTCGATCTTGGTTCTTTGGGCTGCGGCGAGGAACACGTCATGGCCGAAATATCGGTCGATCAATGCGGTCGGCCCCATTCCCATGATCTGCTCGATCACCTTTGCAAGGGCAGTTGGATCGTCTGCATCTAGAACCACGGTTGAACTCGAAGGCGCTTGCTCGGCAGCGCTTTCATCTAATGCCCTCAGCGCTGCTTTTCCTATCTCCGTAATGGTTACGCGATCCTCATCCTCAATTTGGTCGGTCGGCCCATGAAGATCGACCCAGCGAACTCGGTAGAGCCAGAGCAAGGGTCCTTCACGAACCCTTCCTTCCACATTTTGAATCCAGCTTGCCTGCAGGTCCCGCCAGCCGCCTCGCGGTTTCCGCTCCGCTCTGGCCGCATAGGCCTTGACATCGCCTGCGCTTAGGACGACACCCTGTCGTTGCATCGCGGCGATGTAGTTCAGAACAAGATGACACCGCTTATCGGCTAGTCGCATTGCCGCTCAGTCTGCCAGTCGAAGATGTTTAGCGTGTAATTCCATCGATTCCGCTTCACTTTGCCCCTGCACTGAAGCTACGATCACCGTGAGGCACAAGCAAAGCGCATCGGGGTGCTGGAATGCTTCGGGGACTTGGGGTCGCTTCAGACGCTAGGTAGAGCGCTCCGACATTTGCCGCTGTCTACGATGACGGGGTGCAGGCCACGGATTTCACTTGGCGAGACTACGAGGACCACATCTACGAGAAGCTCTCCACCTGGGCGGGACCTGAGGCGCGCGTCGAGTTCGATCAGGAAATACTTGGCAAGTTCAGCGAAGTCAACCGTCAAATCGACATTCTGATCAGTGGCCGCTTTGCCAATGTGACCGACCGGGACATCACGGCCGCGGTCGACTGTAAGTACTACACGCGCGAAATCGACGTCAAGAAGGTGGACGAGTTCGTCGGCTTCCTGGACGACGTGCAGACCGACATTGGAATCCTGATCACGAATAGAGGGTTCACGCCGGCCGCGCAGCGGCGCGCTAACCGGGGCGTAGATCTTCAGGTGATAGTCGCGGATGTTGATCGACTGCCCCCGAGCTACTTCTCGGACTGGGATGAGGGTTATTACGAAAGCGACTATTACGAGGGCGGCCCGGGCGCGCGTGGGCAAGACGGAGCACTTATTCGCTACTTCGATCTTGACCCGCAAGCCTGAGAATATTCCTTCGACCCGGATCATCCGCCTGAGCAGTTCGACGATGTGGTGCTCGCCGGGAGCATCGATGAGGTTTCATGGGGCGACGACAAGGCGCGTGCGCGATGCGTGGCCGCGATTCTTCGGCATCGCGGGGGCGGGAAAGAGCCGAGCGAGGAAGACGTGAAGCGTGTCGTGCTCGAGTTTGCGTATTGGTGGGAGGATGGCCAGCCGTGGACCCTCTGGGACGGTCAACTTGCTGACCTCGGCGTTTGATCGGCGGCGGCACCTAAGATTCGCGGATCCCAACTGGAGAAGAAAAGCGAGCCGAAGAACGGGCGGCAGTGACGGAGACCGGGATCGGGGTCGCCTTTGAACGTCAAATTCAGTGTCCAGGGGAGGACGGGTATCGCTGGCGTTTGTGGGCGAGCGATGGTGTATCAGTGGCACCTTTCGAAGCCGGAATCTCGAAAACCGAGTCGGCTGCGGTCGGCGGCGGAATTCCAGTCGTCGCGCTGCAGCGGGTGCTTGAGCGAATCGCTGGCGAGTTCTCGGCTGAAACTCGCTTGGCTGATCTCCTTGCGGCGGCCCCAATTCAGCTTCGGCATGGTGATTTTCGCGATCGTGACTTCGAGGCCGCAGCCGACCCATTAGACCCCTGAGAGATTGGGCATCGTCTAGATGGCTTAATCGTCGGGCGAAAGGGTCGAGATCCGATCGAGCATTCGTAGGAGTAGGTCCGCAAAGTAGATGGCCTCAACCGCCTCAAGGGGATCGTCGTAGTCCACCTGGCGGTGGCTGCTCGGGTTCTTCAACGCGCCCACAAGACCCATGTAGAGCGCGAGTACGCCTGCCTGCTCACCGGTCGGGGCGTCGGGGTCATGCAGCGGCCCCTCCCCTGGCTTGAAGGCCGCGGACATCAGTTTGGTGCCGTACAGGTCGTTGCCGAGTTGTGCGGCCTCCCTCACGGCAATTTCGACCGCTTTCGTCGCCGTGAATACTGCGGCATCGGGGTCTCCGCTGGAGAAATGTTGGCGGACTTTTGAGTCGATCCGTGGGTGGAGTCTGACCGCGAGCAGTTTGGCCACGTCGACGTAGTGGCGCGGATCGGCGGTTTCCAGGGCCTGCTGTCCCCGTTCGCTGATTCGTACGAATTCATCGGATCGCTGGGAGGCATCGCGGACGAGGAGCCCTTCGGCGGTGAGCCAATCGAATGCTTCGCTCATCTTCTGCTCCCACTCGCGATGATCAACTTCCGGGCGAGGCACACTCGCGTAGGGATCGAAAAACTCGCGGACCTGGCCGCCAAGCACGTTTCGTTTGCCGATCGGCGGTCCGAGATCGCCAAGACGTTCGAGCAAGCGCATCGCGAGTTCGTCTACCGGGAGAGCCATTGCCGTATCGGGGTCTGGAAGGTCGGCCATTGTTTCTCGATTTTCGCCCCAGCGGCGGATGCTCAGGTGGGCTTTGCGCGGCGATTCGACTGCCGGATGGAATCGAAGAAGTTCGCCAGGACTCTCGTTAGTCGAATACCCGATCTCACGGGCCAGATTTAGAACCGCAGACGCTTCTCGCTTCCCGAGCTTCGAGACACATTTGGGACACATTTGCCCCGGAAGCAGTCCGAGAGAGCGCTAATTCCGCTTGCTGCTGCCATGCCGGAGGAGGGACTCGAACCCCCGACACGCGGATTATGATTCCGCTGCTCTAACCAGCTGAGCTACTCCGGCGGGGGGATGATGGTAGCGGTGAAGCCGCCGGGCAGAAGTCCTCGAACTGGATGGTCGGAGATGCGGCCGGTGATGGTTGCTTTCCTGCTGGTGGCGGATGCTTTTGCGGTCGGTTCGCTGGCGATTGCGCGGCCGGAGGAGTGGTTTCCGCCGTTTCTTGCCTTCGGCGCCGTGCTCGTCGGGCTGGTCTGGTTCGAGGCCTGGGCGATCAGGCACCGACATGACGACGGCTGATTGCGGGTCGCAATAGGGTTCGAGCGGTGACCGCGGAGCTGGATAGGGCAGTGAGGACGGTGGTCCGGCATTGCATGGGGATCGAACCGGGCGAGGACGTGCTGGTCGTCAGCAACCCCGTGACCGAAGAGATCGGCGCGCTGATGCGGATCGAGGCGCAGGGCGAAGGCGCCGACGCGACCCTGGCCGTGATCTCCGAGCGGGACTCGGCCGCCGCCGAGCCGCCCCGCGCGGTCGCGGCGGCGATGGCCGCTGCCGACGTCGTCCTCGCCGCGACGATCCAGTCGCTCTCGCACACCGCCGCGCGCAAAGCCGCCAGCGACGCCGGCGTCCGCGTCGGCTCGCTGCCCGGCGTGACCGAAGAGATGCTGAGCCGGCTGATGACCGGTGACCTGGAGGAGATCCGCCGCCGCGGCTGGGCCGTTGTCACCGCGCTGAACCGCGGCTCGGAGGCGCGGATCACCTGCCCCCACGGCAGCGACCTGCGGCTCGGCCTGGAGGGCCGCCTGGGGATCGTCGACGCAGGCGAACTCGGCAACCGCGGGGCCTTCGGCAACCTGCCCTGCGGCGAGGGCTTCATCGCCCCGGTCGAGGGCACGGCGGAGGGGACGCTCGTCGTCGACGGCTCGATCGCCGAAGTCGGGCTGCTGGAGACCCCGGTCGCGCTCACCATCCGCGAGGGTCACCTGGTCGAGGCGACCGGGGAGGACGGCGCCCACCTGCTGGAGCTGCTCACCGTCCACGGCGAGGACGGAGCCAACGTCGCCGAGCTCGGGATCGGCACCAACGAAGAGGCGATCCTCACCGGCAACATCCTCGAGGACGAGAAGATCCTCGGCACCTGCCACGTCGCCTTCGGCGCCTCGGCGGGGATCGGCGGCACCGTCCAGGTCCCCGTCCACCTCGACTGCGTCGTCCTCGAGCCGACGGTGGAAGTCGACGGCGAGACGATCGTCAGCGGCGGCGACCTGCTCCTCTGAGGCCCGGGACGATGCCGCCCCTCCTCGCGGTGCCGAACGTCTCGGAGGGGCGCGACACCGAGCGCCTGACCCGCCTCGAGCAGGCCTTCACCCGCGGCGTGAAGCTGCTCGACCGCCACACCGACGCCGACCACGGCCGCAGCGTCTTCACCCTTGCCGGGGCCGCCGGTGCCCTGACCGAGGCCCTGACCGCCGGCGCCGAGGAGGCGCTGGAGACGATCGAGATGGACCGCTACCGCGGCGCCCATCCGGCGATCGGCGCGCTCGACGTCTGCCCGATCGTCTGGTTCGACTCGGCCGATCGCGACGCGGCGCGCGAGGAGGCGGTGGCGGTCGCGACCCAGATCGCCGGCCTCGGCATCCCGGTCTTCCTCTATGGCGAGCTGGCGCGCGACCCCGGCCGGGCGGAGCGGGCCTACTTCCGCAACGGCGGCCTGGCCGAGCTGTGGTTGCGGATGGAGTCGGGGGAGCTTCGTCCCGACTTCGGTCCCGACCTGCCCCACCGCAGCGCCGGCGCCACCCTGGTCACGGCGCGCCCGCCGCTCGCCGCCTTCAACGTCGAGCTCGACAGCGACGACGTGGAGGTCGCCCGAGCGGTCGCGGCCGGCCTGCGGGAGAGCGGCGGAGGGCCGCCTGGCGTCCGCGCCATCGGCCTGCTGCTCTCCAGCGGCCGCGCCCAGGTCTCGACCAACGTGCACGACCCGCTCTCGGTCCCGCTTGGCGAGGTCCTCGCCCGGGTCCGCGAGCTGGCGGCGCCGCTCGGCGCCCGCCCGCTGGAGGCCGAGCTGGTCGGCCTCGTCCCGCGAGCCGCGCTCGCCGGCTACCCGGCCGACGTGCCGATGCGGGGCTTCGATCCGCAGCGACACGTGATCGAGGCACGGCTCGCGCAGGCAACCGACTAGATTTGAGCCTGCATGGCCCAGACGAGAAAGAAGCGCCAGCGCAAGCGCCGCGGCACCCAGGGCGGGCGGGTCGACACCGCCCCCCGCAGCGGCCGCCCGCGCAGCCGCGAGGAAGCGAAGGCGCGCGCCCGCTCCCGCCGCAAGCCGGCGCCGCAGCAGGACCTGCCGCCGACCTGGCGCAACTCGTTCGTGCGCGGCATCTTCGCCGCGGTGATCTTCGCCGTGCTGCTGATCCTGATCTTCAAAAAGCCGGTTGGCGCCTCGCTCGTCTTCGGCGCCTTCATGCTCGCCTTCTACGTCCCCGCCGGTTACTTCATCGACATGGCGATGTGGCGGCGGCGCGAGCGAGCCCGGATCCGCGCCCGCGGCGAGTAGAGAGCCCATGGCGCTCGAGGTCGAGATGCTTACGGTCGGCCCCGTCGCCGAGAACTGCTTCCTGCTGCGGCGCCAGGGCTCGGACCGGCTGCTGGTCGTCGATCCCGGCGAGGAGGGGGAGCGGATCCTGGCCGCCGTCGAGGCGACCGGGGCGGAGGTCGAGGCGATCCTCCTCACCCACTGCCACTTCGACCACATCGGCGCGGTGACTCCGGTCGCGCGGGCGACGGGAGCGCCTGTCTACTGCCCCGAGATCGAGGTGCCGATCCTCGCCGACATCATGGCCTTCGTCCCCTGGGAGGGATTCGGGCCGTTCGAGAGCTACGAGGCCGACGAGCTCGTCCGCGGCGGTGAGACGCTGGAGCTGGCCGGGCTCGAGCTCGACGTCGTCTTCACCCCCGGGCACAGCCCCGGCCACGTCACCTACGCGGTCCGCGGCGAGGACGCCCTCTTCTCCGGCGACGTCCTCTTCCAGGGTTCGGTCGGTCGCGTCGACCTGCCGGGCGGCGACGGGCCGACCCTCCTCGCCTCGATCGGCACGCTGCTGGAGACCTACCCGGATGAGACCGTCGTCCATCCGGGGCACATGGGGCTGACCACGCTCGGCGCCGAGCGCGCGACCAACCCCTTCCTCGGCTCGCTGGCGCGGTAGATGGCCAGCAAGTACCAGGCCCCGCGCGGGACCTTCGACATCCTGCCCGAGGCGGCGCGGGCGCGGGCGCGCCTCGAACGCGCCGCCGCCGAGATCTTCTCCCGCGCCGGCTACGAGCCGATCGCGACGCCCACCTTCGAGGACACGGCGCTGTTCGAGCGCGGGGTCGGCCAGTCGACCGACATCGTCCGCAAGGAGATGTTCACCTTCGAGGACAAGGGGGAGCGCAGCCTCACCCTGCGGCCGGAGGGGACGGCGTCGATCTGCCGCGCCTACCTCGAGCACGGGATGCACAAGCTGGCGCAGCCGGTGAAGCTCTCCTACCTCGGCCCGTTCTTCCGCCACGAGCGCCCGCAGGCGGGCCGCTACCGCCAGTTCCACCAGCTCGGGATCGAGTGCATCGGCACCGATTCGCCGCTCGCCGACGCCGAGGTGATCATGCTGCTCTCCGACCTGCTGGGCGAGCTCGGCGTGCCGGGAGTGGAGCTGCGGCTCGGCAGCCTTGGTTCCTTCGAGGCCCGCCGCACCTACCTCGAGGACCTGAAAGCCCACCTCCACGCCCACGAGGACCGGCTCTCCAAGGACGTGCGCGAGCGGATCGACATCAACCCGCTGCGCGCCTTCGACTCCGACGACGAGGGGACGCAGTCAGTGATGGCGAGTGCGCCGACGATCGTCGGCCGGCTCGAGGGCGAGGACGCCGAGCACTTCGAGCAGGTGCGGTCGCTGCTCGACGCGGCCGGCATCTCCTACGTCGTCGATCCGACCCTGGTCCGCGGCCTCGACTACTACACGCGGACGATCTTCTCCTTCGTCTGCGACGCGCTCGGGGCGCAGTCGGAGATCGGCGGCGGCGGCCGCTACGACGGCCTGATCGAGCAGCTGGGCGGAAAGCCGACGCCGGCGGTGGGCTTCGCGGCCGGGATCGAGCGGATCCTCCTGGCGCTCGACGAAGCGGTGCCGGCGGCGGGACGGGACGCCTTCGTCGCGATCGCCGACCCGGGCCAGCGCGAGCGGGCGATGGCGCTCGCCGTCGAGCTGCGCCACGCCGGCCTCGCGGTCGAGGTCGACCTCGCCGGCCGCAGCCTCAAGGGCCAGTTCAAACACGCCGACCGGATAGGCGCCCGTCGCGTCCTCGTCCTCGAGGCCGACGGCAGCGCCCAGCTGCGGGAGATGAAGACCGGCGAGCAGCGGCCGGCCGATCTCGGCAAGCTTGTCGACGAGATGACGGGAGGGGAAAGTTGAGCACCGAGGCGCCGCCGCTGCGCGCGAACGGCTACCGCGACACCTGGAGCGGCCAGGTGCTGCCCGACCGCGTCGACAGCGAGGTACGGGTCGCCGGCTGGGTCAACCGCCGTCGCGACCACGGCGGGTTGATCTTCATCGACCTCCGCGACCGGACCGGGATCGTCCAGCTCGTCTTCAACCCCGACAGCTCCGGCGAGTCCTTCGAGCTGGCGCACAGGCTGCGCGCCGAGGACGTCCTCTCGGCGAGCGGCAAGGTGGTGCGGCGCTCCGAGGACACGGTCAACCCCGAGCTCGCCACCGGCGAGGTCGAGCTGCTGGTCACCGGTGCCGAGCTGCTCGCCGGCTCGGAGACGCCGCCCTTCCAGGTCGAGGGGTTCAGCGGCGAGGTCGGCGAGGACACGCGGCTGCGCTACCGCTACATCGACCTGCGCCGGGCGCAGATGCAGGAGGCGCTGGCGCTGCGCCATCGGGTCGTCGCCGCGATGCGTGAGTTCCTCGACGGCGAGGGCTTCCTCGACATCGAGACGCCGGTCCTGACTCGCTCCACCCCCGAGGGCGCCCGCGATTTCCTCGTCCCCAGCCGCCAGCAGCCGGGCTCCTTCTACGCGCTGCCGCAGTCGCCGCAGCTGTTCAAGCAGCTGCTGATGGTCTCCGGGTTCGAGCGCTACTACCAGGTGGCGCGCTGCTTCCGCGACGAGGCGACGCGGGCCGACCGTCAGGCGGAGTTCACCCAGCTCGACGTCGAGATGTCCTTCGTCGACGGCGACGACGTGATCGCCGTCAACGAACGCCTGCTGGCGCACGTCTTCGAGCGCGTCGGCGGTCCAAAGATCGAGACGCCGATGCAGAGGATGTGCTTCGACGAGGCGATGGGGCGGTTCGGGACCGATCGGCCCGACCTGCGCTTCGGGCTCGAACTGGTGGACCTCGGCGACGCCCTCCGCGAGACCGAGTTCAAGGTCTTCCGCTCGGTGCTCGACGGCGGCGGCTCGATCCGCGGGATCAACGCCGGGCGGCGGGAGATGCCGCGCTCCGAGCTCGACGGCCTCATCTCCCGCGCCCAGGAGCTGGGGGCGAAAGGCCTGGTCTGGGCCTTCCGTGAGGGCGACGGCTGGCGCTCGCCGACGGCGAAGTTCCTCAGCGAGGCTGAGCTGGCGGACCTCAACAGGCGGCTCGCGGCCGAGGAGGGGGACCTGCTGCTGCTGGTCGCCGACAAGCCGGCGGTCGTCAATACCGTGCTCGGGCAGATGCGGCTCGACCTCGCCGAGCGCTTCGACCTGATCGACCCCAACGAGGATCGCCTGCTCTGGGTCGTCGACTGGCCGCTGATGGAGTGGAACGAGGGGGAGAAGCGCTTCGACGCGCTGCACCATCCGTTCACTGCCCCGGCGGGCGAGTTCGACCCCGAGAACCCGGGGGCGGCCCGCGCCCAAGCTTACGACGTCGTTTGGAACGGCCAGGAGCTGGGCGGCGGCTCGATCCGCATCCACGACGCCAAGACCCAGGAGGCGGTTTTCGCCGCTCTCGGCATCGACGCCGAGACGGCGCGGTCACGCTTCGGCTTCCTGCTCGAGGCCCTGCAGTACGGGGCGCCGCCGCACGGCGGCATCGCCTACGGCGTCGACCGCATCGTCCAGCGGCTCTCCGGTGCCGAGACGATCCGGGACGTGATCGCCTTCCCGAAGACCGCCTCGGGCTTCGACCTGCTGACCGGGGCGCCGGCCCCGGTCGACGAGCTGCAGCTGCGCGAACTGGCGATCGGCATCCACAAACCCAAACTGCCCGGGCACTGAGATGGGCCTGCGGGACTGGTTACCCCGCAGGTGGCGACCGGCTCCGGGGCCGGGCCAGACGCCGGTCCACATCGACGACCCGAGCTTCGACAGTTGGGAGGTCGTCCGCGACTTCGCCGACCTGAGGACGGCGCGCGCCTGGCACCAGGCACTGGTCGAGGCCGACATCGAGGCGGTCCTGACCTCCGACTGGCCGCTAGACCGCTTCGGCCGCGGCGACATCTCCTTGCGTGTCCCCGGGGACCGCTGGAGCGAAGCCGAGTGGCACCTCTCCAACCTCGATTAGTCGTTTAGACACAGCGTCTCGGTGGTAACTTTGGAGCAGGCTCGAACCCGTACGAGAGCCGTCTCACCGTTTGACCCAACACAAACGGCACGGGAGCTGACAAGTCTCCGGTCCCCTTGGGGGCAGGAGCAGGCACCCACCTTCATTTGAAGGGATCAAAGCTAGAGGCGGCAACGGCGGGTTGGGGCCTATTTCGTGCGCGCTGTGAGGCAGAATTGGCACACAGTGCGCGCCACACGTGCGTCAATTTGACTCAGGATCGGCCGCGTGCCAATCGAGGCGTCAAAAACCCACCTCACAGGGGGAAAATTGCCGCCTCGATGCTGGGATGGGGCGATTGCCGAGCTGGCGCGACGCCAGCACGGTGTCGTGAGTCGAGCGCAGCTCCTCGAGCTCGGGATGAGCGGTCGGGCGATCGAAGGCCGGGTCGAGCGGCGAACTCTGCATCGCATTCACAGCGGTATCTACAAAGTCGGCTACCGGCGGATCAACAGGAAAGGGCGATGGACGGCTGCGGTCCTGGCCTCTGGCCCGGGTGCGTGTCTCAGTCATCGATCTGCGGCACGGCTTTGGGATCTCATGCCGCCGGGAGGCGAATGGGCCGAAGTGACCTGCGTGCGGGGTCACCGCGCAAGGCGGCACGGGATCGTGACCCGCGAGGCGCCCATGCTGGGCGACGAGCGGGCGGTGGTCGATGGCATTCCGGTGACTTCGCCGTTTCGGACTGTCTTCGACTTGGCGGCGTTGCTGGATCGGCGTGGGCTCGAGCGGGTTTGGCACGAGGCGGAAGTGCGGGAGCTGCGGGATCGGGTTTCGCTGCCGATGCTGCTCGAGCGGTATCCGGGGCGCCGGGGTGCCCGGAACCTGCGGGCGTTGCTGGAGACGCCGGAGCCGGTGGGGTTCACGCGGAACGATTTCGAGGAGGGGTTCGTCGCCTTCGTCGACTCACATCGGCTGCAACGGCCACGGATGAACGGCACCCTGGCGCTGCGCGGGCGCTTCTTCGAGATCGACGCGCTCTGGGAGGCCGAGCGGGTTGCAGTGGAGCTCGACAGCCGCCGCGTCCACGGGACGAACAGGAACTTCGAGAGCGACAAGCAGCGGGACCGCATCCTTCTCGCCGAGGGGTGGCGGACTATGCGCGTCACCTGGCGGCAGCTGAAGGACGAACCGGATGAGGTCGCGTCGGATTTGAGGAAGGCGCTCGGGCAGGGCCATCACCCACACCCACATGGCAGGTAGGTGTGGGTGATGGCCCTGTTAGCGCGGTTGGGGTGAAGGGGACGGATGGCGCTCTACCCTTCAGAAGATGGATAGAGAGCTCTTCGAGCACTACCTGAGTGATGAGAGCCGGCGTGGGCCGGTGGTCGACGGCGCTTTCACGGGTGCCGCCGGTGGCGCTGCCTGTGGGGATCTCTCGCGGATCTCGTTCACCGTCGCTGACGGCTCGATCGAAAACGCGACCTTCGACGCCGAGGGCTGTGGGGCTACGAAGGCGGCGACCGCAGCCGTGGCGGAGATGGTCGACGGCGCCCCTGTTCTCGACGCCGCGCTCCTAGACATCGACACCGTCGACGCCGCCATCGGCGGTCTCACCCCCGCCAAGCGCCACGCAGCCCAACTCGCCACCGACGCCCTCCACCGAGCCCTCCAAGGCGTCGCGTCCTCGTCACTGGACCTTGTCCTGGCCCGAGTGGGGGGAGGAGGCCTCCCGGAGGAGCCTCCCCATCTTTTGCGACGGAGGGAGGCCTCCTCCTCCCCCCGACGCCGCGTCGCGGTTGCAATGTCAGGCGGCGTCGACAGCGCCGTCGCCGCGCTGCTCGCTCGCGAGGAAGGCGCCGAAGTCGTCGCCGTCACGGTCAAGCTCTGGTCCGATCCCGACACCGACGGCGCCAAGGCCTGCTGCTCGCCGGAGGCCGTGCTCGGCGCCCGCGGGCTCGCGCATCAGCTGGGGATGCCCCACTTCACCCTCGACCTCGAGGAGGACTTCCGCCGCCGCGTCGTCGACCGCTTCATCGGCGGCTATGCAGAGGGGACCACGCCCAATCCGTGCATCCTCTGCAACGGCGAGGTGCGGCTGGCGGCGATGATCGATCTCGCCGAACGGGTCGGGGCCGACCGGCTGCTGACCGGCCATTACGCGCGCATCGTCGAGGACGGCGAGGGACCGCTGCTCGCCACCGCCGCCGACAGCGCCAAGGACCAGAGCTACATGCTTGCCGCGCTGCCCCCGCAACTACTCGACCGGCTTGGCTTTCCGCTGACCGAGCTGACCAAGCCCGAGGTGCGGGAGATCGCTGCCCGTCATGGCCTCTCCGTCGCCCGCAAGGCCGAGAGCCAGGACCTCTGCTTCCTCGCCGGCCAGGGCAAGCGCGGCTTCCTCCGCCGCCACGGCGGTCTGCACGAGCGGGATGGCGCGATCCTCGATACCGCCGGTCGCACCGTCGGCCGCCATCGTGGCCACCACGACTTCACGGTCGGGCAGCGCCGCGGCATCGGCGTCTCCGCGCCTGAGGCGCTCTACGTAATCGCCACCGACGCCGTCGCCAACACGGTCACCGTCGGCACCCGCACCGAGCTGGAGAAGCGGAGCGTCCGCGTCCGCGACGCGGTCCTGCACCGCGACGGCAGCGCGGTCGACGCGGTCAAGCTGCGCTATCGCTCCCGCGCCCTCCCCGCCACCATTTCGGCAGCGGGGGAGGGGCGGCATCCATCCCTGGACGTGGAGCTGGCCGAGGCCTTCCCTGGCGTGGCCCCGGGCCAGACGGCGGTGCTGATGGCCGGCGATCGGATCGTCGGCCATGGCACCATCGCCGTCAGCTAGGCAACCGCGGTGGTGCTCACCGTCGCGGCCGCTTCACGCCGCAGCTGGTTGACCCCCTTGACGCAGCGGCTGAACTCGGTCCCTTTCTCGCCGCCTTTGACGTGCTTCTTGCTTAGCCCTTTGCAGGCTTTCTTCGGATGCAGGCTCGGGTCTTTCTCCGCCCGCGCCATCGCCCTCACGCACTGGCTGAAGGGGGTCCCCTTCTGGCCTTTGACGTGTTTCTTGCTCTGACCCCGGCAGTAGTAGCCGTAGGCTTTGCCTTTCGGCGGGGACTTCGGCCCCTGCGGGCTCGGCTGGTATTTCGGGCCTTCGGGCTGGTAATCAGGACTGTTGGCCGTTCCCAGCGCGGGCAGCAGCCCCAGCGAGAACACCGCGAGGCCCATCACCAGCATCATTCGCAGCTTCATCGTTTTGCCTCCTTCGACGTGGTCGAACGGTCAATGCCTCCATAAAACGAGGTATGCGCGGCGTCTATAAGGCCAAACTTTCCGGAGTGGCTGGATCGGCACGCTCAGGCGGACAGGTGTCCGAGCCCGCGAATATTTAGGCTTCCTAACATGAGGGCGCAGGAGATCCGGCAGACGTACCTGTCTTTTTTCGCCGCGCGCGAGCACAAGATCGTGCCCTCCGCCTCGCTGGTGCCGTCGGTCCATGACCCCTCGGTGCTGCTGACCACGGCGGGGATGCAGCCGTTCAAGCCATACTTCCTGGGCCGTGAAAAGCCGCCGGCGCCGCGCCTCGCCGACGTGCAGAAATGCTTCCGCACGACCGATATCACCGAGGTCGGGGTGACGGCCCGCCACATGACCTTCTTCGAGATGCTCGGCAACTGGAGCTTCGGCGACTACTTCAAGGCCGAGTCGATCCCCTGGGGCTGGGAGCTCGCCACCCAGGGCTTCGGGATGAACCCGGAGCGGATCTGGGTCACCGTCTTCGGCGGCGACGAGGAGCTCGGGCTTGGGCCCGACGAGGAGGCGATCGAGATCTGGCGGGCCACCGGTGTCCCCGAGGAGCGGATCGTCCGCCTCGGCCGTGAGGACAACTTCTGGCAGGCCGGCCCGACCGGCCCTTGCGGACCCTGCTCGGAGCTCTACCTCGACCGCGGTCTCGAATTCGGCGCCGAGGGCGACCGGCCGGGAGACGACAGCGACCGCTTCCTCGAGTTCTGGAACCACGTCTTCATGAGCTACGAGCTCGCCGAGGACGGCTCCCTGACCGAGCTGCCGACGAAGAACATCGATACCGGCATGGGGCTCGACCGGATGGCGGCGATCCTCCAGGACGTCCCCTCGGTCTTCGAGACCGACCACGTACGGCCGCTGGTCGACCTCGCCGAGGAGCTCTCCGGCCGCCGCTACGACGAGGGCGGAGCGGTGACCCGGGCGATGCGGATCGTCGCCGACCACAGCCGCGGCGCCGCCTTCCTGATCGCCGACGGCGTCGTCCCCTCGAACGAGGACCGCGGCTACATCCTGCGCCGGATCATGCGCCGCGCGATCCAGCAGGGCCGGACGCTGGGGCTCGAGGCGCCGTGGCTGGGACGCTTCGCCGAGCGGACGATCGAGCTGATGGGCGACGCCTACCCGGAGCTGGTCGCCGAACGGGAGACGATCGCGCGCTGGGTCGGCGACGAGGAGGAGAGCTTCGGCCGCACCCTGGAGCGCGGCACCGAGCTGCTCGAGCGGCTGGTCGCTGAGGCGAAGGAGGGCGAGACCTCCTGGATCGATGCTGCCGATGCCTTCAAGCTGCACGACACCTACGGCTTCCCCTACGACCTGACCAAGGAGCTGCTGGCCGAAAACGGCCTCTCGGTCGACGACCAGGGCTTCCAGGAGCTGATGGAGGAGCAGCGCCAGCGGGCCCGGATGGCGAGCGCCACCGCGCACGGCTCGGAGAACAGCCACGAGCGCGTCCTCGCCTTCGCCGAAGGCGTGCCGGCGACGACCTTCGTCGGCTACGAGACGCTGCGCGCGACCACCGGTCTCGCCGCGGTCGAGACGGCCGACGGTCGGGCGCTGGTCAAGCTCGAGGAGAGCCCCTTCTACGCCGAGGGCGGCGGCCAGGTCGCCGACTCCGGCGTGCTGCGATGGGGCGGCGAGGAGGCGCGGGTCCTCGACGTCTACCGCCTCGGCGAAGACCAGGCGCTGGAGGTCGAGCCGGGCGGTACCGCGATCGAGCCCGGCCTGCCGGTCGAAGCCGAAGTCGAGGCCGAGACCCGCCACGCGACGATGCGCAACCACACCGCCACGCATCTCCTGCACGCCGCACTGCGCGAGCGGCTCGGGACCCACGTCCGCCAGGCCGGCTCCGCGGTTCGTCCCGACAAGCTCCGCTTCGACTTCACCCACGGCCAGGCGTTGACGGCTGAGGAGCTGCGCGACGTCGAGGGGCGGGTCAACGAGTGGATCAAGGCGAGCCGCGCCGTGCGCTGGATGAACATGAACCGCACCGAGGCGGAAAAGCTCGGCGCGATGGCCCTCTTCGGCGAGAAATACGGCGAGTGGGTGCGGGTGGTCGAGGTCGATGGCGTTTCGCGCGAGCTCTGCGGCGGCACCCATGTCGCCAACACGGCGGAGGTCGGCATCTTCAAGATCACCTCCGAGGGGTCGAGCGCCGCCAACGTGCGCCGGGTCGAGGCGATCACCGGTCCCGCGGCGATCGATTTCTTCCGCGAGCGCGAGGCGGAGCTGCGACAGGCCGGCGAGCTGCTCGGCAACTCGCAGGACCCGCTCGCGGCCGCCCGCCGTGCCGCCGAGCAGCTGAAGCAGGCGAGCGCCGGCGCCGAGAAGGCCCAGCGCGAGCAGCTGGGTGGCGTCGCCGACCGGCTCGCGGGTGAGGCCGCGGCGCTTCCGGGTAGCGATGGCCGCATGGTCGTGGCCGGCGTCGATCCCAACCTGCAGGCGAACCCGAAGCAGCTGCTCGATCTCGCCAACCGGGTGCAGTCGAAGGTCGGCCCCGCGGTCGTCGTCCTCGGCGGCGAGTTCGGCGGCAAAGCCGGCCTCGTCGCGCTGGTCTCCAAGGAGCTCACCGGCGAAGGCCTCTCGGCCGGCTCGATCATCCGGGAGATCGCCCCGATCGTAGGTGGGGGAGGTGGCGGTCGCGACGACATGGCCCAGGCCGGCGGCAAGGACCCCTCGAAGCTCGGCGAGGCGCTCGCCGCCGCCCGCGCGGCGATCGAGCGAGAGCTCCACTGAGGCTATGCGGGTGCTCGCGCTCGACCATGGCACCGTCCGGATCGGCTGCGCGCTCTCGGACCCGAGCGGCACCCTGGCGACGCCGCTGCCGGTGATCGAACCGCCGGAGGCGCGTGCGGTCGCCGAGCTGGTCGACGAGCACGGGGTGGAAACCGTCGTCGTCGGCCTGCCGGTGCACCTGAGCGGCGAGGAGGGCAGCCAGGCCGGCCTGGCGCGGAGTTTCTGCCGGGAACTGGAGGCGATGCTCACGATTCCGGTCGAGACCTACGACGAGCGGCTCACCTCGCGGATGGCCGACGCCAGCCGCCGCGGCGGCGCCTCGGCCGCGCGCGACTCGCTTGCCGCCGCGCACCTGCTCGAGTCCTACCTGGAGAGCAGGGCATGAGCGACGACTGGCTCACCGACGACCCATTCGCCGACGCCGACGACCCGGCGGCCCGCGAGCGCGAGCAGCGCCGTCGCGAGCGCGAAGAGAAGCGCGCCAAGAAGGCAGGGAAGAAGGCCGAGGCGGAGCAGCAGGCGCCGACCCCGCCTCCGCCCGCGCCCGAGCAGCCCATCGCGCCACCGCCTCCGCGGACGCTCGAGGAGGAGTTCTGGGACGAGGAGCCCGAGGTTCCCGAGGCGCCGCTGGCGGAGCCACTGCAGCCGCCGCCCCTTCCGCCTCCTCCTCCGCCGTCCGTCGTCGCCGGCAACGGCCGCCCCCGTGAGCCGCGCCAGCGCCCGGCGTTCCTGAAGACGCTCGGGCGCCACCCGTTCCTGATCTTCGCCGTGATCGCAGCCCTCTTCGTCCTCTACTTCCTGGCTGCCCTCTTCCAGCCGTTCCACGGCGACGGCGAGGGCAAGGTGGCGGTGACGATCCCGAAGGGCTCGAGCGTCAGCGAAGTCGGCGACCTGCTCAGCGAAAAGGACGTGATCGAGAACTCGACCCTCTTCCAGGTCCGCGTCACCCTCGCCGGCAAGCGCTCGGAAATCTATTCCGGCCACTTCGCCCTGGCCGACAACATGAGCTACGGCGCCGCGATCGACGCGCTCTCGGTGCCGCCGGTGAAGCGGACGCTCTCGGTGACGATTCCGGAGGGCTACACCCGCTCGCAGGCGGCTCAGGTCGCCGAGGAAGCCGGCGTGCCGGGCGACTACACCAAGGCGACGATCAGGTCGAAGTACCTCGATCCGGCCGAATACGGCGGCAAGAACGCGAAGGACCTCGAAGGCTTCCTCTTTCCCGACACCTTCGAACTGAAGCCGAGGGCGCCGGTCGCCGACCTCGTCCAGCTGCAGCTGCAGGACTTCGAGCGGCGGATCGAGGACGTGGACATGAAGTACGCGAAGTCGAAGAACCTGACCGTCTTCGATGTGGTGACGATCGCCTCGATGGTCGAGGACGAGGCCGGGGTCGACAGCCAGCGCGGTCTCGTCGCCTCGGTGATCTACAACCGCCTGCACGAAGGGATGCCGCTGGGGATCGACGCGACGATCCGCTTCGCGACCGGTAACTACACCCAGCCGCTGACCGAATCCGAACTGGCGATCGACTCGCCCTACAACAGCCGCACCAACGCGGGCCTGCCGCCGGGGCCGATCAGCAACCCCGGCCTCGCCTCGCTGGAGGCGGCGGCGCACCCGCCGAAGACCGGCTACCTCTTCTACGTGACCACCCCGGGGGCGTGCGGCAAGCTCACCTTCGCCAAGACCGAAGCCGAATTCGAAGCCGCCGTCGACAA
The DNA here is from genome assembly GCA_035264245.1 of Solirubrobacterales bacterium. Classification (GTDB taxonomy): domain Bacteria; phylum Actinomycetota; class Thermoleophilia; order Solirubrobacterales; family 70-9; genus VAYN01. The sequence goes on from DATFQO010000058.1 coordinate 58,317, forward strand.
GTACAACTCCGCCCGCGAAGCCGCTGGCGGCAACTCGCCCGACAGCTGCGGGGAATAGGCGATGCCAAAGCTCGCGGTGCTCGGCCATCCCGTCTCCCACTCACGCTCGCCGGCGATGCAGAACGCGGCCCTGGCGGCGCTGGGGCTGGACGACTGGCGCTACCAGGCGATCGACGCCGCCCCCGAGGTCTTCGAGATGACGGTGCGCGAGCTGGCGGACGTCGGTTACGCCGGCGTCAACGTCACCGTGCCGCACAAGGAAGCGGCCCTGGCCCTCGCCGACGAGGCGAGCGAAGCCTCTCGCCAGATCGGCGCCGCCAACACGCTGGTCTTCGACGGCAAGCGGATCGAGGCGCACAACACCGACGCCGACGGGCTGCTCGCCGCGCTGCCCGACCCGCCGCGCGACCGTCGGGCGCTGGTGCTCGGGGCCGGTGGCGCGGCCCGGGCCGCGCTCTGGGCGCTGCGCTGGGAAGGGGCGACGGTGGACGTCTGGAACCGCACGCCGGAGCGGGCCGAGGAGATCTGCGCCGAGCTGGGGGGGACGCCGATCCTGGCGCCCCGGCAGGAGAGCTACGACCTGATCGTCAACACCAGCGCCGCCGGGCTCGGCGGCGAGGATCCGTTCGAGCACCTGCCGCTGCGTCGCGGCGGGTTCGCCGATTCGCAGACCGTCGTCGACATGGTCTACGGTGAGCGCCGCAGCAGGCTGTTGAAAGCGGCCGAAGGCGCCCGCGCCGCAGTGGTCGACGGCCTCGAGATCCTCGTCCAGCAGGGGGCACGGTCGCTGGAAATCTGGACCGACCGTGCGCCCGACCTCGACGTGATGAGGGCCGCCGCGCGCGATTGGTGAATTTGCACCCCTATAGCGGGCCTAACTCACCAATCGTCCCCCGATAGCCTTGCCGCGATGACGACGTTCCGTTTCACCACCGCTGGGGAGTCGCACGGGCCGGGGCTCGTGGCGATCGTCGAGGGCATGCCGGCGGGTCTCGAGCTCGACCGCGAGGCGCTCGACCGCGACATGGCGCGGCGGCAGCTCGGCCACGGCCGCGGCGGCCGGATGAAGATCGAGACCGACACGGTCGAGGTCCGCAGCGGCGTCCGCCACGGCCGCACGCTGGGCAGCCCGATCGCCCTCCTGGTCGCCAACCGCGACTACGCCAACTGGGAGGAGCGGATGAACCCCTGGCCGGTCGAGGGCTTCTCACCCGACGAGGTGCACCTGCCGCGACCGGGCCACGCCGACCTCGTCGGCGCCCAGAAATACGGCCAGACGGACATCCGCAACGTGCTCGAGCGGGCCAGCGCGCGGGAGACCGCGGCCCGGGTCGCCGCCGGCACGATCGCCCGCGGCTTCCTCTCCGCGCTCGGGGTCGAGATCCACAGCCACGTGCTGCAGATCGCCTCGGTCCGCGCGCAGGAGCGAGACGACCTGGGGCCTGAGGACTTCGCCGCGGTCGACGACGACCCGGTCCGCTGCCTCGACCCCGAGGCCAGCAAAGCGATGGTCGCGGAGATCAACCGCCTGCGCAAGGCCAACGAGAGCCTCGGCGGCAGCCTCGAGGTGCTCGCTTTCGGACTGGTCCCCGGGATCGGCTCCCACATCTCCTGGGAAGACCGCCTCGACGGACGCCTCGCCGGCGCCGTCGCCTCGATCCAGTCGGTCAAGGGCGTCGCGATCGGCGAAGCCTGGGACGTCGCCGGCCGCCCCGGCTCGGAGGCGCACGACGAGATCTTCTGGTCGGAGAAGGATGGCTACTTCCGCGAAACCAACCATGCCGGCGGCCTCGAGGGCGGGATGACCAACGGCCAGCCACTCTCGGTGCGGGCGGCGATCAAGCCGATCTCGACCCTGACCAAGCCGCTGCGCTCGGTCGACACCGAGACCAAGCAGCCGGCCCAGGCGCTGCGCGAGCGCACCGACTCGACCGTCGTCCCCGCCGCCGCGATCGTCGCCGAGGCGATGGTCGCCCTGACCCTCGCCCGCGCCTACCGCGAGAAGTTCGGCGGCGACCACATTGACGACGTGCGCACGGCGCTCGAGGCCTACAAGCAGCGCATCGACTTCCGGGGCTGAGGCCGGTGGCGGAGCCGGCGATCGTCTTCATCGGCTTCATGGGGGCCGGCAAGAGCACCGCCCTTGCCGCTGCCCGCGAGGCGGGGTTGGAGACGGTCGAGATCGACGAGCTGATGGAACGCGAGCTCGGCAAGCCGATTCGCGAGGCGTTCGAGCAGGACGGGGAGGAGGCCTTCCGCGCCCGCGAGGCCGCGGTCGTCGGCGAGTTGCTGGAGAACGCCGACGGCGGCGCGATCGCCCTCGGCGGCGGCAGCGTCCTCTCCGAGCGGGTGCGCGAGGCGCTGGGTCGCCACACCGTTGTCCTGCTGGAGATCGACGCGGCCACGGCCTGGCAGCGGATCGAGGGGACCGAGCGACCGCTGGCAACCAGCGAAGCCGACGTCGAGCGACTGCTGGCGGAGCGCCTGCCTCTCTACGAGGAGCTGGCCGACGCCGTGGTGCCGATGGCCGACGAGGGCGTCGTGGCGCGGGCGCTGCCGGCGATCGAAACCCTCGAGGAAATGCCAGTTGGGCAGAGGCTGTTGTGGGCACGCAGTCAATCGGGCGGATACCCGGTCATCGTCGGCTCAGGTTTCTTCGGTGCCCTTGCCGGCACCGGATGGTGGCCGGTGGACGGACGGCGTTACTGCGTTACCGATCAGAACGCGAGCCGATATGTCGAGCATCTCCAGCCGCTCGCGGTGCCTGCTCTCGAGATTGCTCCAGGGGAGGAGTCAAAGACGCTGAGGAAGGCGGGTGACATTGTCGAGGCCCTCGCTCGAGCGGAAATGCGCCGCGATGACCATGTCGTTGCATTGGGGGGTGGCGTTGTCGGCGATCTCGCTGGCTTTTGCGCTCACATCTACCAGCGCGGGGTGCCGGTTGTGCAAGTGCCGACCACGTTGGTCGCGCAGGTTGACTCCGCCTATGGGGGCAAGACTGGCGTCGACGTCGGCGAGCTGAAGAACTACGCCGGCGCCTATCACCAGCCCGCTGCGGTGTTTGCTGATACCTCGACTCTGGCGACCCTCCCGGCAAAGGACTTGGCCGCTGGCTTCGTCGAGGTGATCAAGACCGGTCTCCTCGCCGGTGGGGAGCTCTGGGAGCGGGTCAAGCGGCTGGAGACGATCGACTCCCGCGATCTCGACGAGATCGTCTTTGCCTGTGCTCGATACAAGTGCTCGATAGTCGCGGCCGACGAGCGCGATGCAGGTCTTCGACACGTGCTCAATCTCGGCCATACGGTCGGCCACGCGATTGAGGGGGCATCCGCCTTCTCCTACCTGCATGGAGAAGCGATCGGCCTCGGCCTGTTGGCCGCGTTGCGACTCTCGGACGCGATCGATCTGCGGGACGAAGTCGAGGTCATCCTGGCCCGCCACGATTTGCCGACTCGTCTCGATCCCAAGGTCGAGATCGACCCGATCCTCGGTGTCCTCCAGCGCGACAAGAAGCGCACCGCCGCCGGTGTCGGCTTCGTCCTTCTCTCGGAGCCAGGCAAGCCCCGCACCGGGCAGATAGTCGATGAGGCTAAGGTCCGGGCAGCCGTGGAGGAGCTCTACCGATGACCACCGTCAGCAACCGCGTCGCCGTCCTGCACGGGGTCAACTTCGACGTCCTCGCGCGGCGGGACGCCTCGATCTACGGCGGCATTTCGCTCTCCCAGCTGGAGGCGAAGATCTCCGATTGGGCGCACGAGCTGGGTCTGGAACCGATCTTCTTCCAGACCAACGCCGAGGGCGAGTTCTGCGAATACCTGCACCGCTCGGCCGAGCTGGCCGACTCGGTGATCGTCAACGCCGGTGCCTGGACCCACTACAGCCGCGCGATCGCCGACGCGCTCGAGCTGACCCGGCTGCCCGCCGTCGAGGTCCACCTCTCCGACGTCGAGGCGCGCGACGACTGGCGCCGGCTCTCGGTCTTCGACGGCCTCGTCTTAGCCAAGGTCTCAGGTAAGGGACCCGATGGCTACCGCGAGGCGCTCGGGCTGCTCGCCCGCGATCTGGGCGCCGGCTGATGCGCGGTCGCGGCGACCGCCTCGAGGGGCTGCTGGGCGAGCTCGAGCTCGACCGCTTTCTCGTCACCGACCTGACCAACGTCCGCTACCTGACCGGCTTCACCGGCACCAACGGCGCCTGCGTCTGCGGCCCCGGCCTCCGCCTCTTCTTCACCGACTTCCGCTACACCGAGCGCGCCGCCGCCGAGGTCGAGGGCTGGGAGGCGCTGACGATCGGCAACGACTGGCTGAAGGGGATCGCGGAGCGGCTCGACGGTCGGGTCGGGTTCGAGGACGATCAGGTCTCGGTGCGCCTGCTGGGGAAACTGAAGGAGAAAATCGCCGACGGGACCGAGCTGGTCCCCGCCGGGGGGCAGGTCGAGAAGCTGCGGCGGGTCAAGGACGACGAGGAGCTGGCGGCGATCGCCGAGGCCTCGAAGCTGACCGACGACGTCTGGGGCTGGGCCCTGGAGCAGGGATTGGCCGGCCGGCCCGAGCGGGAGGTCGCCCGCGCCACCGAAGCGAGGATCCGTGAGCTCGGCGCCGACCCCTCGTTCCCGGCGATCGTCGCCGCCGGGTCGAACGGGGCACTGCCGCACGCCGAGCCGGGCGAGCGCGAGATCGGCCGGGGCGAGCTGGTCGTCTTCGACATGGGCGCGCAGCTCGACGGCTACTGCTCCGACGGCACCCGCACCTTCGCCACCGGCGATCCGGGGGAGGAGGGTCGGGCGGTCTACGAGGTCGTCCGCCGCTCGCAGCAGGCGGCGCTGGAGGCGATCCGCGCCGGCGTCACGGGCGAGGACGTCGACACCGCCGCCCGGGCGCTGATCGACGACGCTGGCTACGGCGAGCGCTTCGGACACGCGCTTGGGCACGGGGTCGGGCTCGAGGTCCACGAGGGCCCGCGGCTCGCGCAGCGCTCCGACGACGTGCTCGCCCCCGGCGAAGTCGTCACCGTCGAGCCCGGCGTCTACCTGCCCGGCAACCTCGGGGTGCGGATCGAGGACCTCGTCGTCGTCGCCGACGACGGGCTGCGCAATCTCAGCTCACTGCCGAAAGAGCTGCAGCTGGTCGACTGAGCACCGCCAAGCCGAGGCTGAACAGTCAGATTCAAGGCAAGCTCCGACCGCGTCGATGCCGTGACATGGGCAAGAACGGAGACACGCTGGTCTCGATCCACGAGGAAGCGCGGCGCGAGCGTCTTCTGGACATGGAGGAACGGGTCCGGCGCTACCGCCTCGCCTGCTTCGGAATCCTCGCCCTGGCGCTGGCGGTGGGAGGGGGAGACTCCGTCGGCTACTGGTGGATCCCGTTGCTGCTCGTGGGACTCGCCGGCTTCTCGCTGGCCGATCGGGTCATGCGCACCAGCGCCCACCCGGCGCTCTGGATCGCCGGCGCCTGGGCGGCGCTTCCAGCTCTGATCGGCGCCTCGGTCCTTGTCACCGGTGGCGCCACCAGCCCGGCCCTTGTCTGGCTCGCGCTGCCGGCGGTCACCCTCGGCTTCCGCTTCGAGCCGCGCGGGATGGTTGTGGGCACCGCTTACATAATCGCGGTCTTCCTCGCCGTCGCCGTGGTCCCTGACCCCGAGGCCGCATGGGACCAGCGGCAGCTGCTGATCGCGACCGCGGCGCTGATCTTCAGCACCGTGATCCTCAGCGGCGCCCTGGTCGAGTCCGACCGGGCCCACCGCCGCCGCTCGACCCTCGACTCGCTCACCGGCCTCTTCAACCGCACCGCCCTGGAGCAGCGCCTGGCCGAGCTCGACGGCCAGCCCTGCGACCCGGGCGAGGGCCTCTCTCACGCTTTCCTGCTCTGCGACCTCGACCACTTCAAGCGCGTCAACGACCAGTTCGGCCACGCCGCCGGCGACGCCGTCCTGCAGGACGTTGCTTACACGATGCGGGCCACCCTGCGAGCGGGAGACTCGATCTACCGGGTCGGCGGCGAGGAGATCCTGGTGGTGCTCCCCGGCGCCGGCCACGAGGACGCGGTGGAGATCGCCGAGAAGCTGCGGGTAGCGGTCCGCGAACGACGCCCGGTCGGCGTTCCGGTCTCGTTGAGCATCGGCGTCGCGGTTGCCGAACCTGGTCCGGTGGACACCGAGGACATGCTTGCCCGTGCTGACGCGGCGCTGTACGCGGCCAAGGCTGGGGGGCGTGATCTGGTTTATGCCGACAGCGTTGACAATGAGGACCTCGACAAGCGAGCGCACTTGATAGAGGGTGCCGGTATCCCTCTCCGGAATTGACCTCCCCTTCGCTTCGCTACGGGGAGAACCTGCTGCGCGCTTCGCGCGCAAACACCAGATTGCATGTCGCCGAACATTCCTCCGAGGGACACCGGCACCCTCTATCAACAGCTTTCATCTAGACGCTGATCCCCGAAACCGCATGGGACGTCGATATGCGATGTCTCTCGCGGTCTCGGCGAACAGCGATCCATAAATGCTGTTGCTGGGAGGGATGGGTGTCCCCTGACCGACCGGCGTCCTAATCCCAGGAAGGTCAGGGGACACCCATCCCTCCCTACCGAACAAGCCCTACCGGCTGAGATCGATGTCGCCGCTGAGGCGACTGGCGAAAGCTGCGAGCAGTTCTACGGTTGCCTCAACATCACGCAGATCAACCATCTCGACCGGCGAGTGCATGTAACGGAGCGGAATCGAGACCAGCCCCGTCGGAATCCCGGCCCGAGAAATCTGCAGGACGTCGGCGTCGGTGCTGGTGCCGCGCCCGCTGGCGCTGATCGAGTAGTCGATCCCCTCCGCCTCGGCGGTCTCGACCAGCAGCTCGAAGACCTTGGGGGAGAGGGTCGAGCCGCGGCCGATCGCCGGCCCGGAGCCGAAGGGGTGCGAGCCGATCTCCTTCTCGTCGACCCCCGGCGCGTCGGTGGCGTGGGTGACGTCGACCGCGACCGCGATCTCGGGGCGGACCTGGAAGGCGGCAGTGCGGGCGCCGAAGAGGCCGATCTCCTCCTGGACGGCGGCGACGGCGGCAAAGGAGCCGCCGGGGCCCTTGCCCTCGGCGCAGCGGCGCAGGCTCTCCAGCGCCACGTAGGCGCCGAGGCGGTTGTCCATCGCCCGCGAGACGAGCCGGTCGCCGGCCACTGCCATCGGCTCGGCCGCGATCACCACCGGGTCGCCGACCCGGACCAGCGCCTCGGCCTCCTCGCGGTCGGCGGCGCCGATGTCGATGTGCATGCCTTTCAGCTCGACCACCTTCTTGCGCTGGTCGGGCTCGAGCAGGTGGATCGGCTTGCGCCCGGCGACGCCGGGGACGGGGCCGTCCTTGCCACGAATCTCGACCCGCTGGCCGACCAGGATCTGCGGGTCCCAGCCGCCGACCGGGGCGAACCAGAGGAAGCCCTGCTCGTCGACGTGGGTGATGATCAGCCCGATCTCGTCGATGTGGCCGACCACGGCGAGCAGCGGCGAGGCGTCGCCGACCCGGGCGATCGAGGATCCGATCCCGTCGACGCTGACCTCGGCGAAGGAGGCCGCCTCGCGCCAGACCTCGGCCGCCGGTCCCTCGTAACCCGAGGGGGCGCCGGCGCGGAGCAGCTTGTCGAGGAGATCTGGAGTGCTCAAAAGGTTCGGGGAGTATGCCTAAGTGTGGGCGGCGCTTGCTTCGCGACGAAGCTCGTCGCGCCGGCTGCCGTATTTGCGGTGCTCGACGACGATCAGCACCCACATCGATACGACGGTGAGCGCCAGGGAGATCAGCGACGGCATCGCCGTCGCAACCGGGATCAGGAAGAGGAGAACGATCGCCAGTCCCAGCCGGCGCCGGTTGACGGTCTGGACCTGTCGATATCGAAAGGCAACCAGGCCAAGCAGGTAGATCGCAAGCCCGCCGAGCAGGGCGAAGGCAGGCACGTCGTGCAGCTCTTCGGAGTGATGGCCGATCGTCACCTTCATCCCGTAGGCGATGAGGACGATCCCGGCGACCATCAGCAGATGGACGTAGGAGTAGGAGTCGCGCGCGAGCTCGTTCTGCGTCCTGCCGACCTCCGCTTCGCCGAGACGCCGGGCCGAGATCAGGGCGACGACGTCGAAGTAGGTCCACCAGAGCGCGGCGGCAAGGAAGATCCCGAGCACCGCGGCGGTGCCGATCCCGAGATCGAGGGCACCGGAGGCACCGACCCCGACGGCGACGATCGACTCGCCGAGGGCGATGATCACGATCAGCCCGTGGCGCTCGGCGAAGTGGCCGGGGACGATCTTCCAGCCGTCGGCGCCGAAGAAGTAGGGCCCGGCCATGTCGAGGAATATCGCCAGCGCCCACAGCGCCCCCTGCGCGAGCCCGTCGAAGAAGGAGGCGAGGACGAGGACGGCGACCCCGATCGCGGTGCTGACCGCGAGCCCGATCACCGAGCGGCGCAGATCCTTGTCGTCAGCCCCGGCGAGCCAGAAGAGCGCGATGTGGGCCGCGCGGAAGACGCCGATCGCCAGGGCGAAGGTGAGGGCGAGGTTGTCGAACGCCTCCTGGACGCAGAGCGAGACGATCAGCATCGCCGCCATCGCGGCGAAGATGACGATCCGAACCGCCCCGGCCTCGGGGTCGATCACGCTGGTCAGCCAGGAATAGCCGACCCAGGCCCACCAGAGGACGCCGAGGATCAGCAGGCCCTGGGCCAGTCCCGACCAGGTCTGGTCGTGCGACATCAGCGCCGTGCACTGGGTGATCGCGAGGACGAAGACGAGGTCGAAGAAGAGCTCCAGCGGCGTCACCCGCTCGCCCTCGCGGCGGGTCGCGCTCAGCCGGTGATGGGTTCCTGCGGATCCCTCCATCTCCAATACTGTTGCGGACGTGGCAGTCGCACTTGTAACGGGAGCGTCCACGGGGATCGGGAAAGCGACGGCGATCAGGCTCGCGCGCGAGCCGGGGACCGAGCTCGTCCTCGTCGCCCGCCGCGAGGAGATGCTGCGCGAGCTGGCCGAGTCCCTGCCCTGTCCCGCCACCCACCTCGCGGTCGACCTCACCGACGATGACGCCCCGCAACGGGTCCGCGCCCATCTCGAGGCCGCGCACGGCGGCGCCCTGCAGCTGCTGGTCAACAACGCCGGCGCTGCCTGGCGGGGCAGCTTCGCGGAGAGCGGCTACGCCAACGTGCGCCGCCACATGGAGCTCAACTTCGACGCCGTCGTGCGTCTCACCGAGGCGCTGCTGCCGCTGCTGCGCGCGTCGGCACCGAGCGCGATCGTCAACGTCGCAAGCACCGCGGGACGGGTCTCGCGCGCCCGGACCGGCGCCTACTCAGCCAGCAAGTTCGCCCTGATCGGCTGGACCGACTCCCTCTACGCCGAGGAGAAGCCCTGCGGCGTCCACGTCGGCATGGTCCTGCCCGGCTTCGTCCGCACCGAGGGCTTTCCGGCGACCGAGTTGCGCGAAAAAGCGCTCACTCGCTGGATCGTCTCCAAGCCCGAGACGGTCGCCGAGGCGATCCACCAGTGCGGTCCCGGCGGCAGGGCCGAGCGCTACGTGCCGCGTCCCTACGGTGTGGCGGCGGCGTTGCGGATCCTCGCGCCCTCGCTGGTCCGCCGGGTGCTCAGCGGCGGCGCTGCCTCGAGCCTCACGACCAGCACCGCCGCCGACCAGGACCAGGGCTCGAACCCGGGCTGATGCCCCTCTTCGCCGACGTCATCGTCGCGCTCGCCCTGGTGGCCGTCGCGATCGTCGCCACGATCTCGACCCGCAAGGTCCGGCAGGTCAACCGCCGCTTCCGCATGCTCGACGAAATCTCGCGGGTCGCCGAGGGGGGCAGCGCCCTGGACGAGACCCTCGACGCAATCGCGAAGATCATCGTTCCGGAGCTGGGCGACATCTGTGCGATCGACGTGATCGAAGACGACCGCGTCCGCCGGGCGGCGATGGAGGTTGACGGCCCCGACGCGGCGGCGATCGTCGAGGGGCTGATGGAGCGCGGACCCCGCCTGCAGACGCAGATCGCGAGCGACGCGAGTCGCGAGCGACAGGAGCCTCGACGCTTTGAGTTGAAGACCGACGCGGACCTGCGCGAGTTCGCCTCCGACGAGGAGGACTTCGAGTTCCTCCGCGGGCTCGGCGTTCGCTCCGGCATGACCGTCGAGCTGCGCGCCCGCGGCCGGCCGACGGGGATGCTGACGATCAGCGTCGGTCCCTCCGGGCGCCGCTTCGACGACTCCGACGAGCATTTCGTCACGATCCTCGCCGGCCGGGTCGCCCTCGCCCTCGACAACGCCGGCCTCTTCTCCGACCTGGAGCGCAGCGAGCGCGAACGCGCCGAGATCGCCGAGACCCTGCAACGCGGGCTGCTGCCGCCGCCGCTGCCCCATATCCCGGGCTGGTCGGTGGCCGCCACCTACCGGCCGGCGGGGGCCGAGAACGAGCTCGGCGGTGACTTCTACGACGCCTTCCGGATCGCCGGCGGCTGGATGGTGGTGATCGGCGACGTCACCGGCCGCGGCGCCAAAGCCGCGGCTGTCACCGCCCACGCTCGCTACACGCTGCGGACCGCCGCCGCGCTGACCGGCGACCCGGTGATCGCCTTGCGGACGCTCAACCGCGAGCTGCTCGCCCGCCGCGGCGCCGCGCTCTGCAGCGTCGCCGCGCTGGCCGTCTCCGAAGACCCGGGCGAGTCGGTCCGCCTCGCCGTGGCCGGCCACCCGCCGCCATTGCTGGTCGGTGGGGACTCGATTACCGAGGTCAGCCGGCCAGGTCCCGTGCTGGGGGCCTTCGACAACGGCGAATGGGATCTCGAGTCGACCTCGGTCGCCCCGCATCAGCAGCTGGTCCTCGTCACCGACGGCGTCACCGACGCGCTGGGGAAGGAGGGACGGTTCGGGGAGGAGCGCCTGCGGGACGTTCTCGCCGGCATCGGCAGCCCGGCTGTGGGGGCACAGCAGATCGAGGGCGCTCTGCACGAGTTCACCGCCGGCGAGCTCGACGACGACGCGGCGATCGTCGCCATCGCGCCGGCCTCCGCCGACGTGACCCCCGCCTCCGAGGCGGAGACGGAGCTGGTCGAGCGGCTCTACGGCGCCTTCAACCTCCGCGATCCCGCGGAGATCGTCGCGGTCTGCGACGAGGGGATGGAGTTCTTCCCGATCGGGACGGCGGCGCAGATCGGCCGCAGCGCCCCCTACGTCGGCCCGGAGGGGCTGCACGAATACCTGCTCGACGTCGAAAAGGCCTGGGACGAGCTGCTGATCACCCCGAAGGTGATCGAGGACCGCGGGCGCTCACTCCTGGTCCGCGGCCGCGTCTACGCCCGCAGCCGCCAGCTCGGGATCCGCGACATGCCCGTCGCCTGGATCTGGGAGCTGGCCGGCGGCCGCTTCATCCGCGGCGAGGTCTTCCGCGATCCCGAGGAAGCGGTCCAGCGTCTCGCCCCCTCACCTTGAGCCCCACTAGGATTCGCCGCCGATGACGATCTCCACCAACCAATTCAAGAACGGCACCCATATCGAGATCGACGGGAAGATCTGGAAGATCATCGATTTCCAGCACGTCAAGCCCGGCAAGGGCGGAGCCTTCGTCCGCACCAAGCTGCGGCGGATCGAGGACGGCTCGGTGATCGACAAAACCTTCAGAGCAGGAGAGAAGTTCCGCCCGGTGCGGACCGAATCGAAGAAGATGCAGTACCTCTACGACTCGGGAGATGCCGCGGTCTTCATGGACTCGCGGGACTACGACCAGATCGAGATCCCGCGCTCCTCGCTCGGCGACTCGATGCAGTGGGTCTTGGCGAACGACGAGATCGAGGTGCTTTTCGTCGACGAACGGCCGAGCGACGTGCAGGTTCCGAGCGCGATCGAGATGAAGGTCGTGCAGACCGATCCCGGCCTCAAAGGCGACACCGCCTCGGGCGGCGGCAACAAGCCGGCGACGCTGGAGTCAGGCGTGGTCGTCCAGGTGCCGCTCTTCATCGAGGAGGGCGAATCGGTCCGGGTCGACACCCGCAGCGGCGAGTACATCTCCCGCGCCTGACTGGTCCGCGCCCCCGCGCTGACAGAATGTCCCCATGCGTAGATCCGACCAGCGGCGCGACGCCGTCTTCGCCAACTACCAGCGCGACGTGACCGGCCGCCCGCTGGGGGAGCTGCTGGGCGAGGCGCGGTCGCTGACCCGCGAGCTGGCGGAGGGCGTCGACAGCCATCGCGAAGAGCTCGACGACGTGATCGCGGCGCATGTCAAGGGATGGACCGTGGATCGAATCGCCCCGCTCGACATCAACGTGATGCGGGTTGCCCTCTACGAGATGGAATTCACCGACACTCCCGCCGAGGTGGCGATCGACGAGGCGGTCGAGATCGCCAAGGAGTACTGCGGCGCCGAGGCTCCGGGGTTCGTCAACGGCATCCTCGGCGCGGTCGTGCGCGAGCGGGAGCCGGCCAAGTGAGCGCCCGCCTGCGGGAGATCTCGGCGCGGCTGGGCGAGATCACCGCGCGGCTGCAGAGCGAGGAGGTCGCCGACGAGACCGCCGCGCAGCTGGCGGCCGAGGCTGCCGATCTCGCCGCCGAGGCGGTCGAGGAGGCCAACCGCGAGGCGCGGCAGCAGGCGAGCGCCGAGTAGGCACTTGAGCTATCCCGACGATCTGCGCGGGCTCGTCGAGGGAGCCCTCGCCCAGCTGGGCTTCTCTCCCGGCGCCTCGACCGCCGGGCTCGAGGAGGCGATGCGCTACTCGCTGCTGGCCGGCGGCAAGCGGGTGCGGCCGGTCCTCGCCCTTGCCACCGCCCGTGCCCTCGGCGCCGATCCCGCGCGCTTCATCCCGGTCGCCTGCTCGATCGAGCTGATCCACACCTACTCGCTGATCCACGACGACCTGCCGGCGATGGACGACGACGACCTTCGCCGCGGCCTGCCGACCTCCCACGTCAAGTTCGGCGAGGACGTCGCGATCCTGGCCGGCGACGGCCTTTTCGCCGAGGCGATGCGGCTCTTCTGCGAGCAGCCGGGGGAGCCGGAGCGGGTGCTGCTGGCGATGCGCGAGCTGGCCGGCGCGACCGGCGTCAACGGGATGGTCGGCGGCCAGTACGTGGATGTCGTTGGCGCCCAGTCCGACCCCGACGGCCTGCGGGCGCTGCACGCGCTGAAGACCGGCCGCCTGATCGCCGCCAGCGTCAACGTGATCCTTCTGCTCGAGGGGCTGCCCGAACCTGAGACAATGCCCTATCGCCGTTTCGCCGAGGAGTTGGGCGTGCTGTTCCAGATAGTCGACGACATCCTCGACGTGACCGAGTCTGACGAGCAACTCGGCAAGCCACATGGAAGCGACGAGAGACATGGAAAACTCACCTACGTCAGCCTCTTCGGGCTCGACCGAGCCCGCGAGCTGGCCGCCGAGTCGCACGCGAAGGCGACCGCGGCGCTGGCCGAGGCATGCGGCGAGACCGACGACTTGAGGCGCGTGGCCGACTACATCTTCACGAGGAACGAATGAGCGAAACGGCCCCTACCCAGGGCAACGAAGAGGAAACCAGAGAGCCGCTGCTTCCGGGGATCGACGCCCCGGAGGATCTGCACGGCCTCGACGACGCGCAGCTGCAGCAGGTGTCGCAGGAGATGCGCACCTACATCATCGACACGATCGGTGAGATCGGGGGGCACTTCGGCGCCAACCTCGGCACCTGTGAGCTCGCCGTCGCCCTCCACAGCCTGCTCGACTCGCCGCGCGACAAGGTCCTCTGGGACGTCGGTCACCAGGCCTACCCGCACAAGGTCCTGACCGGCCGCCGCGACCAGCTGTCGACGATCCGCCAGTACGACGGGCTCGCCCCGTTCTGCTCGGTCTTCGAGTCCGAGCACGACATCATGGGCGCCGGCCACGCCTCGACCTCGATCGGCTATGCGGTCGGGCTGAAGGAGGCGATGCGCAAGGGGATCGGCCCTGATGGGAAAGTCGCCGCGGTGATCGGCGACGGCGCCCTCACCGGCGGTGTCGCTTACGAGGCGCTCCATGCCGCCGGGGGGATGCAAACGCCCGTCGTCATCGTCCTCAACGACAACGGGATGTCGATCTCCCCCAACGTCGGCGCCCTCTCGCGCTACTTCAACCGGATCCGCCTCAACCCGCGCCTCTGGCACGCGCGGGAGGACGTCGAGGACCGCCTGACCAAGCTGCCGCTCGGCCTGGGCGCGAGGATCGAGCGCCTCGGCCCCGAGATCAAGGCGGCGCTGAAGGCCTACTGGGCGCCCGGCCTCTTCTTCGAGGAGCTCGACCTCGCCTACCTGGGTGTGATCGACGGTCACGATGTCCACGCGCTGCGCGAGGCGCTGAAGGAGGCCTTCGAGGCGGACCGTCCGGTCGTCGTCCACATCCACACCGTCAAGGGCAAGGGCTTTGCGCCCGCGGAAGAAGGCGGGCTGGAGTCGATGGAGGAGTGGCACGCGGCGAAGCCGAAGTCGATCGTTGACGGCCAGCCCGCGAGCGCGCCAAAGCCGGTGCCTGTCACCGAAACCGATTCCCCCGAGGGGATCGAGGTGCTGGAGAAGCCACCGCCCGCCGGCTCGCCGCCCCAATACACGAAGGTCTTCGCCGAGGCGATGGTCGCCGAGGCCAGGGCCGACGAGCGGGTGATCGGGATCACCGCCGCGATGGCGGGGGGGACCGGCCTGCAGCAGCTCTTCGACGAGCTGCCCGAGCAGTACTACGACGTCGGCATCGCCGAGCAGAACGCGGTGCTGCTGGCCAGCGGAATGGCGCTGCAGGGGGCGAAGCCGGTCTGCGCGATCTACTCCACCTTCCTGCAGCGGGCTTTCGACCAGATCGTCCACGACGTCTGTCTGCAGGACCTCGACGTCACCTTCGCGATGGACCGCGCCGGCCTGGTCGGCGACGACGGTCCGACCCATCACGGCGCCTTCGACGTCTCCTACTTCCGCCCGATCCCAAACGTGGTGTTGATGGCGCCGCGGGACGAGGCGATGCTGGTCCACATGCTGCACACCGCGATCGCCCACGACGGGCCGGCGGCGCTGCGCTACCCGCGTGGCGTGGGGGAGGGGGTCGCCTTGCCCGCGAAGCCGAAGAGCATTCCGATCGGCGTCGGCGAGATTCTTGCCGAGGGCGAGCGGGTGGCGCTGCTCGGCTACGGCTTCGGGGTCATCGTCGCCCAGGAAGCAGCCGAGATTCTCGCCAAGCACGGCCTGAACCCCACCGTCGCCGACGGCCGTTTCGCCAAGCCGATCGACGCGAACCTGGCCGAGAGCCTGGCGCGGGAGCATGATCTGCTGGTGACGATCGAGGAGAACGTGCTCCCTGGCGGCTTCGGTTCCGCCGTCCTGGAGCACCTCGAGGACGCCTTCGCCGAGGCACCGGGGGAGCGGGCGCGGGTGCTGCGAGTCGGCCTTCCGGACGCTTACGTGACCCACGGCAAGCCGGCGCTGCTACGCGCCGAGGTGGGTCTCACGGGCGAGTCGGTCGCCGACCGCGTCCTCAGCTCGTTGCCCAGCGCGCAGCCGGCGCTGACCTAATCAATTTTGACGATTGAACCAATTGGCGCAATCGATTAGCCTGCGCCAGTCTCTTCGGTGAAAGAAGCAGGCAGTCGAAGCCAGCGCTTCTGGGGAAATCGCCAAGGGGAGGAGAGACGCGCATCTCTATATGTGTGGATCCGCTTGGGGAATCGGATCTCTCGCGCCCGCCGTCTAGGTCGGGGCGCGAGGCGCGCTCGCGCTCAGTGGGATCGTGTGATCACTAAAAAGGCGCCCGCCGAGAGGCGAGCGCCTTTGCCGAGCATCTACTGCTGATTCCTAGCCTCTACTGCCTTTCCCGAACCTTGGCCGCTTCGCCGAGGTAGGTCGAGCCTTCGAGGATGGCCGTGTTGGTGCCGGCCGCCGAGGGCACGCCGACGATCGAGTTGACGAACGGGTCGACGAGCCAGGAGAAAAGGAATCCTCCACAGCCGTTGGCCCCGGGCGTCGAGAACGCGTTGTCGACGAGTTTGTTGTTTTTCTCAGCGATGATCTGGCCTTCTTCCACGGTGGTGAGTTCACCGGGGCTGCCGCTGATGGGCGTATTCGGGGGCGGCGGAGCGGTCGTGCCAGAGGTGAGGTTCAGCTGGATCGGCGACGAGTTGGAGCCGATGTAGCAGCTGCTCCCCAGGAACGGGTTGTCCAGCTTGACCTTGACCGGCATCCCCAGCGCGACACCTTTCGCGGTCAGGGTGTTGACCAGGCTCAGTTTGATCGCCGAGGCAGGTCCTGCCAGTTCCACCGTGCCGGTGACGCCGGTGAAGCCGTTGTTGATGGTTTCGTTGAACAGGTCCTTGAGGATCTGCGGCCACCAGCTGGGGGCCACGATGCCAGTCAGACCACCCGGAACGGGCTGCGGCGTTTTGCTTAGCGTGTTGCCGTCGCTGGCGGCGACGAAGTTCAGGGCGCCAAAGACGTTGCCGGGTTCAACCGGTATCGCCCCTCCCTGCAGCACGACCGGTTTCACGATCGGCACGGTTTTTTGGCCCATCTTGAAGCTTCCGGACGTCGTATTGGCGTACACGCACAATTCGACCGAGGGGTTGCCCGTAGGGCATTTGGCGAATTTGGTCCATTCGCCGGTTAATGCGGCAGACGCCGATGAGGCCGACGCCAGCATCGCTGCCAGCACGACGCTTGCGAGAAGAAGCCTTCTCATGACTGGTCCTTTCGATTGGGTTCCCACCGCGGAGTTCCCTGCCCGCGGCTTTTGGAACGAGCATCGCTCCAATAGAGAGGCTTCTATCAAAAAAAAGTTTGCAATGCAACCAATCAAGTTCCTAAACGCAGCCGCTCGTGAAGCTCGCGTGCCGCAAAACAAAAGCGCCCGCCGAAGGGCGGGCGCTTTTGCGGGTACTAGAGACTTATCTACAACTATTCGCTTTCTTTGACGTTGGCCGGTCCCGTCAGGTACGTGGTGCCTTCGAGGATCGCCGCGTTGGTGCCAGCCGCCGACGGTACGCCGACGATCGAGTTGACGAACGGGTCGACGAGCCAGGAGAACAGGAAGCCTCCGCAGCCGTTCGCTCCGGGCGTCGCGAACGAGTTGTCGACGAGTTTGTTGTTTTTGTCGACCGTGATTTTTCCTTCTTCGATTGCACCGAATTCGCCCGGGCTGCCGGTGATCGGCGTATTCGGGGCAGGCGGTGAGGTCGTGCCGCTGGTGAAGTTCAGCGGGATCGGCGACGAGTTCGAGCCGATGTAGCAGCTGCTCCCCAGGAACGGGTTGTCGAGCTTGACCTTGACGGGCAGTACCAAGCCGGTGCCAAACCCACCGAGGATGCTCAGGAGGTTGAGTTTGACCGAGGACGCCGGTGCTGCCAGTTCCACCGTCGCGGTGACGCCGGTGAAGCCGTTGTTGATGGTTTCGTTGAACAGATTCTTGAGGATCGTCGGCCACCAGCTGGGGGCGACGATCCCGGTCAGACCGCCCGGAACAGGCTGCGCCGCTTTGGTCAGCGTCTGCCCGTTTGCGGCCGCGTACAGCGGCAGGGTTTCGGCGATCGTTTCTTTGATCGTCGCGCCACCCTGGAGGACGACCGGATATTTCACCGGGACCGTTTTGCTGCCCATCTTGAAAGATCCGGACGACGTTTCCGCGTAGACGCACGCGTTGACGGCCGGGTTGCTCATCGGGCATTGGGCGAATCGCGCGAATTCACCGGTAGGCGCCGCCGACGCCGGCGCGACCTGCGCCGCGAAGGCGACGAGCAGCGCCCCGGCGAGAATTAGCCTCTTCATGACTGGAGATTCCTTTCGATTGAAGGCCCGCCAGCGGAGATAAGGCTTCGCGAAACGGGGGAACGCAGAGGTTCCTAGAACGAACTAACTTTCTTCTACCAAAGGAAAACTTCCCAGTACGTAATTACGATCTGTCTAGCCGATCAAAACCAACTTTTCCCTGCAATGTCCCTAAGCTAGGCAAGTGCGTGCATAGTTCGGCGTGGTTTCCAAGCCTCATCCAGGAAGGTGTCATCGCCACCACTCAGCGAGCGCTCTCCGCCAGTTTCCCCAGCAGATGCCTTCGACCTCTGGGCGGTCGAAACCGTCTGCCCCCAGCGCTTCCACGAGCGCCTGTAGGCGGGCGACGCCGCCAAGCTCGGATGGGATGGTCGCTCCGTCGAAGTCCGAGCCGAGGGCGACGTGCTCGACGCCGATGCGGTCGGCGACGTAGCGGGCGTGCTCGACGATCAGCCGCAGGGGCGTGTCCGGGTCGTCGGCGAAGTCCGGCCGCAGGAAGGGGGTGGCGAAGACGATCCCGATCAGCCCTCCGCTGGCGCCGATCGCGTCGAGCTGGCGGTCGGTCAGGTTCCGCGAGGCCGGGCAGAGGGCGTGAGCCCCTGAGTGGCTCGCCACCAGCGGCCCCGGTTCGAGCTCGGCGATGTCCCAGAAGCCGGCCTCGTTGAGATGGCTGAGGTCGACGAGGATGCCCTGCTCGCCGCAGGCGGCGACAAGGCGCTTCCCGGCACCGGTCAGGCCGGAGCCGGTGTCGGGCGAGGAGGGGAAGGCGAAGGGCACACCGTGGGCGAACGCGTTCGGCCGGCTCCAA
This sequence comes from Solirubrobacterales bacterium, assembly GCA_035264245.1. GTDB lineage: Bacteria > Actinomycetota > Thermoleophilia > Solirubrobacterales > 70-9 > VAYN01. The sequence continues at coordinate 76,874 of DATFQO010000058.1, forward strand.
ACCGGCCCCAGCGAGCGCAGTCCTCGCTCGTACCACTCGTCCAGATTGGCGAGCCCGCCGTCGATCGCCTCCGCGCCCTCCAGGTGCATCACGGCCACGGGCGGGGATCCACCATCGCGGGCGGCATCGACGTCGGTGATCGAGCGGCCGACGACGAGCTCGCCGCGGCGCTCCAGGTCGAGGAGCGTCTCGGCGACCCCTTCGGCGTGGGCGAGCGCGTCCTCGTGGGGGACCGGCTTCGCCAGCGGCTCCGAATAGGAGCTTTTGGCCCGGAAGCTGATCTGGCGCGAAGGCTCTCCCGGCGAGGGGGTGAAGATGGCGAAGATCCCGCCCCGCATCCCGCCCTCCCGCATGCGGGGGAGGTCGAGGTGGCCGCGATCGCCGCGTGTCGCGAGGCTGCCGCCGCCCTCGCGCGTCAGCGCGTCGTTGTGCCCGTCGAAGACCGCAATCATCGGGTGAATGTAGGGCGCGAGCCGCCCGCGCGTTGCTTTTGGGTCGGCGGCTGGGAGACTCCCGGCAATGTCGATCGAGACCGTGGGGGACGACTCCGCCGAGTTGGCTGCCGCGGGCAAAGCGGCGCGGGGTGACCTGGCCCGCTCCGCTCATGCCGAGCTGAACACCGGCTCGCGCGACCCGCTCGCGATCCTCCAAGCGCAGGACGAGAGCCGCGTACCGGAGCTGGTGCCGATCCGCTACGGGCGCATGTTGGCTTCCCCGTTCGCGTTCTTCCGCGGCGCCGCAGCGGTGATGGCCGCCGACCTGGCCGGGACGCCACGCACCGGCTTCGGCGTCCAGCTCTGCGGCGACGCGCACCTCTCGAACTTCGGCGTCTTCTCCGCTCCGGACCGCCAGCTCGTCTTCGATTGCAACGACTTCGACGAGACCTGCCCCGGCCCGTTCGAGTGGGACGTGAAGCGGCTCGCCGCCAGCGTCGCGGTCGCCGGGCGCCAGCGGGGCTTCGGCAAGCGGGAGCGGCGCCAGGCGACGCGCGCTGCCGTGGCCGGATACCGGCTCGCGATCCGTGAGTACGCGGCGATGCGCAACCTCGACGTCTGGTATTCCCGCATCGACGTCGAGCCGGCGCTGAAGTCGCTGCGCTCCCAGGTCGACGAGCGCCGTGCCCGCCGGATCGATCGCAACCTCGCCAAGGCGCGGGCCAAGGACAGCATCCGCGCCTACGGAAAGCTCACCCACGAGGAAGATGGGGTCGTGCGAATCGTCGGCGACCCGCCGCTGATCGTGCCGATCGAGGACCTGACCGACCGCGCCGACGCTGAGCGCCAGTTGCGCGAGGTGATCGCCGCCTACCGCGAGTCCCTCAGCCCCGACCGCCAGCGCCTCGCCGCCTCCTATCGCTACGTCCACGCCGCCCGCAAGGTGGTCGGGGTGGGGAGCGTCGGCACGCGTGCCTGGATCCTCCTCCTGCTCGGCCGGGACGGCGAGGACCCGCTCTTCCTCCAGGCCAAGGAAGCGGGGCAGTCGGTCCTCGAGCCCTACGTCGGTGAGAGCGAGTATTCGCACCCCGGCCGCCGCGTCGTCGAAGGTCAGCGGCTTATGCAGGCGGCGGGCGACATCTTCCTCGGCTGGGTGACGGTCCCCGGCCTCGACGGCGAGGAGCGCTGCTTCTACGTCAGGCAGCTATGGGACGGCAAGGGCTCGGCTGAAGTCGAGGGATTCAACCCGAAGGAGCTGGCCGGCTACGGCGCGCTCTGCGGCAGGGCGCTGGCGCGCGCCCATGCCCGCTCCGGCGACCGCCTCGGGATCGCCGCCTACCTCGGCGGCGGCGAGGTCTTCGACGAAGCGCTCGCCCGCTTCGCCGAGGCTTACGCGGATCGCAACGAACGGGACTTCGAGCAGGTCCGCGAGGCCGCCGACAGCGGTCGCATCGCCGTCGAGGAGAGCTTCGCGTGAGCCTGGCGACGATCCGGCGAGGAATCCTCGTCCTCCTTCTCGACGCCGTCATCCTGCTGCTGCTCTCCGAGATCATGGACGGGTTCGTCCTCGACGGTGCCGCCACCGCGCTCGGCGCGGCGGCGATGATCGGCATCCTCAACGCCTTCGTCTGGCCGATCCTGGCGCGGCTGACCCTGCCGCTGACGGTGATGACCCTCGGCATCGCCGCCCTAGTCCTCAACGGCATCCTCGTCACCTTCGCGATCGACCTGCTGCCGCGGGCCGAAGTCGCGACCTTCCTCGACGGGATCGTGATCACCGTCGTCGTCGCGGCGCTGACCGCGGCCGTCTACTCGCTGCTGGCGATCGACGAGGATGACTCCTGGTACCGCAACGTCGTCAGCCGCCAGGCGCGCCGCCGCGGCCAGGTGGCCGAGAGCGACGTCCCCGGGGTGCTCTTCCTCGAGATCGACGGCCTCGCCCACGACGTCCTGCTGCGGGCGCTGCAGGACGGCAGCGCGCCGACGCTCGCCTCCTGGGTGCGCGGCGGCACCCACCGCCTGCGGTGCTGGGAAACCGACTGGTCCTCGCAGACCGGCGCCTGCCAGGCCGGCCTCCTGCACGGCTCCAACGAGGACATGCCCGCCTTCCGCTGGTGGGAGAAGGAGCGGGGCGCGGCGATCGTCACCAACCACCCCCGCGACGCCGAAGAGATCGAGCGGCGCCACTCCGACGGGCGCGGGCTCCTGCACGCCGACGGGGCGAGTCGTGCCAACATCCTCTCGGGCGACGCCCCGCACTCGATGCTGACGATGAGCACGGCGCTGCGGCGCCGGCGGCCGATCGGCAAGGACTACGCGGCCTACTTCGCCCGCCCCTACGCGGTGGCGCGGACCTTCGCCCTCTCGATCGCCGACATCGGCCGCGAGCGGCGCGCGGCGCGCAGCCAGGTCCGCGACGACGTCCGCCCGCGGATGCACCGCGGGCGCGGCTACGTCTTCGCCCGCGCCTGGGGGACCGTGGTCCAGCGCGACCTCCAGGTGGCCACCGTGATCGGCGACGTGCTCGCCGGGCGGCCGGTCATCTACACGACCTTCCTCGCCTACGACGAGGTCGCCCACCACTCGGGGATCGAGCGCCATGACGCGCTCGCGGTGCTCCGCGACCTCGACCGCCAGATCGCCCGGATCGCCCGCGCCTGCGCCGAGGCGCCGCGCCCCTATCGCCTGGTCGTCCTCTCCGACCACGGCCAGTCGCAGGGGGAAACCTTCCGCGACCGCTACGACCAGACGCTCGAGGAGCTGGTGCAGGGCGCCTGCAAGGCAGACAGCGTCGTCGCCTCCGAGGGCGACGACGACTCCCTCTCCTACCTCAGCGCCGGGCTGACGGAGGTGGCGCGCGACGACACCATGGCCGCCCGCACCGTTCGCGCCGCGACCCGTGACCGCCGCGCCGACGGGGCAGTCGCCCTCGACGCCGACGCCCGTCACGAGGTCGAGCAGACGCACGACGGCAAGGAGTTGCCCGAGCTCTCAGTGATGGCCTCCGGCTGCCTCGGCCTGATCACCTTCCCCCGCGAGCCCGGCCGCGTCTCCCTCGAGCGGATCGAGGCGCTCTATCCAGCCCTGATCCCGGCCCTGCGCGACCATCCGGGGATCGGATTCATCCTCGTCCGCTCCGAGCGGGACGGGGCGCTGGCGATCGGCGCCGCCGGCACCCGCTACCTGGCCGACGACCGAGTCGAGGGAGAGGACCCGCTGGCGCCCTTCGGGCCGAACGCCGCCGACCACCTGCGCCGCACCGACGGCTTCGCCCACTGCGCGGATTTGATGATCAACAGCACCTACTGGACCGACTTCGGCGAGGTCGCCGCCTTCGAGGAGCTGGTCGGCTCGCACGGCGGGATGGGCGGCACCCAGAGCTACCCCTTCGTGCTCCATCCCAGCGACCTCGAGTGGCCGGCGGAGGAGGTCGTCGGCGCCGAGCGGGTCCACCGCGTATTCCGCGGTTGGCTCGCCGGCCTGGGGCAGACGGCCTACGCGAGCGAGGTCGATTCGCCCGGCGAGAGCACGCGCGTCTCCACCTGAGGCGCGAGCTCGCGGGCGCGGGCGGCGAACTCCTGGGCCGGGAGCCTGAGCCGGCCGGGGCGCAGCCGGGCGAGGCCAAGGGGGTAGAGCGTCCCCCAGTGGATCGGGATCGCGAGGCGGGGTGAGAGCAGCGCCGCCGCCCGCGCCGCCCCCTCGGGATCGAGGTGGCCATCCCCGAGCGTCGGTCCCCATCCCCAGACCGGCAGCAGCGCCAGGTCGAGGCCGGGGGAGAGGTCCTCCATGCCGTCGAAGAGGTCGGTGTCGCCGGCGAAGTAGACGCTGCGGCTTCCCTCGACAAGGAAGCCGACCGCTTCGACTTCGGCCGCGCCGCGCCGCCGGCCGCCATCGTGGCGGGCCTCGACCGCCCTTACGGTCACGCCGCCGACGTCGCGCGACTCGCCCGGCGCCAGCTCGGTGACGTCCCCGAAGCCGCGGCGCGCGAAGAAGCCGTTCGAGCCCGGCGGGACCAGCAGCGGGATCTCGCGGCCGAGGCGGCGCAAGGACGCCAGGTCGGCGTGGTCGTGGTGGAGGTGGGAGATCAGCACCGCGTCGACGCCGGCGGTCAGGTGCGGGGCCGGGAGCGGGCCGTGGCGGACCAGGGCCCCGATCCGCGGCCGCAGCACCGGGTCGGTGAGCAGGCGGGTGCCGTCGAGGTCGAGGAGCACGGTGGCGTGTCCGACGTAGGTGACACTGTCCGGATTGCTCATGGCCCGTCGAGTATGGCTCCGTCGAGAGAAAGGCACGACCGAGGACGAAGTCATCACGATTGCGCCCGGTCAGCTGAGCGGCCTCTTTTCCGCCCCGCAGTGGCTGCGCGACCTCGGCATCTCGGCCTGGCTGTTGTTCGGTGTCGGCGCCGCCCTGATCGCGGCGATCTGGCTGCTCTCCCTGACCGAGACGATCGTGATGCCGGTGATCACCGCCGGGATCATCGCCGCCGTCGCCGAGCCGCTGGTCGGTCGGCTTCGCGCTGTCGGCATCCCCCGTGGGATCGGCGCCGCCCTGGTGCTGGTGGCGATCGTGGTGATCACGATGGCCGTGGGATACATCGTCCTCGCCGGCATCGCCAGCCAGGCCGAAAGCCTCTCCGCCCGTCTCCAGGAAGGCGCCGCCGAGATCGAGTCGTGGGCCCGAAGCCTCGGGGTCGAGGCACCCACGGCGGCGGATGCCAGCGCGGAAGCCAGCGCCTCGATCAGCGCCGGTTTCCAGGCGCTCACCCAGGGGGTGCTGGGCAGCGTCGACAAGCTCGCCTCGCTCGCCGTCTTCCTCTCCTTCACCGCCCTCAGCCTCTTCTTCCTGCTCAAGGACGGGCCGCAGATCGGCGCCTTCGTCGAGCGTCACCTCGGGGTCCCGCCCCCGGTCGCCCACTCGATCCTCGGCCGGGTCGCGGGCAGCATGCGCGGCTACTTCCTCGGGGTGACGATCGTCGCCGCCTGGAGCGCCCTCCTGGTCGGAGTCGGGTCGCTGGTTCTCGGCATTCCGCTGGTGGGAACGATCGCCGTTGTCACCTTCCTCGGCGGCTACGTCCCCTACATCGGCGCCTGGACCGCGGGCGGCTTCGCGGTCCTCATCGCCCTCGGCGGCTCGGGTCCGGAGGCGGCGGGGGCGATGGCGGTGATCGTCCTGCTCGCCAACGGGGTCTTCCAGCAGCTGGTCCAGCCGATCGCCTATGGCGCGGCGCTGAAGCTGCACCCGCTGGCGGTGCTGATCGCGACGATCGCCGGCGGCTGCCTGTTCGGAACCGTCGGCCTGGTCCTGGCGGCGCCGCTGCTCTCGGCCGCGGTGAAGATCTCAGCGGACCTCACCGCGGCCGTAGAGGCCGAGGAGGGGGCCGAGGCCCCCTCCCAGCCGGGCGGCTAGTCCTCCCAGCGGGCGGTCAGCTGGTAGATGATCGTCACGTCGAGGATGATCATCAGGAAGGCCCAGAGGGGGGCGGCCGGGAACCAGACGATCTGGGTGATCGCGTTGATCATCACGAAGAAGATCGCCGTCCAGCGAGCCCACCCGGCGCCGGCGAAGAGGCCGAGGCCGGTGGCTGCCATGATCGAGCCGAGGATCAGGTGGACCCATCCCCAGGTGGTGACGTCGGCGACGATTACTCCCTGACCGCCGACGAAGACGATTTCGTCGTTGAGGATTCCCGCCAGGCCCCAGAGAGCGTCGAGGGAGCCGACGATGAAGAGCAGGGCGCCGGCGAAGACGGTCCAACCGGTCGGCTGCCTTTCTTCGACTCTGTGCCGCTCGGCGGCTCTGTTCGGGGCGTTGCTGCTCTCCATATCTCTCTCCTCTGGTTTGAACTATCCGGATTGCAGACAGCGCCCCTACCGACAACACGCTGAGTGCACAAAGACCATAGAACTCGCCCGTTCGCAAAGCAAACCGGTGCGGCTCCCCCGGCCTCTTCCCGGAGGGGCGACCAGCGTGGCTCAGCTGCGACGGGGGGTGGCGGCTATGCGGGCCGCGCGATGAACGCCTGCGGCTGACGGGCCTGGCCCGCCTGCGAGGGAGGCAGGAGCAGGGCGGAGACGCAGACGAGGACGAAGGCGGTCGCCTGCAGGCCGATTCCCACCGACCCGCTTGCCATCGGGTCGCCGAAGACGACGACGCCGCTCAGGATCTGGACGGCGCTGGCGACCAGCCCCATCAGCCCGATCGTCTCGATCGCGCCGCCCCGCTGCAGGGCCGCGACGGCGGAGTATTGGGCCAGCGCGCCGCAGGCGACGATCAGGCCGATCCACGGAGCGAGGACCAGTGCGGGGAGCTCTCCCTCGCCGGTCAGCGCCTTGATCGCCACCCCGGCGAAGGCGAAGAGGGTGCCGGCGATGATCGCCATCAGGGCGCCGCGATGGGCGCTGAGCCGCCGGTAGCCAAAGAGGAGGACCAGCGCGCACAGGGCTAGACCGCCCTCGAAGGCGACGATGGCGGTGACCGCGAACTGGGAGTGGCTGCCGTGGATGCTCGGCAGCGTCAGGGCGAGCAGGGCCAGCCCGATGCCGCCGAGCAGCAGCGCCAGCCACTGGCGCGGCTCGACGGCGTGGCCGAAGAGCCGCTGCGAGAGGACCGCGAGGCTGACCGCTCCGCCGGCGAGGGCGGCTTGGACCAGGGAGATCGGGGCCATCGAGAGGGCGGCGACGTGGATCAGCCAGGCCGCCGCGGCGACGCCCCAGCCGGCGGCGAACCAGGGCGAGGCGGCGAGGCGCCGGGCGCTCTGCAGCGGCGCCTGGATCCTCACCAGCGGGACCTGCTGGCAGCCGCGGTGCTTCAGCAGCGAGGCGAAGTTCGCCATCACCGCGCCCACCAGCGCCAGCGCGATCCCGATCTCGACCGACCCCATGGGCTAGCCCCTGCGCTTGCCGCCCCGGGAGCGGCGACGCTGAGTGGGTCGGGAGTTACGGGAAGGACGGGAGTCACGCTGCTGAACACGAGCGCCGTGGGAGACCTCGAACTCGCGGACGAGGCCGAGGTCGCCGGCCATGCGGCGGACGTCTTCCGCCTGGTCGGCGAGGACGAAGCTGACGCCTGTACCGGTACGACCGGCCCGGCCGGTGCGGCCGATGCGGTGGGTGTAGGCGTCGCGGTCCTCGGGGGCGTCGTAGTTGATGACGTGGGTGATGCCCTCGACGTCGATGCCGCGAGCGGCGACGTCGGTGGCGACGAGGGCCCCGACCTCGCCGTCCTCGAACCGGGCCAGGGCGCGTTCGCGCTGGCGCTGGCTCTTGTCGCCATGCATCGCGACGGCCTCGATCTTGTGGCCCCGCAGGCGCTTGACCAGCCGGTCGGCGCCGCGCTTGGTGCGGACGAAGACCAGGGTGGGACCGCAGTCGCCGTCCTGCAACTGGGTGACCAGGTGGTCGAGCTTCTCGCCCTGGGAGCCGACCGGCAGGAAGTGGTGCTCGATGTCGGCCTTGGCCTGCTTGGGGGCGTGGGTGTGGGTGCGCGGTTCGTCGGTGTAGGCAGCGGCGACCTTGCCGATCGCGCCCTCCAGCGTGGCCGAGAAGAAAAGCGTCTGGCGCTTGCCGGGGGCGTGGGAGACGATCCGGTCGACTGCCGGCTTGAAACCCATGTCGAGCATCCGGTCGGCCTCGTCGAGGACCAGGATGCGGACGTTCTTCAGGCTCACCGCGCCCCGGGCGATCAGGTCCTCGAGGCGGCCGGGGGTCGCGACGAGGACGTCGGCCTTGCCGGCGGCCTTGATCTGCGGGCCGAAGCCGACGCCGCCGTAGACGGCGGCGATCCGCAGGTTGCGGGTCTCGGCGATCGGGCGCAGCTCGTCGACGATTTGCCCGGCGAGCTCGCGGGTGGGGGCGAGGACGAGGGCGCTCGTCTGGCCGGACCCGGGCTCGAGGCGCTCCAGCATCGGGATGCCGAAGGCGAGCGTCTTGCCCGAGCCGGTCGGCGACTGGACGAGGAGGTCATGGCCGGCCAGCGCGTCGCGGACGACAAGCTGCTGGACGGGGAAGGGATGGGTGATGTCACGGCGCGCGAGCGCACGGATCACAGGCTGAGAGATGCCGAGATCGGCAAATGAGACAGTTATTGAAGTGCTCCTTATTTGAACGACTAGGGAGATCCTGCGGCCCCTAGGCGCCAGGTGGCACACGGAGGAAACGGAACCTCTCGGGCGGCCAGTTGCCAGACCCGACCTGTTCACGGTAGCAGTCACTCAGCGGCCGGAGGGTCCCTGCTCATGCGTTGGTCCGCGGACCGGCACACACGGGGCAGCTCGCCTCGGGAACGATTGGCTCCCGCTCGACCTCCATCGTCCGCAGGTCGATGCTGTGGCCGACTCCGAGCGTTGCCGGCTCGACCAGCCCGGTGATCTGGTGGACCACGTCCATCGCCACCAACCCGCCGATCACGCCACAGGGGGGACCGAGGCTCGGCGCCGGCGAGCTCGTGGCCCGCCGTTGGTCGATGGCGACGTCGTACAGCGGATATTCACGCCGGTAGCGGATGTCCTGGCAGGCGTAGCAGCCGGTCTTCCCTGGCACGTACAGCGGGCCGACCCTGACCAGCGGCGGCAGCTGGCTCATCGCGATGTAGGGGATTCCCGCCGCGAAGCATGCGGCGTTGCACCAAAACTCGAATTCGTGGGCCGGCCAGTCGGCCGCGTCGACGACGAGGTCGGCTTCCTGGATGTAGTCGGCCAGCTCGGCCTCGCTCTCGATTCGCCCGAAGGTCGGCTCAACCCGAATTGCGGAATTGAAAGCGCGCAGCCGAGCCGCCGTCACCTCCACCTTGCGGCGACCGACGTCAGCCTCCGTGTACTGGATCTGGCGATCGAGATTGCTCGTCTCGACCAGGTCTCCGTCAATGAGGCGAAGCTCGCCGACGCCGCAGCAGGCGAGCTCCCAGGCCGTGCGCCCGCCGAGCCCGCCGACGCCGAGGACGGCAACCCGCGCTCTCCGCAAACGTGCCTGCGCCTGGGAGGGGGTGGGGGCGCCGTCGCTGACGTCGCTGAAGTAACGGAGTTGTCGGTCGAAGCGCTCTCGTTCCTCGGCGGGCACTGCATCGTCGTCGACGGCATCCTCGATCAGACTCATCGACTGCATCTGGTCGACGACCTCCGCCACGGCGGGCGCCCCGAAGCGGGCAACGAGATCCTCGACCGAGGTCTCGCCGTCGAGCGCACGGATCAGCTCGCGCTCCTCCACGCTCGGCCGCACGACGCGGACGTCGTCGGCGACGGCACGCATGAAGATGACGTCGCCGCCGGCGTCCACCGTCTCGAGCGACCGCTTCAACCGCGGACGCGCGAGTTGGTTCATCGCGACTTCGTAGTCGAGATCGTCGGCAGGGTGGATGCTGCGCTCACGAGCTTCATCTCGGCTCCTTTGCCTGGGCGCTGAACATGGCGGTTCAGCGCAGCTTGATGGTCGAAAGCAGCGGAACCGTCGTCGCGACCGGCACTACCTTCATCTCGTCACCCCTTCCCCGAAGCGCAGCTTGGTGATCGATAGAAGAGGCACGGACGAGGGCGCTGACTCGGTAGTCATCGAATCACCGCCCCTTGGAGGTTGACAGGAGCGGCATCGCCGGCCGCATCGGTGCGAGGTTCATCGCGTCACTTCCTTCCTTGGGCACTGAAATCCTCGATGGATTCAGCGCGTCTTGTTGGTGGAGACCAGCGGTACCGTCGACATGACCGCCACGACCTTCAATCAGCTCACCTCCTGGGCAATGTGCGGAATGACACTAATTACCTTCATTGAACAGACCTGGCTGAGCAAAGTCAACCCGCATGCTCTCGGCTTGAAACTGACTCTCGTGGCTCTCATGTCCCTGGTCGCGTTCTGCTCCGTGTCCTGCCACCGGGCCCACGCCGCCGATTGGGAAGCGCTGCCGGTCGTCCCGACGCTCGGGCCCGACGTCGTCGCTCACCTGGAAAGGATCGCGGACCGCGGCGAGCTTGCCGGCAACCAGCCCGGCGTCTTCGCCAAGATCGGCGACAGCATCACCGCCTCGCCCTCGTTCCTGCAGGCTCTGGCCTGCCGGCGGCCGCGTTTGGGCGCTTGGAGCGAGCTGCGCGGGACCTTTGAATTCTTCGGTCAGACCTCGCTGCCCCGTGGCAGCGAGGCAGCCCAGTGCGAAGTCAGCAACAGCTACTCGCGTCTCGGCGTGGCCGCGGTGCCGGGATGGAGGGCGGTCGACGCTCTGTCGCGGCTCGAAGCGTCTCCCCAGTGCCTCGAATTGCCCGCCGTCAGCTGCGAGCTGCAGCAGATCCACCCCTCGGTTGCCCTGATCATGTTCGGGACCAACGACCTGACCGACTTCACCGCCGTCCAGTTTCGCCGCGATCTCGCCCGCGTCGCCCGGCTCGCGTCCGGCGCCGGGACGATTCCGGTGATCAGCACGATCCCGCCCCGGCAAAGCCAGCCGTATTCGCGGCGGGTGGCACGGTTCAACGCCGAGATCGCCGCTCTTGCCGAGAACCGGGCGCTGCCGGTCTGGAACTTCTGGGGGCAGATGGTCGCCCCGGGCGTTCCGAATCAAGGGCTCGGCGACGACGGTGTCCACCCGAGCGCTGCCTGCCCGCCCTGCACCGCGGTCGACTTCCGGCCTGCCGGGCTCCAGCAGGGTTACGCCTTGCGGAACCTCGGGGCGCTGCGGGTACTCGATCGCCTACGCCGCCTGATCCCGCTCGGGGACGGGCAATAGAGCCGTCGATTTCCTGGTGGCATGGCGGGTGCGGGCCATCCCCATTTGGCGGCGACCCTCCCGCACGAGGGCGTAGCTGCCGAGGGCCAGCGCGAAGGTTCCCGTGACGGCCAGACCCCAGCGGACGGGGATCGCCAGGTCAGTCGTGGAGAGCGTGCTCTGCAGGGCGACGAGGAAGGGGATGTGGACGAGGTAGATCCAGAAGCTCGCGTCCGCGAGGTATCGCAAGGCCCGAGACTCGTCGACTATGTATCGCGCCAGCACTCCCCAGATGCCGAACAAGGTGAGCCAGCAGACGACGCCGACGGCGAACAGCCCGTAGAGGCGCAGCGCCTCGATTTGGGTCAGCACGCCCGCCGTGCCGACGTTGCCGGTGAAGGCGCCGCTGTCATAGAAGAGGTGGAAGGCAGGCACGGCGATCAGCACCCCGGCCGCGAGTCGCAGCCAGGCGCCGCGCTTCAGCTCCTCGATCAAGTTGCTCTGCCCGCTGAGCAGCCAGCCGAAGCCGAAGAAGAGGCTGTAGTAGGCGAAGAGGGCCGGGACCGGGATCAGCGAGTTGGACGCCGACCCTCCCGCCACCCAGCCGGACTTGGTGATCAAGATCGCCGCGCTGATCGAAGCGAGGAGCGGAACCCCCCACCACGACCTCATCAGCTGGTCGAAGCCGCGGTTGAGGGCGGCCCCGATCCGGGGTGCCCGCTGGATCGCGAGCCAGATCCCGATTGCGACCAGGGAGATCATCAGCAGGTAGGCGATGAACCAGAGGTGCCGCGGGGTGAAGCTGAAGATGTTGGCGAGGTCCATTTCCCGCTTCGGCGGAACAGTGCCCTTGCGTGGCCAGAGGGCGGCTGCCTCGATGACGAAGAAATTGGCCAGCGGCACGACGGTCAGCATCCCGACGATCAGCGGCACTCCTAGCCGGCGAAACCGCGCCCGCACCTGCAGCGCGGCGGTCGATCGCCGCAGCGCGCTGGCAGCGAGGAAGCCGGAGATGGCGAAGAACAGGGGCATGTGCCAGGTGTGGACGAACCACACCACGGCATCGACGATCCGCGGGTCCCCGTCCCCCTTCTGGACGTAGCGAGCGGCGTGGTAGGGGATCAGCAGCAGGATCGCCGAAACACGGATCGCGTCCAGGTGATGACGGCGCTGGCTCCCGTTCTCAGGCATAGGACAGCGTAGGCGGTTCGCGGAGCCGGCCCTGACGGGGCGCCCCCGGCACCGCCACCGCCCGAGACCTGATCGGGCGGTTCCGCACGCATCCAGGGGTGGGCGCCGGCGAGCGCTTTAGGGAAGGCGCCGGTCATAGCGTTTCCCGTTCGTGGTGTGGTCGATGACGGTCGCCGAGCCGGTTGCCGCCTGGGCTGAGGCGATCGTGTTCACGGCGGATTCTTTGCGCGCGTACGTCTCGGAGACGGCGATGATCTCACCGTTTCCGCCGACCAGCTCCCAATAGAACTGGCCGTCTTCGCTTCCCCAAATAGAGAAGTGCATGGGTGGGTCTCCTCCTGGTTGGTTGGTTGACGCCCCGGCCCGCCGCTGAGGCGGGCCGGGGCTTCTGGCCGATGACCTGCGTCTATGGGTGGAAGGGCTCGAGTTCTCGCGGCGGCCAGCTGAGCGGCGCATCCGCGGCGGTCTCATAGATGCCGGGGCTCTTGAAGCCGATCAGCGCCACCGTTGTAGGGATCGGCTCCTCCGCGCTCAGCTTCAGCCGGACGGAGGCTTCCGCCTGGATCTCCGTGATCCGCCCGCGCGTACAGCTGAGCTCGGTCGAGAGGTCATTCCAGCCTTGCCGGGTCAGCACGAACGGGCTCCAGGTCAGGTGACTGTCGTCTCGGGCGTCCATCGAGCCGTCCTTCAGCGCCACCATCGCGTGCTCGCTGAGATTCGAAGCCACCGCCCAACTGGGCCCAAGCCGACGCGAGAGGCGGGTCTCTCCCGGCTCGTTCCGTGCGGCCTTCGGCGCCTCGAATCCGGCCAGGGAGAAGGTTATGGGGACCAGTTCCTGAGGCTGGAGCTTCAGCTGATCGAGCGCTCCCGCCTGGATCTCGAAGCCGCGTTCGAAGACACGCATCAGCTCGGCCATCACGTCGATCCAGCCCAGCGTGTCGAGCGACAGGTCGAACCGGCTGAGGTGGCTGCCGGCGAGGGTGTCGATGGTGCCGGCCTCATGGGCCTGGCGGCACTGTTCAGAGATGTCCCAGAGCACTCCCAGGCTGATGCCCTGGCGCTCCCTGGGCACCAACTTCGCGAACTCCTCGTCCCTGTATTCCCGCTGGCGGATCGCGACGTAGTGGCGGCGCCAGTAGCCACCGGCCCGTTCTTCCCTGTTGATCCGCAGGATGCCCTGTTCCAGCAACCGCCTGAAGTGGTACCTGACATTGGCCGCGGGCTGGCCGTATAGCCGCGCGAAAGGCGTGGTGGCGACTTCCGCGCGGCTGCAGGCGGAGATGATCAGTATCCGCAGCGCCGCCGTGAAGGCGTCCCGCGGCCATAGGAAGCCACTGCCGTAGGGGTTGAACTGCATATCCATCCTCCCGTTCGGTCCCTGTTGGGTGCCCGGCATCCCCGGTGTTACCCGCCGGTCGCACTCGACGCTAGCCCCAATGTTCAGGCCGCGCCAAGCGAAAATCCGAATCGGCAATGCGAAAAAAGGGCTCTCTTGAGCCGAACGACAAGGTCCTTCTTGCTTGATTTCCCCTAAGTAATCAACTTAGCTTGTCCATCTATGGCCGACGACCTGGAAGGGAGGTGGACAAGCATGAAGCTCTCGAACGTTGCCGTCGCGGCGCCGCATCTGCTGATTCGGAAGGCGGTCTAGCGCCATCAAGGGCTCGCCGAGCGGAGAAGGTCGGCGGGGCTGGCCGCTAGACGAGTGGGAGGTGTCCCGGCCGCGTATCGGCCGGGACACGCGCCCCAAGTCCTTTCGGCCGCGACCGGCTCTGGGAGCACTCAGCGTCGTACGCTGACCGAGATCGCCCGCGTCGCCGTTTGGCCGGCGGCGTCACTCACGGTCACCGTGACCCGGATTCGCCCCCTCCCGATCTTTCTCAGCGCCCGCAGCGCCGGACGCGAGAGGGCGACTCGGATCGGAGTGGTTGATCCTGCGGCAAGGGGGCCACGGGGCGTCACCCTACCCCGATAGGGGTGACGTCCGATGACGATCTGGGCTCGGCCCGGCGCAACCTGGCAGGAGACCGCGCAGGAGACCGATCCGACCGTGGCCAGGCGGCCCGCCAGTCGATTGTGCTTGCCGGTGACCAGGAGGGTCGGAGCACGCGGCGGTTTGATGGGCGCCATCGGTGGGGTGCTGGTCGCCGCGCCGCGGATCGTCACCGGCACCAGGGTTTGCTGGTTGTCCATCGACACGACGATCGACCCCTGCCCCGGGGTCGAACCGGCGGTGAAGTAGTCGAACGTGTAGCCGTTCTGGAGGCTGCTGCTACTGAAGAGCAGCGCCCCCACGGATGAGGAGAAGCTGACCGGTACTCCTTCGGTCGGGATTCCCAGAAGTGGTTCGGATCCGTCGGAAGTCAGTACGGCGGCGACTTCGGCTTCTTCTCCCGGATTGAGCGCAATCGAGGTTCCGGCTGGCAGTTCGATGATCCCGTCGTCCTCCGTGCGCGGCCCGATCAGCGCCTCGAGCCTGACGTTGTCGCTCGTGTCGACCCCCGCGCTCACCGGGTCGCAGCCGCTGTCCCCCGGCCCGGCGTTGCACCCCCACCAGTTCTCCCTGGCCCTGAGCGTTCCTGAAGCCTGGTTGACGACGCCCAGGTGGGTCGTCCCGACGATCCGATTGCCTTCGAGCAGAGCTCGGCCGGTGACGTTCCAGGGAGAGGCGCCGCTGGCGACGACGCCATCGTAGGTGCCGGGGAACAGGTTCCCGAGGATCGAGACTCCGTCGACCGCAGGGCCCAGCTCGATTCCGTATGGATTGCAATCGACGAACTCATTTTCGAGGGAAACCAGGATGTGGCTTGACGGAGTCAGGCCGCCCTGGTTCCCGAGGATCTGCAGACAGCCGGCGCTTCCGTGCCCATCGAAGCTGTTTCTCATGATTCGCGCCTCGAGGCCGTTGATCGCCAGCTGCGGCCCGCTCGTCGATTCGAACTGGTTTTCGGTGATGTCGTTTTCTTCGCCGAAGCTTTCTTCCACCAGCCCCGTGATCCGGCTCGGCACCGCCATATCGTTGCCATCCAGGGAGAGTCCTTCGATCGTCGCGCTGCCGTCAGCCAGCACTGCGTAGCCTTCGATCGAAGCGGTGAAGTGGTTCGCCCGGATGCTGAGTTCGGAGAGGCTGCCCGCACCCAGCCGGATCCCGTCACCGGCTCCATCGATCAGGTTGAAGCCGACCGAGACGTCCGCTCCGTCGGCTTCGAGCAGGACGCCGGACGAACCTCCGGAGATGTGGTTCTCCTGGACCCGAAGGCCGTCGATGTCGACGGCGGCGGTGCGGACCGGGGTGCCGGTCGCGCCCGCGACGATGCTCAGCTGTCTGAGCGAGATCCCTTTCGCCTCGAGGCTGACCGCCGTCCCGGAGCCACCGTCGATCACGGCCTGCGGTTCTCCGAGCCTGCTGGGGCCCCCTGGCCCGATGAGCGTCAGCCCGGGCTTATCGACGACGACTTCCTCTTCGTAGAGGCCCGCGTCAATGTCTACCCAATCGAAGCCTTCGGCTTCATCCACGGCGTGCTGGATGGTCGCGCAGGGCGTCCATTCCGGAGGGTGGAAGTGGCAATCGTTGCCGGCATCCACGCCGGTGGGAGACACCCTGACGAAATCCGCCGGCGCTGCTCCTGGTGCGGCACCGAGAATCGACAGGGACACGACGAAAGCGGCGATAGACCGTGCCTTCCCATCACTTCTCAGGTCGAATCGCCACATAGCCCCCCTCCGGCAGGTACAACTCAGGGTGAGCGTTCAGGCGCGTTCTCACCGGTTGAATCCTTGAGCGATCAGCCTATCTCATCGCTAGAACTCGCTACTGGCGCACGGATTTGGCTCCACAACAGAAAACGCCCCGCCGGGGAGGCGGGGCGCTTCTGGGGTTACTACAGGGAGGAGAGAACTGGAGGAGGGGGGGAGCCAGAGCCAAGTTTGGCTCTGCGATGCGGACCCGTTCCGGTTGTAGGCGGTTATCTCCGGTTAGCAGAGGGGCCGACTGGCGCACGACTGGCGCATCGGGCCTATCCGCCAAGGCTTTCTGCGATGGGCGCGCCGTCTGGACCCGATTGAGGAGCCTCAGGGTCATCGGGACGAAGGTCGATGTAGCGCCTGCGCCCCAAGGTGATCCAATAGAGCCCTTGAACACCAACCTTCAGGTTGACGCTGTTCTCGGTGATCCTTGGTCTGCAAGCAAATTTGGCTCCCTCGCCAACGCCAAGATTGATCATCACCTTCTCGCTTGAGCCCCAGTCAAGCCTGAGCTGTAGCTCGTGGTGGCCGGGGCTTACGTCAATCGTCTTCGATTCTCCTGGTTTGATCGTTCCGCATTTCCGGCCGTCGATAAAGATCCGGTACGCCCGGCGGCGATCCACTCGATAACCACTTGCTCTTCTCACCACTATCTCCGCCATCAGCAATCCTCCCTTCGCCTGAAATACGGGTTTTAACCTGCTGCTCCCTTGAGGACGCCGGCTGCGCAGCCGATAGTCATTCCCGCAGTCCCGCCTATGGTGTAGCCCGCCGCGCCGCTCACGGTACCGACCCCTGCCGCGCCCAATGGCCCTAGCTCCATCCCGGATGCAAACCCCAGTCCGAAGCCAACTGCGCCTCCTCCTGCACCGCCCACGGTACGACCGGCCTGGCCAGGGCCATAACAGTCCGCGAGGATTTGTTTATGGGACCAAGGATGAGCCTTGATGTAGTCATTGAGCCGATCAGGATTGACGGCAAGGTCTAGCATGCTGACCGCTGGACCGGCGACGTTCGCTACCGAGCTTTCACTTTCGACCCAATATTCCTGGGCCGAGGTGATGATGTCCCGGGGATCCCCAAAATTTAGAGGATCTTCCGCCCATGAATCGACCATTTCTCCGGCCCCGTCAACCACGTCTTCGAACGGGTACCTACCAGTCAGGTCAGTGAGATTTGGAACTCTGTTTCCCGCAAAGCCATAGCGGTTGCTGATTTGAGCGGCGCTAATCGTCACAAGCATCGGGTCCTCAGTGGTGAAGCGACCCAACGAAGGATCGTAGGACCTCGTGCCCATCTGAATCAGCCCGCTCAACGGATCACTCGGTCTCTCCCAGGCTCCGAGGTAGCCCATTTCAACGCTCGGTCCCGAGAGCTGGTCGCCCCAAGGGTCGAAGCTCCGGCGGGATTCAACTTCGGCAGCAGCGCCGACGATCGCCGTCACGTCGCCATGACCATCGACCATGGGGAAGCTCGTCGCTTCGCCTGAGCGCTGCTCCACCAAGCCGCCGGCGCCCTGTACGTAGCTGGTCATCGTTTTGCCTTCGCCATCTGCGGTGTAGGTGGGCATGTCGCCGAGATCGCCGTAGTGGAAGACCTTTGCGGCTTCCCCGGATTTGCGTTCGCTGAGCCGCTCCAAGCCGTCGAAAGAGTAGGTGACGGCGCCCCCAGGGCCTTCGACTTTGGCCAGATGGTCGAAGGGGTCCCAGGCGAAGATGGTTTCTTCAGGGCCATTGGCCTCTGCGGTCAGCCGCCCGGCTTCGTCGTAGCTGTAGGTGTTGCCGGTGGAGGATTCCGTCAGCTGGTTCAAGGCGTTGAACGTGTAGGTGGTACCGCCGGCTTCGGTGCGGTTGCCAGCCGCGTCGTAGCCGTAGCTCGTCGACCCTTCGCCGGGCGGGTCGAATTCGCTCAGGCGGTTGAGCGCGTCGTAGGAGTAGCTCATTTCTTGTTCGAGGCGCTGGTCGGTCTTGCTGGTGACGTTGCCGGCCGCGTCGTAGGCGTATTTCAGCGATTCCAGCACGGAGGGCGGTTCCGCCAATTTCGAGGTCGTTTCGGCAAGGCGACCGGCGTCGTTATAGAGGTTGACGGTGGTGACGCCGTTGGGGCGCGTGACTTCGGTCAGATCGCTCTCGGGGTCGTAGGCGAAGGCGAGCGATTTGCCCTGGGGGTCGGTGAGCGCGGTCATCCGGCCGAGTTTGTCGTAGCCGTATTCGAGCGTCCCTCGCCCGTCCACCTGTTTGAGCAGGTTGCCGCGCGAGTCGTAGCTTCGCGTCAGCGATTGGCCGTGGCCGTCGTCGATCGCGCTGGGGCGGCTCTCTTCGGTGTAGGCGACTTCGATTTCGTGGCCTTCGGCGTCGGTGGCGCTCGTGCGCCGGCCGGCCGCGTCGTAGCCGTATGAGCGAAGCGTCGATTCGCCGCTGCTGACTTCGGTGAGGCGATCGGCCGCGTCGTAGCTGTAGTCGAGGGTGCCGAGGGCGGTGGTCCGCGACAGTTTGTTGCCCGCCGGGTCGTAGGTGTAGGTGGTTTCCTTTTCCAGCGGCTGGAGGATTTCGGTCAGCCGGCCGAGTTTGTCGTAGCCGTAGCTCGTGGTGTTGCCGCGCGGGTCTTCTACCGAGATGAGCTCGCCGTTTGGGTCATAGCCATATTCGGTGCTCACCGACAGCGGCTCATCGGCTGCGGTCATCCGATCCAGGAGGTCGTATTCGTAGGTGGTTTCGTTGCCCCGCGGATCGAGCGTGGCAGAGCGGTTGCCGCGGCTGTCGTAGCCGTAGTGCCAGGTCTCCCCTTCGGGGCGTTTGACTTCGGTCAGCTGGTTGGCGGGGTCGTAGGCGTAGCTGGTTTCCTTGCCGCGCCGGTTGGCGACCTTGGCCGGCCTCAGATTGCCGTTGTAGGTGACTTTGGCTTCCTGGCCGAGGGGGTTGACGTAGGCGGTCGGCCGCTCCATCGCGTTGCGTTCGATTTTCCAGACGCCTTCGCCGGGGTCGGTTACCTGGGTCGGCAGGCCGTTGGCGTCGTAGGCGTATTTCGTTTTGTGGCCTTCAGGGGCGGTGCGGGCGAGGAGGTCGCCGAGGGCGTTGCGTTCGAGGGCTTCGGCTTTGAGGCCGGGGAGGGCCTTCGAGGTCAGGTAGTTGCGGGCGTTGTATTCGAAGCTGGTTTTGTGGCCGAGCGCATCGGTGGCGCTGAGCTGGTTGCCGCGCGTATCCCAGCTGAATTCGGATTTGTGTTCATTGAGGTCGGTCTGAGTGAGCGGCTGGCCGGTGGTGTTGTAGGTGAAGGTGGTTTCCGCGCCTTCGGGATCGGTGATCTTCGTCAGGTCGTTGGCGGCAGACCATTCGTAGCTCCAGCTGTTGCCACGCGCATCGGTGAGGCTCGTGAGCCGGTTGAGGCTGTCGTATTCGTAGCCGCGTTCGCCGCCTTCGGGGTCGAGGACCGAGGTGAGGTTGCCGTCGGCGTCATGGCCGAATTCCCATTTGGCGCCGCCCGGCTCGATGATTTCGTCCACGTTGCCGGCGGCGTCATAGCCGGTCCAGGTCGTGTTGTCGCGCTGATCCTCTTCGGAGACGACGCGATTCTGGCCATCGAAGCCATAGGTGATGACGCCGCCCTCGGGTTCGGTGACGAGCGTTTCGCCCGCTTTGTATTCCAGCGTCCAGAGATTTTCGAGGCCGTCGCGCTGTTCGACGATCCGTCCCTGGCCGTCGTAGGTGTTTTTGAGGATCACGTTTCCGCGCGGGTCCTTGATCGTTTTCAGCCGGTGCGCGGAGTCGTAGGTGTATTCGGTGACCCCGCCAAGGGCATCGGTGACGGTCGCCAGGTCCCCGGCGCTCGAATAGGCGTATTTGACTTCGCGGCCGGTCGAGTCTTTGACCAGGGTGACGTGGTTGGAGCCGTTGTAGGAGAAGGTGAGGGTCTGGGAGGAGGGGTCGGTGATCGTCGCCAGGCGGCCTTCGGCGTTGTAGCCGTAGGTCGTTTTCAGGCCGTGGTCGTCGGTGATCGAGGCGATTCGGCCGCTGGCGTCGAAGCGGTAGACGGTGCGCTCGAGGGTCCTCAGCTGGAATGCCCCTTCCACCTTCGCCAGCTCGTCGGTGACGCCCGAGGGGGCTTGGTAGCCGCTTTCGGTTTTCTGGAACAGGTCCTGGCGGCCGTCCTGGCGCACGACGAGGACTTCGCCCGATCCGAGTTCGCTCGCGGTCGCGAGTCCCGTCTGCGACCAGCCGGGGCCGAGGCCGGCGTCATCGCTCGAGCCGGAGCTGTAGGAGCGGGCGAACTCCAGCGGCACTCGGCTCTTGTTCGTCAAGAGCAGATCCCGGTGCGAGTAGCTGAGCTCGCCGGTCGCGAGGCTGACAGGGTCGGCCCCCTTGGGGCACTGCGAGTCCTCGCCGAAGCATTCGCCGTCTTTCTCTGGGGTCGGCGTCGCCGGCTTCCATTCGACGTTCGTGGTGACGGAATCTCCGCAGCCGGCCGGCTTCGGGCCGCTGGTGCATCCCCAGTCGTTGCTCGGCGCCGCCAGTTTGCCGTTGCCGGAATAGGAGAGGCCGGCCGTGTTCGCGCGGAAGCGGTTCCTTTCGATTTTCGGGGCGCCGGATTCCGTCACCCTGATCGCGTAGGGACCGTTGCTCCTGAACGTCGAGTTGGTGACGGTGGGCGACACACCCTTGATTTCGATTGCGCCAGAGCCCGTGCCGGCGTTGCACCGGGAGACTTCCATGTGGTCCAGAACGGAGGCACCGCTGCCCGATTCCAGGCGAATGTAGCCGCAGTTGCCGGTCATGCTCTTGGGTTCGAAGGTCACGGGATTCGCCGCCGTTCCTTCGGCCCTCAGCGTCCCCTGTACTTTCAGCGAGCCGGCGAGCAGGGTGATGCCGGGCTTCATGGTCAAGGTTGAGCCCCCGGCCACGGTGAGCGTCCCTTCGAGGCGGAGGACGCCCAGCCCCGGTTCCCAGGTCACCGATTTGTTCAAGAGGCCCGCAAAGGCGATCTGGTTGCTGCTGGAGCCGCCGGTGTTGGCGAAGACGACGTTGTTGACGATGTCCGAGGGGACTTCCGAGTTACTGGGGCCGCCGTTG